>DATATR010000337.1:0-15819 GCA_036268695.1 Polyangiaceae bacterium | reverse complement strand
GTGCACCTGCTCGGTCAGCTCGGCTACATCGAGACGCTCCGCGGCCGCGGCGGCGGCATGCGTCTCGGCATGGTCCCGAGCGAAATACGCATCGGTCAGCTGTTGCGCCAAACCGAGGAGAGCTTCGAGCTGGTGGATTGCCTCGCGAAGAACGGCGAACGAAGTTGCCGCATCACTTCGGCCTGCAAACTGCGCGGCATGTTCGAGGAAGCGCTCCGGGCGTTCCTCGGCACGCTCGATCGCTACACGCTCGCCGACATCGTCGAAGGTCGCGCCGCGCCGCTTCGGCGCTTGCTGCAGCTCGCGTAGTTTTCGGGCGCATTCCTGCGCAGATCGGTTTTTATTTGGGTTTGCCTATTCGCCGAACTTTCGCACGATCTTGATCAGCTCGGCGACCGTGTCCGGTTTGTCCTTCAAGTCTGGGTTCGGCGCCATGCCGGCGCTGAGCCCAACCGCGAGCCCGCCCTCGACGATCGTTTTGGCGAGGTGCGCATCGTCGACTGATTTCTGCCAGGTTTTGTCGCCGAATGCGCGCGGCTTCGGGTTCAGCACGGCGCCGCCCGGTCCGTCGCCTTTGCCGACACTGCCGTGGCAAACCACGCAACGAGTATCGAAGATGTGCCGCGCTTCAGCCGCCGGCGAGAGCGCGATTGGCGCGGGCGGCGGCGGCACGGACGCGGTTTCCACAGGCGCTGGTGGCGGCGCTTTCTGACAATTTGCGAGCAGCGCAGCAAAGCCAAAAACAATCGCAAAACGGGGGCTGCTCACGCGCATTGCGCGCTCCTGAAAAAGATTCATGCGATATGTATCTTTTATCCCCCACGCCTGCTGCTTGCAACCGTGAATCGACGTTCGTTCGCGCGCAGAACGCCGGCCACTTCACCTGCTCCGATTCAACTCACAGGGACATCAAGTACTGCGCGAGATCTGATTGCTGATCCGAGCTCAGTCCGAGCTTGAACGTGGCGTCGTAGTGAGTGATGACGTCAGCCAGGGTCGCGAAACGGCCGTCGTGATAGAAGCCGCCTTTGGTGTGGGAAAATAGGCCTTTTAGCGGTGTCGTCCGGTAGCGGCCGTCGGGCGAGCGGCTGGCTTGGAAATCGTCGATGCCGATCTCCTCGGGCGTGTGCATGTTGTAGCCGGGCTCGGTGAAGAGTGGCGGCACGTGGCAGGTGGCGCACTTGCCAGCGCCGTTGAACACCGCTTGACCGCGCGTTGCCGCGTCCGCGTCGAAGCCACCGGCGGGCGGTGTCGGCGCGGCGATCGCGAGTTGATAGAAATGAAGTGGTGCGAGCGCCGGCGTGATCAAGTCCATGTCATTCGTGACGTGACCGAAATTGTTCTTGGCCGCGATCGGGAATTTCGTGGCATCGTCGAGCCGCTCGTCGAAGAAGGTGCCTTTGCCGTGCATCTCGAGATTCGCGACGAACGCGTTCCAGTACGTGACGGAGCCCCAGCCGGTATACGTGTGCATGTTCACGCCGACTAGGCCGAACGCCGGTGGGATCAATGTTGCGGCGCTGGTCATGCCGTCCTTTTGGAACGGTTGGCCATCGAGGAACAATTCCGCGTCGAATTTGCCGGGGCCCCAGCTTTGCAGCACCGTACGTACCGTCGGTTCGTCGACTCCGAGTAACGTCGCGACCGCGGAAAGATCGGGCGAAAGATTGACGATCGCGCCAACATTGAGGTCGCGGTTGGCCCATCCGTCCAAGCGATGGCCGATGCCGGGCGCGAACGCGTCGTCGACCGTGGAGTGGCAGAGCGCGCATTGAATGCCGAGCGACGTCAATTGTTTGTTCGAGTCGAACACGCCCGTCACACCGACGACCGCGTTCAGTTGCAAGAGTGCGAGCGTCGTCGCGGGCGAGCTGAGATCGACCTGGTTATTCTGGATTTGGGTGACCAGAGCGGCGGGCAGCGCGTCCATATCAACCTTCAAACCGACGGACAGCGCTGTTTGTGGACTGACGCCATCGCCCACGCCGCCGTTGGCCGAGCCTTCGATCGCAGTGTGCAGCTTGAGCACCCCACCCCAAAAATCTTCATCGCCGAAGGTGTTGAAGCGAAAGACATCGCGGCCCTGATCGATCAGCGCGCTCGCGGCAACTTTTACTGGGTCACTCGTGTCAGTGACGCCAGCGTCACTCCGTGCGATGCCCATATTCCCGGCGCAACTCGCTGGCGATGACGAAGAACCAGAATTTCCGTCGCTGCTCGTGCATTGCACCGCGAAAAGCAGCGCGAGCGCAGTGACGGAAATCAGCAAAGGCGCACCAAAGCCGGCATTTTTCGGGAGAACTTTCGACACGATCGCTCCTTGCGCGATGCCACGTGAGCTCGCACGTTGAGCAGAGCGAGTAGCTGGGGAAAGGTTCCCAGTTTCGTCCGCTCAAATCGGCATTAGCGTCCAAAGCATGGCGACAAAAAAACCACACGAGCTCTCAGAAGCGATGATCGACGAAACGCTCGCCGAATCTTTTCCGGCCAGCGACCCGCCAGCGTGGACGCTCGGCGAGGACAATGAAGGGCCCGAGCATTCAGTGCCGAAGGGCGGCACGTATCTCACGCGCGACGCGATCCTGAAGTTGCTCTCGGACGAAGAGATCGCGCACGTTGCTTCGTTCGAGTCCAACGCGCATCTCGCCGCGGGTGACGAGTACATCGATTTGCGCAATCCGGAGCGCGGCGTGTTGCGCGTCGAAGCTGAGCGAGCGCCCGAGCTGGCGCACATGCTGCCGCGCTCGGCGCTCCGCGAAGAGACTTGGACGAAGCTCGTGCGCGCGGCGCACCGCGGCTGGCACGACCCGAAATCGCCCTGAGTTTTAGCGCGAAATGCTCAATCCGAGCAGCCGGCGCCTTGCGCGCTGACCGTGATTTGGAATTTGGGTGCCGGGCAAGACTTCGCGCACACGGGCAGCGCGCAGCCTGCTTGGCCAAACGGGATTGCGTACGTGCAGCCGCCCGAAGAGCAGGTGTAGAAGATGCCGCTCTTCGCGTCTTGTCCCGAAATGACTGGCGCGGCGATCTCGCACTTGCCGGTCAGATTCACGTAGCCAATCGGGCATTGGTTCGCGACCGGGCAAGCGTTGGCGTTGCGCGGACTGCCATCGGGACATGCCGGCGCGCAGGCGTTGGTGCTGCTGTCCGGTTTTTGATTGGCCGGACACGGTGCGGGCGGCGGCGCGGGTTTTTGCGCCGGCTGAGACGCTTTCGGCGTGCTCACATCCACGAGATACGCACTCACGATGTTGTTCTTCAACGTCGTCTCGTGAATCCAGGCATAACCGCGATCGCCCCAAGCCATGCCCCAGCTGTTGTGAATCAGGTAGTAGGTGCCGTTCGCTTGCACGTTGTAGCCAGCGAGCACCATGGCGTGGCCGGATCCGCTGCGAAATGAGCCGTCAGGCACGATCGCATTGCTGCCTTGCACGTTCGAGAACGCGTCGGCATCGACTTGCATGTCGAACCAAACATCCTGACCTTTGGCGAGCGCCTCTTTGATCGCGTCGAGACTGCTCGTCGTGTCGAGGCGCGTGATCGTCGAGACCGTCACTGTCGGTCGCGCGTTCGCGGCGTTGACCTGCGTGGCATCGGGCGTGCCGCAGCTCACGTTCAAATCCGAGTGGCACGAGTCTTCGCAGTCCCAAGAGCAAGCGAGCTTTTCGTCGTACGGCCACGCGGCTTCGGAGGTGAGCGCGTGATCTTGGGTATCCTTTACGGCGTCGTTCATCGAGGGATCGTGATAGCGCGACCAGACGTGCATCACGGACACCGGAACCAGATTGCCGCTCGTGTGCGCGTAGGCATGATCGATCGCCGCAGCGAGTGAAAAACCGGTGCACGCGCCGACCTCCTGTTGATCGCGAATCGGGCCTTCGGTGCCGTCCGTGCGATGATCGACCATCACCGGCAATGGCGCCGCGCCCACGAAACCTTTGCCCGCGCTGAGCGCGCTGCGGCTGACGAGCGGCCGCGCCGCGCTCGGGATCTCGCCGTACATCGGCGTGATGCAATCGATCGGAATGCGCTGGCCCGCGACGTTCACCGCGCCGCAATGACCCTTTGGTAAAAGTGCCGCAGCCGCCGGAGGCGTGGCCGAATTCGCAAGCGGCACGGTCAATCCAGGAATCGCCGGCACGCTGATGCCCGCGATCGTGACCCAGCCGTTCGGCGCGGCCGGAGCGCTCGGAGCGGCGCCTGCGCTCGGCACGGCTGCGTTCGGCGCGGGCGTGGTCAACCCCGGAATCGCCGGCAAGATGATGCCGCCGTAGTTCACCCATCCGGCTGGAGTGACGAGCGCAGCGGACGCGGTCACGCGCGGCGGCGGCGGGAGCGCAGGCGCAACCGGCTGAGCGGCCATTGCCGTTGGCGGCGGCGGCACGGCCGGCGTTGCCCAACTACCAGCGCTCGGTGAACGAGCACTGCCATGTTCACAGGCTTCAACCAACAGACACGAAAAGACGAGCACGACGGCAACCGACTTCGAGTTCATGAAAGCGCACTAGTCTATCACGGTATAATCGTGCTGCCGGAAGGCGGAACGCGCCGCCGATTCGTCCCGAGCGCGAATTGGCTGAAAATTAGCCGGATTCGTCGTCGCCGCGTTTCAGAACGAGCAACCTTGGAACATCCAGCGTAGCGCGTTCGGAAAATCGTGTTCGCCGTCGAGCGGTGGGTAATGCATGCCCGTGCCGATCAGCAAGCGCCACTCGTTGCCTTGGTCGGCCAGATCGGCGGCGACGTTTTGATTGATGACGTACCACATGCCGCGCTGATCCGAGAGATCATTGGTCGATGTGAGCAAGCTCACGCGCAGCGTGCGCGCCGGCGCCGCGGCGATTACTTTCACCCAATCGACGCCGTAGGTGATCGCCGCGCCGAAGCTCGTGTTGTCGCCGATGAACTTGTGAAAATCGTCCGGACGATTCCAGAGCACTTCCCAGCCTTGTCCGCCGCTCGCGCTGTAGCCGACGATCGACCACGCCTCCGGATCGCGCGACACGCTGTATTTGTCGAAGATGACCTGCGGCAAGATCTCATTGAACAGAAAGTTCGTGTATTCGTCGGTCGGCGGATCGTACGTGGCGACGCGATCGCCGTCCGAAGGCGGATCGATGAATAGCGCGACGGCCGGCGGCAGCGCGTGCGTCGCGCTCAAATTATCGAGCACGGTCGCGGCGTGAAAATCGGTCAAGAACTGATTGCCATCGCCGAAGAGCAAGAAAATCGCCGGCATGCCCGAGACGTAATTGGCCGAAGTGTAAATCCAGTACGGGAAATGCTGATTGTACGTGGTGCTCGCGAAGCTCGCGGACGGCGTGACGGTGCCGGCGCTCACGCCTGCACCGAGCGTCCACTCCGGCGGATCACTCGTGCTCACTGGCAAATCGTGTTTGCCGTCGCCGCCTGTGCCCGGCATGCAGTGAATTGGACCGAATGGCGCGCCCGCAGTGCCCGCGCTTCCGCTCGCGCCGGCGAAACTCGTTCCGGCGTTGCCGCCGTTTGCAAGTCCCGCGCTGCCGGCACTCGTGAGCGCCCCGCCGCTGCCCGCGTTCCCCGCGCTACTCGCACCGCCGTTCGCGCTACTCGCCCCGCCGCTCGACGTGCCTGCGCTCGCTATGTTCGTCGCGCCGTCTTCAGCGTTTCTGCTGGTCGCGTGGTTTTCGCATGCGCTGTTCGTCGCCGCGCACAAAAATAAAATCGAGCCAGCCAAAAGCCATGAGCGCTCTCGCATGCTTCGTGAAAGCTATGGCATCGAGTGCATTCGAACAACGCATTCGTCGCTTTGGTTGGCTGGTATTTTGGGGCAGCCTAGCCCCGCATTTTTCAAAATTGTTTGACCCGCGGCGCCCGCGCTCGAGTTTCGCGAAGTTCAACTCGCTGCGGCCGACAAGAAACCGTTCACCGTCGCGGCGAAGAGCGCGGGCGCTGTCACGTGAGCCATGTGCTGCTGCTCGGCGAGCTCCGCGATTTGAGCGTGTGAAAGGCGCTCGGCAATCGTGCGCGCGCCGCTCTGCATGCGCGGCGAGCTGGCCGAACCAACCAGCATCAACGTCGGAACGCGAATCGACTCGAGCTCGCTCCGCTCGCCCTTGAACGAGCGTTGCACGCGCGAGTCGTACGGCACCGTGTGTCCGAGCGTGGCCACCAGCTGCGGCCAAAACGGGGCCGCCTTGAGGCTCTGGATTTCCTGATCGCTCATGCGCGGGCCTTCGCGAAAAAATGTCTCGACCGCCGCTTCGCGCTTTCCCGCTGCGAGCAAAGCGTCGAGCCGCTCCGGCAAGTCTTGCACGATCGAATCTTCGGCTTTGAAAAATATCGGTGGCTCGTAAGCGATCACGCGCTCGAGCTGAGCCGGCGCGCGTGCCGCCACTTGCAACGCCAAGATCGCGCCCGAAGAATGGCCGAGCAAATCGAGTGGCTCGCCGATCCTTTCAATCACCGCGACGATGTCTTCGATCTCGCGCTCCGGCGCGTAGGGCTGAGTGTCCCCGCTTCGCCCGCGTCCGCGCCGGTCGATCACGTAGGGATCGCGCTCGGAGGCAAAAAGCGGAATCACCGAAAGCCAGCGTTCACGCGCGAACATGGCGCCCGACACGATCACGAGCGGCCGGCCCTGGCCGTAGCTCTCGCTGCTAATTTTCGTGCCGTCCGGCGCTCGAACGATCAGCTCTGCCATGTGCCGCGCACTATACGACCGTTTCCGAAGCTTTGTGGCTCTCGCGCATGCGCGATCGTGGGCAGCGATTTTGCGCGCGTTTCGATTTGGGTTGAAGCGCGAGACTTCGCACGTCACGCGCAGTCGGCGGCGCGTCACGGCTTAGCCCAAGAAAATCGCGCGGATCGCCGCTGGGTTCGACGAACGTTGCCGCTCTGTGACGTGAAGCACATGCTTCGGCTCCGCCGCATGTCCGATTTGCCTGTGTTGTCTTCGTTCGAGTTTCAACCCGCCGTCGAGCGCTGGTTCAAAGAGCGCTTGGGCACGCCGACGCCAGCGCAGCTCGAAGCTTGGCCCGCGATTCGCAGCGGCAAGCACACCCTCGTCGCCGCGCCGACCGGCTCGGGCAAAACCCTGGCCGCGTTTCTTTCCGCGATCGACGACCTGCTCGCGCGCGGGCCCGAGCTCGAAGCAGGCACGCACGTGCTCTATATTTCGCCGCTCAAAGCGCTGGCGAGCGACATCCAAAAAAATCTCTCCGCGCCGCTCGCCGAGATCCGCGAACTCGACCCGAATTTGCCGAGCGTGCGCGTCGAAGTGCGCACCGGTGACACCAGTCAAAAGACGCGCGCCGCGATGACGAAGCGCCCGCCGCACATCCTCGTCACCACGCCGGAGTCCGCCTACATCTTGCTCACGAGCGAAGGCGGGCGGCGCATGCTCAAGAGCGTGCGTACCGTGATCGTCGACGAAATTCACGCGCTCGCTCGCGACAAGCGCGGCTCGCACCTCTCGCTGTCGCTCGAGCGGCTCGACGCGCTGACCGGCCGCGAAGTGCAACGCATCGGCCTGTCCGCGACGCAAAAACCGCTCGAAGCCGTGGCGCGCTTTCTGGTCGGCGTCGATCGCGCGTGCACGCTGGTCGACGCGGGCCATTTGCGGAACATCGATCTCGCGATCGAAGTGCCGCCTTCGCCGCTCAGCGCGGTCTGCTCGCATGAAGTTTGGGAAGAGATCTACGCGCGCATGGCCGAACTCGTGCGCGAGCACCGCACCACGCTCGTGTTCGTGAACACCCGCAAGATGGCCGAGCGCGTCGCCGCGCGACTCGGCAACTTGCTCGGCGCGGGCGTCGTAGCCTGCCATCACGGCAGCCTCGCGGCCGAGCGCAGACACGACGCCGAACAACGCTTGAAAGCCGGCGCATTGAAGGCGCTCGTCGCCACCGCGTCGCTCGAGCTCGGCATCGACATCGGTGACGTCGATTTGGTGATTCAGCTCGGCGCGTCGCGTTCGATTGCGACCTTGCTTCAGCGCGTTGGGCGCGCGGGTCACGGAGTGCATCGCACACCGAAAGGCCGCGTGTTCCCGCTCACGCTCGACGAATTGGTCGAAGCCGCGGCGCTCGTGCGCTGCATTCGCCAAGGAGTGCTCGATCGCACGCCGCAACCCGGATGCCCGCTCGACATCTTGGCGCAGCAAATCGTCGCCGCGTGTGTCGCCGAGGACTGGGACGAAGAAGCGCTATTTCGCATGCTGCGGCGCGCTTGGCCGTATCGCGAGCTCGAGCGGCGTGAGTTCGACGAAGTCGTGAGCGTTCACGCGCAGGGTCGTTGGGCGCTGTTGCATCGCGACGGCATCGGCAAACGGCTGATGGCGACGCGCCGCGCCCGCATCACCGCGATCGCTTCCGGCGGCGCGATCGGCGACAACACCGACTACCAAGTCATCCTCGATCCCGAGAACACGCTGGTCGGCACGTTGAACGAGGATTTCGCGATCGAGTCGAACGGCGGCGACATTTTTCAGCTCGGCACCGCGTCGTGGCGCATCTTGCGCGTGAGCGGCGGAGTCGTGCGCGTGGCGGATGCGAAAGGCGCGCCGCCGACGATTCCGTTCTGGCTCGGCGAAGCCCCCGCGCGCACGACGGAACTGTGCGACGAAATCTCGCGCTTGCGCGAAGAAGCTTCGACGGACAATGCCGGCATTCGTGCCGAAATCGGCGAAGCCGCCGCCGGGCAGCTCGGCGAATACGCCGCTTCCGGCGCGAAGTCGCTGGGCGTCGTGCCCACGCAACGGCGCGTCGTGCTCGAGCGCTTCTTCGACGAGAGCGGCGGCATGCAGCTCGTGTTGCATGCGCCGTTCGGCGGGCGGATCAACCGCGCTTGGGGGCTCGCGCTGCGCAAGCGGTTTTGTCGCGGTTTCGGCTTCGAGCTGCAAGCCGCGGCGAACGAAGAAGCGATCGTGCTCTCGCTCGGGCCACAACACAGCTTCCCGCTCGAAGAAGTATTCGACTATTTGCAGCCGGAAACCGCGCAGGCGTTGCTCGTGCAAGCGCTGTTGCCGGCGCCGATGTTCAAGACGCGCTGGCGCTGGAACGTGACGCGCGCGCTGCTCGTCGATCGCACGCGTGGTGGTAAGCGCACGCCGCCACCGCTCGTGCGCATGCGCGCGGACGACTTGCTGGCCGCGAGTTTTCCGGCGGCCGTCGCCTGCGGAGAAACTCTGCCGCCTGGCGACATCGAAGTTCCGATGGAGCACCCGATCGTGCGCCAGACGATCCTGGATTGTCTGAACGAGGCGATGGACGTCGCTGGTTTTTTGGGGGTTTTGCGCGGTCTCCGCGCGGGCACGATCGAGCGCGTCGCGATCGACACGCGCGAGCCGTCGGCGTTTGCTGCGGGCATTTTGGCGGCTCAACCCTATTCGTTCTTGGACGACGCTCCGCTCGAAGAACGCCGCACGCAAGCCGTGATCTCGCGGCGCACACTCGACGTCAAATCCGCGGACGAGCTCGGCGCGCTCGATCCCGAAGCGATTCGTCGCGTGCGCGAAGAAGCCTGGCCCGCGCCGACTTCGGCCGAAGAGGTGCACGAAGCCTTGCTCTGGATGGGCTACATCACGAGCGACGAAGCGCGCGCTTGGGCAGATTGGCTCGCCGAGCTAGTCAGCGCGGGTCGCGTCGTGTTCGACGGTGGGCGCTACTACGCGAGCGAAGCAACGCGCGATCCGAAAGAGCTATTGCGCGGTCGGCTCGAAGCGCTCGGCCCGATTTTCAGCGAAGATCCGCTGCTCTTCGCGCTCGAGGGTGAAGGCTTCGTGCTGCGCGGCCGCTTCGAGGGTCGCGCGGGTTGGTGCAGCCGGCGTTTGCTCGCGCGCATTCATCGCTACACGCTCGAAGGGCTGCGTAAAGAAATCGAACCGGTGAGCGCGCTCGATTTCTTGCGCTTTCTCGCGTCGTGGCAGCACGTCGACGCCGAGCGCAAACTCGAGGGGCCGCTCGGTGTGCTCGAAGTCGTGAAGCAACTCGCTGGCTTCGAGGTGCCGGCAGCGGCTTGGGAAGCCAGCGTGATGCCCGCGCGCGTGCGCGACTTCAAACGCCACTGGCTCGACGAACTCACCCTTTCGGGTGAAGTCGCCTGGGGCCGGCTGTGGGGCAGCGGCTCTTCGACGATCCGCTCGACGCCAGTCTGCCTGGTGCCGCGTGAAGAGCTCGACGCTTGGCTCGGTCTCGTGCAAATGCCCGACATTTCCGGGCTCGGCTTCGCTGCAAAGTCGCTTCACGATTTACTTCGAGGCAAAGGCGCGATGTTCGCGCAAGGCCTCGAGCGCGCGTCTGGCATGGCGCTCGACGAAGTCGAAGAAGGGTTGGCCGAGCTCGTCGCGCGCGGGCTTGTGAGCTGTGATTCGTTCGGCGGATTGCGCTCGCTGCTCTGGAACGCGAATCGCCGCGCTGCCCCGAAGATGGCCGGGCGCTGGAGCCTATTCTGGCACGAGGCGCCGCGCGCCCCCGACGCCGAGTTCGTCGCCCGGCAACTGCTGCGTCGCACCGGCGTCGTGTTTCGACGCACCGTTCTGCGTGAGAAGCAACCGCTGCCGTGGCGCGATTTGCTGCGCGTGCTGCGCACGCTCGAAGCGCGCGGCGAGGTACGCGGCGGTCGCTTCGTCGCGGGCTTCGACGGCGAACAATACGCTCTGCCCGAAGCCGTCAGTTTACTCCGCTCGGTGCGGCGGCGCGGCGCGACCGAGCCGGTTTACGCTTCGGCGGCCGATCCGCTGAACTATCGCGGCATCCTCACGCCCGACGAACGCGTATCCCCGCTCTCGCGCAAGAAAGTCTTGGTCGCGTAGTTCGCCGTCACGGCGGCTTGCGCGTCGGCACGTTCAGTCGTATGGGACTCCATATATGGGAGCCCAAGCTTCTCGTTCGCTCGCAAAAAAAAGACTTCTGGAGCGCAAACCGGTAAATCCCGAGGTTCGCGAGGTACTCAATTCGTTGCGCCGGATCGTGCGTTCACTGCGCGTCGCGTCTCGCACCGCGGAACAGCGCGTGGGGCTGTCCGGCGCGCAGCTATTCGTGCTGCAGTGCCTTTCGCGCCAGAGTCCGTGCTCGGTGAACGAGCTCGCGCAGCGCACCGCCACAGATCAAAGCTCGGTCTCCGTGGTCGTCAGCCGGTTGGTCGCGGCGGGACACGTGCGCCGCAACGTATCGAAGGTCGATCGTCGCCGCGTCGAGCTGACGCTGTCGCCGAGCGGCCGCGAGCTCGTCGAATCGGCGCCGCAGACGGCGCAGGATCGCTTGCTCTCCGCGCTCGAGCAATTGCCGAAAGCAAGCCTGCAAACCCTGTCCAAACTATTGGCCCAAGTCGTCGAGAACGCGGAGGTCGGCGAAGTCGCGCCCGCGCTGTTCTTCGAGGACGGACCAGCGCTCGTTCGCTCGAAAGGCTCGCGCCGTGACGGTTGATTCCGATCCGAGAGCTCCCATTTCATCGACCGGCCATCTCCCAGTCTCCCCGTCACTCGCGCCGACGCTTTCGTCCGCCCATGTTCCGCGCGTCACGTCCGTCGTCGGTCCGCGCGTGCTCTTCATCAGCGCGCTCGCGATCGGCGTTGCATTCGCAGCGGGCATCATTGCGCGCGTGCTCGTCGCGATGATCGCGTTCGTGACGAATGTCGCATTTTTGCAGCGCATTTCCTTCGAGTCCGTGGCTCCGGCGATGCACCACTTGGGCGCCTGGGTCGTGATCGTGCCCGCCGTCGGCGGCCTGATCGTCGGGATCATGGCGCGCTTCGGTTCGAAAGCGATTCGCGGCCACGGCATCCCGGAAGCGATGGAGCAAGTGCTCACCAATCAGAGTCGCATCCCGCCGCGGCTCACATTTTTGAAGCCGCTCTCCGCGGCGATCGCGATTGGAACCGGTGGCCCGTTCGGCGCCGAGGGTCCGATCATCGCGACTGGCGGCGCGCTCGGTTCGCTCGTCGGGCAAGTGCTCGGCACGACATCCAGCGAACGAAAGACGCTGCTCGCCGCGGGCGCGGCAGCCGGCATGGCGGCGACGTTCGGCAGCCCGGTTTCCGCCGTGCTGCTCGCGGTCGAGCTGCTCTTGTTCGAGTTTCGTTCTCGCTCGATCATCCCGGTCGCGCTCGCCAGCGCCACCGCGGCCGGCGTGCGCATGGCGTTCGTCGGTCCAGAGCCGGTGTTCGCGATGCCAGAGCTCAGTCACCCGAGCGGCAGCGCGCTCGCGTTTTACATCGTACTCGGCGGCGTGATCGGCTGGATCGCGACCTTCGTCACCCGTGCGGTATACGCGGTCGAAGACGGCTTCGAGAAGCTACCGATTCACTGGATGTGGTGGCCCGCGCTCGGTGGCCTCGTGGTCGGCGCGGTCGGCTATTTCGCGCCGCGCACGATGGGCGTCGGCTACGACAACATCGAGCACATTTTGCAAGGCACCATCACCGGCCAAGCGCTGCTGCTGTTGTTCGTGCTCAAATTCGTGTCTTGGGCGATCTCGCTCGGCAGCGGCACTTCGGGCGGCACGCTCGCGCCGTTGTTCACCATTGGCGGCGGCCTCGGCGCGACGCTCGGCGCGGTGGTCGCGCCGTTTTTGCCCAGCGTCGGCATCGATCCGCGCATCGCTGGTTTGGTCGGCATGGCGGCGATCTTCGCGGGCGCATCGCGCGCGCTGCTCGCGTCCGTGGTGTTCGCGTTCGAAACCACGTTGCAACCACTCGGGCTCCTGCCGTTGCTCGGCGGCTGCACGGCGGCGTATCTCGTGTCGTGCTTCCTGATGCGCAACACGATCATGACCGAGAAGATCGCGCGCCGCGGCATTCGCGTGCCGAGCGAATATGCCGCTGATTTCCTGGATCAAGTCTGGGTCGGTGAAGTCGCGAGCCGCGAAGTCGTCACGCTCGACGCGAGCGATCGCTTGCAAGAGGTGCGAGCGTGGCTCGATTCCGGCGCAGCAGGCGCGCTGCACCACGCCTTCCCCGTGCTCGACGACGCGGATCGCCTGCTCGGAGTCGTCACGCGCCGGCAAGTCCTCGACAAAACCAAACTCGACGACGCGCGCGTCGCGTCTCTCTTGACGCGTGCGCCTGCGGTCGCGTTCGAAAATAGTTCGCTGCGCGAAGCCGCGAATCTCATGGTCACCGAAGGCGTCGGTCGCTTGCCAGTGGTTGCGCCGGCCGAGCCGAGCAAAGTCGTCGGCATCCTCACGCGCAGCGATTTGCTGTCCGCGCACGGCCGACGCCTGAACGAAGACGACCACGTTCACCCACGCATGAAGATGACACCGCTGATCCGCAAAGCGATCCGGCTTCCTGGTTGATGGTCACGCGTCACATCGTGCGGCGGCACAGCCTTCGGCGTCGCGCTCTGGCTTCCGTGCGAGCTCGGGCGTCGCGAACATAAGTTTTCAGCCGCTGAGTTCAGAAGTGGTTAGTCAAACCACTTTTCTTCGCATGCTGCCAGTGAGCCTCGCACCTGCGCGCGTGAGTTCATGGCAAAGCGAATGTCGTCATGATGCGATTGAATTGGTTGGGGTTGCCCTTGGCGATTTATTGCGGCGCGTTCGCCGTCAATGGCTGCAGCAGCAGCGACGGAACTCCTGGCTCGGGTTCGAACGCGAGCGCCGGTTCGAGTAACGGCAGCGCGGGCGCTCAGTCGAGTGCGGGCGGTGCGAGCAGTTTCGCCGGTACGAGCTCGGGCGCGGGCAGCGCGAGCGCTGGTACCGGTCCCAGCGGAGCGGCGGGTTCGCAAGCGAGCGGCGGCAGCGCAGCGAGTGGCGCGGGTGGATCGCTCAGCGGCGCCGGCGGCGCGGTCGCAGCTGCCGGCAGTTCTGGCGGTGGCGCGAGCGGCAGCTCCGCCAATGGCGGCAGCGCTGGCACGAGCGGCGGCAAGGAGGCGGTCTGCAACTTCGCGAGCGGGCTCAACGTCGCGTGGGTGAATTTCGCCAACGACGTGCCGAATCCGAATATCACGACCTTCAACACGATCTTCAAAAACACGCACGACGCCGGCGGGCGCATCGTGCGCTGGTGGTTTCACACCAACGGCACGGTGACGCCCGGCTACGGCAGCGACGGCACGGCGCTCGCGATTCAGCAGTCTCACATCGACGGAGTGAAGGCGATCCTGGCCGCGGCGCACGCCAACGGCGTGGCCGTGAACATCAGCTTGTGGTCGTTCGATATGCTGCAAGACAACGCCGGCAGCGCGCACACGAACAATCAAGCTTTGCTCGAGAACGACACCAATCGGCAAGCCTACATCGATCGCTATTTGACGCCGCTCGTGACGGCGCTGAAGGGCACGCCCGGCCTTTATTCGTACGAGATCTTCAACGAGCCGGAAGGCATGGGCCCGAATGGCTGGGCCACTTATCGCACGACCGAAGCCGCGATCCAGAAGACGGTGAATTGGTTCGCCGCCGCGATTCACGCCGCGGATCCCAACGTGCTCGTGACGAACGGCGCGGTCACCTTCGACTACTGCTCGAACGTGAGCGGCAAAACCAACTACTACTCCGACGCTCAACTCAGGAACGTGGGCGGCAAGCAAACTGGCACGCTCGACTTTTACGAAGTGCATTACTACACCTCGAATGGCACCTCGAATTCGGCGTTCATGAATCCGGCCTCGCATTGGGCGCTCGACAAGAAGCTCGTGCTCGGCGAGTTTGCCGCGCAAGACACCGAGGGCGTCACGCTAAACAATCTCGGCAAGTACTTGTACGAGAGCGGCTACAACGGCGGTTGGGCGTGGTCCTACGACGCGGATTGGCAGTGGCCGGCCGAGCAAGGTCCGCTGCAAACGCTCTACGCCGCACATGCAGACGTAGCGAATTGCCCAGTCGGACCGTGATGCGCTCGAGCTCGCGAAGCTGGCTTTTGGTTTCGTTCGCCTCGGTCGTGCTGGCCGTGGCTGCCGGCTTTGGGCTGCGCTCGCGGGCGCGCTTGCCGAGCGAGCCCGCCGCTTCGACGCGAGCTCCGGCCGGCGAAAGCCGAGAGCGCGTCGAAGAGCGGCGTGTCGAAGCGGAATTGCCAGCGCCGTCCGCGCCTGCCGCCATGCCGTCCGCGCCCACGCCCCCAACCGAAAGCGCGCTGATGGACGAACTGCGGCGCTTCAAGGACGCCGATCCGGAGTTTGCGATCGAGCGCGCGCGTGAAGAAAATGCGCGCTTTCCGAACAGCGCGGACGCGCCGGAGCGGACCTCGATTTTGATCCATGCGCTCGCTGCCGAGGGCCGCGCGTCGGAAGCGCGCGGCGAGGCCGAAGACATGGTCAATCGCTATCCGGATTCGGAGTGGGTGCGCGAAGTCGAACGCTTCACGGGCGCGCATCGGCACCGCAACGTGCACGTCGATGCCGACGGCAAGCTCGCGTACGACTAGCGATCTGCTTCAGATCGAATGTGCGATAACAACCTTCAGAGTGCGTGAAGCTCGCGCAAATACCGCCCGATAAATCGTGGTCAATTCACAACTTTGACCACGAATTCCTTTGCTCGCTTGCAAGCCGCCTGGGACGTTTCAAAGGCGCGCAAAGTTCGCGCAGGAGCTTGAAACATGATCTCGCGGTTGCCGGGTTTCGGGGTTCGCGTGCTGGGCAGTGGGGCGCTGATTTTGGGCGTGGTATTCGTCGGTTGCACCACGAAATCGGCCGGCAGCGGGGATCTGCGTTCGACGATCGACAACGGGGGTAGCTCGAGCGGCGGCTCGTCGTCGAGCGCGGGGAGCGGCGTGAATCCGGGCGGCGGCGACTCGACGCTGTGCGTCGACAACTCCTGCGGCGACGGCGGAGTCGTCAAGCCGGCGGGCTGCGGCGACGGCATGCTCACGGACGACGAAGCTTGCGACGACGGCAATTTGAT
>DATATR010000336.1:0-14407 GCA_036268695.1 Polyangiaceae bacterium | reverse complement strand
CACGCCGACCCAGAGCGTGTCCGTTTCAGAGAGGGCTGAGACGAGCAGCGCGTCCGTTGCTTGGTCGGTTCCGCGCAGACCGCGCACGGCGTGTTCGCTGATGGTTTGCATCGTGGATGCGCCGAGCGTGTCGCGGATGCGTTTCATATCGAGGCGCACGACCAAATCCAGATCGGCAGGCATCGCGTCGATCGCGCGTGCAGCGCTCGGCGCGCTCGGTGGTGGCCCGACGTGATCGCTGGCGCACGCGGGGGCGAGCGAGGCGACCCCAAATCCAAAAACCAGGATGCGGGCACGCTCGAACCCAGCCCGAAGGATCATGGGCGCGCGTTGAGCTCGGCTTCGACCGCCCGCACGCGCGCGACGATGCGCGCCACGACTTGATCGATCGAAAGCGCCGAACTGTCGATGCTGATGGCGTCGGAGGCTTGCTTGAGCGGCGCGATTGGGCGCGTGCTGTCGCGCAGATCGCGTTCCGCGACCTCGCGACGTACGTCTTCGAATTCGGCGGCGGTACCGCGCGAAATGAGCTCGTCCATCCGTCGGCGTGCGCGCACGTCGACGCTCGCGGTGAGGAAGAATTTGGCTTCCGCGCTCGGAAACACAACCGTGCCGATGTCGCGACCTTCGAGCACCACGCCGCCTCGCGCGCCGGCCGCGCGTTGCATGTCGAGCAGGGCTTCGCGCACGGCAGGCACCGCGGAGACTTTGCTCGCGCCTTGGCTCACGCTCGGCTCGCGAATCTCGAGCGAGACGTCTTCGCCGCGGAGGCGCACCGCGACTCCGCCGCTCGAATCGGTTGCGAGTTCGACCGCGCGCTCGTCGACCAAACGAAGTGCGAACGCGCCGAGCGCGGCTTCGTCGTCCCAGGAAACTCCGGCGCGAAGCGCGGCGAGCGCGACCGCGCGATAAAGCGCGCCGGTGTCGACCAAAAGATAGCCGAGTTCTTTTGCGACGCGCTTCGTCACCGTGGATTTCCCTGCCCCCGCCGGTCCGTCGATCGCCACGACCGGTCGTTTCATCGCATCACCTCGATGTCCGCGCCGAGCGCGCGCAACGTGCCGGCGAAACGCGGGAAACTCACGGCCAAGCAATCGACGTCATCGACGATGGTTTCGCCGTCCGCGACCAAGCCGAGCACGGCCGCGGTCATCGCCAAACGATGATCGCCGCCGCTCGAGACGCTTGCCGCGCGGAGCGGTTTGTCCGGTTGGCCTTCGATTGCCAGGCCGTCAGGGCGCTCTTCGGTTTGTACGCCGAACGCGCGGAGCAGCGCTGCGAGCGCCGCGACGCGATCCGGCTGATCTTCGCGCAACTCCGTGGCGTCGCTAACTTCGGAGACACCGCGGGCGCGCGCCGCGAGCGCGCAGGTCACCGGGATTTCGTCGAGCGCGCGCAACGCGAGCTCGCCCGCGACGCGTGTGCCGCGCAGCACCGAGCCGATGGCATTGACGTCCCCCCAAGATTCGCCGAGCGAATCACCCTTCGGAGTGATTCCCATGCGGCCGCCGAAGGCGCGGATCACTTCCAGGATCCCGGCGCGCGTCGGATTGAGGCCGGTGCGGCGCGTCGAAACGTTCGAGCCCGGTACGATTTCGGCAGCGACGAGCACGAACGCGGCCGCCGAAATATCGCCCGGCAAATCGACGTCGAAGCCGCGAATCGCGAACGGATCCGCGGGCGGATGCAGGCTGACCATCGAGCCAGCCGCTTGAATCGGCATGCCGAGTTCGCTCATCAGGCGCTCGGTATGATCGCGCGACACCATCGGTTCGAAGATCACGGTCGGCCCGGAGGCGAACAAGCCGGAGAAGAGCAACGCGCCTTTGGCGTGATCGTTCGGCGCGGTCATCGCGTATTCGATCGGAGCGAGGCGTTGTCCGGCTTCGAGCCCACCGATGTCGAGCGGCAGCGAACAATCCTCGGCATCGAGCAGGCACGGCGCGCACGCGATACGCGCACCGCGCATTTTCAGTGGTTCGATTACCGCCTTCATGCGCCGGCGCGAAAGCGACTCGCTGCCGACGAGCCTCGACGCGAAGGGTTGCGCCGAGAGCACGCCGGTGAGCAAGCGCGCGGTGGTCGGCGAATGGCCGCAATCGAGCGGCGCTGCGGGCGCCTTCAGCCCGGAAAGCCCGACTCCACGCAGGCGCACGGTGCCTTTTTGGTCGTCCTCGTAGCGCACGCCGAGCGCGCCGAGCGCGCGCAGCGTGCCGAGATTGTCGTTGCCGTAGGCGAAGCCGCGCAATTCGCAAGGGCCGTTCGAGAGCGCCGCCAAAATGGAGGCGCGGTGCGTGATGCTGCGATCGCTCGGCACCGGCACGCTGCCCTCGAGCGGCTTTCGCTGTGGACGAATCACGAGACGCGCCGGAGTCATGGATTCATCGCCAGCGGCTTGCCGAGATAGTCCGGCAATTTGTCGAGCAGAGCGGCGATCGCCGCGCCGTCCAAACCCAAAACGAACGCGGCGTCTTTGCCCTTGGCTTCGGCTTCGAGTTGTCGCACTGGCTGCGGGATGCCGAGCAATGCCAAAAACGGCGCATAAGTGCCGAGTTTTTGCGCCAGGCTCTGCACGTTGTCCGCGCCTTGCTTGGCCGAGGCTTCGTCGCTGTAAGTCAGCGTGCCGGCCAAATTGAGGCCAGGATCAGCGAAATTGCCGACGAATGCCAGGGTCTCGAGTCCGTTCAAGAACGCGAGGTTGCTCGCGGCCGCGTCCGGGAGCGGCTGCGCGCGCAGATCGGCACCCGCGACGATTGGCGCCGATTGCGCTTGCATCAGCTTATCGATCCACGGCGGAGTCTGCGGGCGCACGCGGCCTTCGTGAATGCGATCGAGCGCGCGACGAATGCCGGTGTCGTTGCCGAACAGCGCGGTGTGATCGCTGAGCATGCAAAAGCCGAAGCCGCCCGCGGTGAACAGCGTGCGGCCGGCGTACGCGCGTTTGGCGATCGGCACTCCTTGCGGGGTGCGCTCCACGCCGCTCACGGCCGCTTCGATCCGCGCCTTGTCGAACGCGCCAGTCGCGACGCCCGACATGTCCGCGCCCTGCATCGAATAGAACCCCAAATAAAGATGCGCTAAATCCCGCGCTGGGTCGAAGCCAGCGGCGGGCGGAACCGGTAAACGTTGCGCTAAAATCCCTTGGATTTTGCCGCCAAACTGCGAGGCAAACAGCACCTTCGTGTCGACGGAGGCGATGCCCACGACGCCGCCGGGCAAAAGCTCGCGCGGATCTTGGTCGATCTCTGCCGGCGTGAGTTGTTTGTCGAGGCCCGTTTGAACGATGATGTCTTCGGTCTTCGAGCAGCCGCCGAGCGCGCTCAGCGCGAGCAATGCGATCGGCGCGGCACCGAGCCACCGCGCGCGACGGCGCGCGCTCACGCGAGCACCTCCGACAGCGCCGCGAGGAAGCGATCATTTTCCGCAGGCTTCCCGAGCGTCACGCGCAAACTGGTCGGCAGATTGGCGAACGGGCGGACGATTACGCCTTTCTTGAGCAGCGCATCGTACGTGGCGCGACCGTTGCGCTTCACGTCCACGAGCACGAAGTTGGCTTGGCTCGGCGCGACCGAAAAACCAAGCTCGCGTAAACGCGCGCTCACGCGCTCGCGCTCCGAGGCATTGAGCTCACGGCTCTGCTTCACGTGCGCGACGTCGTCGAGCGCGGCGACCGCCGCGGTCTGCCCCAAATTGCCGACGTTGAACGGCGCGCGCACGCGATTCATGTACGAAATCAGCTGCGGCGTGGACACGCCGTAACCGACACGCAGCCCCGCGAGCCCGTAGATCTTCGAAAAAGTGCGGGCGACGATCAGCCGCTCGCGCTCGCCGCGTAGCTGCAAACTGTCCGGGAAATCGCTCGCCGTCGCATATTCGATGTACGCCTCGTCCATCACTACGATGACTTCGGCTGGAACCGTGCGCAGAAAGCGACGCGCGGCGTCCATACCAACGTGCGTGCCGGTTGGATTATTGGGGTTGGCCACGAAGATCAGCCGAGTGCGCGCAGTCACTGCCGCGGCCATCGCTTCGAGATCGTGCGTCAAGTCGCGCGTGGGCACGGCCGTGAACGGCACGCCATGCGCGAGCGCCGCGATCTTGTAAACGACGAACGCCGGTTCCGCGAACACGATGTGATGCTCGGCGCCGCAAAACGTGCGCACCGCCAGATCGAGCAGCTCGTTCGAGCCGTTCGCCTGAATCACTTCGTCCATCGTAATGCGATGTTCGGCTGCCACGCGCTCGCGAAACTTGTACGCGGCAGCGTCCGGATAGCGATGCACCTCGCCGATTGCGGCGCGTGCTGCGGCTAGAGCTTTCGGGCTCGGTCCGAGCGGATTTTCGTTCGAGGCAAGCTTTACGGCATTCGTGATGCCGAGCTCGCGCGCAAGTTCCTCGATCGGTTTACCGCCCTCGTAAGGAAGCAGCGATTCGATCGTCGGCGAAACCAGAGGCGACATGCGCTCCGAAGATTACACCCGAGCGCACGCGCTGCACCGACAATCGCACGCCGTGAAAACGCGTCGCGAAACGGTCAGCTGGAAACCAGCGGGAACGAGCCGAGCACCTTCAAGTATTTCGTGCTGCGTTTTACGGCTTCGAGCGCGGTGACGACTTGACGTTCGGTGACGTGGCCGGAGATCTCGACGTAAAAGACGTAGTTCCACGTCTCGCGCGCGACTGGCCGCGAGTGCAGCTTCTTCACGTTGATGCTGCGCTCGGCAAAATGCTTGAGCACGTCGAACAGCGCGCCCGCCGAGTCGTCCACGCTGAAGAGCAAGCACGTTACGTCGTTGCCCGAGCGGCTTGCCGGACGCTGGCTCGCGACGCAATAGCGCAGCTTCAAATCTGGTAAATCCCCGACGTTCTCGCGCAAAAGCGAGAGCCCTGCCGCGGACCCGGAGGGCTCGGGCACGATCGCGGCAGCGCGCGGCTCCTCGGCTGCGAGCGAAGCGGCGACCACCGGCGAGCGAACGTCGATCACCGATGCGCGCGGTAGCTCCTTGTCGAGGAAGCGCGAGCAACTCGCGCGAGTCGCGGCGGTCGCGTAGACTTTTTCGACGTCCGAAAGCTGAGCTGCGCGCGACATCAGGTTTTGGGGTGCCGAAAGCGAACGCTCCGCGACGATCATCAAATCCGTGTGCGACAGCGCGGTGACCGAAGACTGCACGAGCCCGTCGATCGACGACTCGAACGGGAATGCGGCATACGCGGCGCGACCGCGCACGACTTCTTCGAGCACCTCTTCGACGCTGGCACATTCGATGAACGACGCACCGGTGCCGAAGTAGCCGAGCGCCATATGGTTACAAAACGAACCTTCGGGCCCCAAATAAGAGACCCGCGCGGGCTGCTCGATGCCGCGCGCGGCAGCGCGAATTTGTTGCAAAATACCGCGTAAGTTCTCGGACGGCAGCTCGCCGCCGGAGAGCGCGATCAAGTGGTCGAGCCACTCCTTCTCATTTACGTCGGCACTCGGGTCGGTCTCGATCAGGTTGTGGATCTCGCGCGACAACTTCGCGCGCGCGTCCAAGCGTTGAACGATGTCTTCGTCCAGCTTCGCGATTTGCGAGCGAAGTTCGGTTACTTCACGCTTTGCGTCCATCCAAACCTCTTACGTCGTTGGAGTCGATCCCGTCACAGGCTTCGTCTCGGTCTTGGTTTCCGATTTCGTCTCGCTTTTGGTCTCACTACTCGAAGCACTGGAGCTGCTCGACGATTCCGAGGCCGAGCTCGAACTGCTCGCGCTCGCCCCTTTGTTCGAACCGTAGCCGTCGGCGTACCAGCCGCCGCCTTTGAGTATGAAGCCGGCCCCGCCGGACACCTGACGCTTGGCGTGGTCCGTGCCGCATTTGGGGCACGTCTTGAGCGGCGCGGCGCTGATGGCCTGCTCAGCCTCCCAGGCATTACCGCATGCGGTGCAAACGTATTCGTAAGTCATCGGACTCGGAACCTCTTCCGCTGCCAAATGTGTCGCGCCGGCAGGAATGTCAACCGAGCGATCTAACGAGTCTTTCTCCGGCAAGCTTGCGGCGCAACCAGCGAGCCGAATCCATTTCGCACTGCGCCGGCAACGCTACGCTGCGACCGGCCAATAGTCCGGCGAAAGTCATGCCACAATAAAAATAGCGCGTAACGCACGATCGGGCTTGTATGCATACGTTCAGCGGCGTAGATCCCGTAAGACGCGACGTGACCATACATGCCGTGACGTTTGGTGTCGCTGGGCGCTCCCAGCCTGAACCAAAGCCCGGGACGGTGCGGGAGCCACGAGGCTCTCGGGCGTCCGGCCTGCTATAAGCCTAACTCGATCGGCCGAGGGAAGATCAACGAATGCACATAAAGAAGTTGGAAATCACGGGCTTCAAGTCCTTCGTGGACCGCACGGTGATTCACTTCGACCACGACGTGGTCGGCATCGTCGGGCCGAACGGCTGCGGCAAATCCAACATCGTCGACGCGATTCGCTGGGTTTTGGGCGAGCAGAGCGCGAAGCATTTGCGTGGTCGGGCCATGGAAGACGTGATCTTCAACGGCTCCGAATCGCGCGGGCCGAACGGCCTAGCGGAGGTCACCCTCACGTTCGACAACACCAATCCCGAGTACGCGGCCACGCTCCCCATCGAGTACCGGGACTACCCGGAGATCGCCGTCACTCGCCGGCTGTATCGAGATGGGACGAGCGAATACTTATTGAACAAGACCCAGGTGCGTCTGCGCGACATCACCGAGCTCTTCCTCGGCACCGGCGTCGGCACCAAGGCGTACTCGATCGTCGAGCAGGGCCGGATCGGTCAAATCGTCAGTGCGCGACCCGAAGACCGCCGCCTGTTCCTAGAAGAAGCCGCCGGCGTCACCAAGTATAAGCAGCGCCGGAAGCAAGCCGAGCGCAAGATGGATCTGACGCGTCAGAACCTGTTGCGCATCACCGACATCGTCTCGGAGATTGACCGCTCGCGCGCGTCGCTCAAGCGTCAGGTCGCGAAGGCCGAGCGCTTCATCGAGTATCGCAAGGAGCTCGACGACCTCGTGCTTCACGATGCCTCACATCGCTTGCTCGAGCTGATCGTGACCGAGCGCGTCGAAAGCGACGGTTTTTCTGCGACAAATGAGCGTTCACAAGCCGCCCGCAGCAGCCTGCGCGAGGCCGACGTATTGCTCGACGCCGCGCGCGAAGAAGCGCTCGCGATCGAAATCCGGGCGGACGAAACTTCGCGCCGCGCGTTCGAGTCGGACAACGAAGTCAGCTCTTTGCTCGCCGACCTCGAGCGCTCGCGCGATCGCTTGACGCACCTGAGCGAACGGCTCGACGCAGCACAGACCGAGCTCGAGCTGAACGAAGTACGAAGCAAGGGCTTGCGCGACGAACGCGAGGCTCTTGCGGCGCGCGTGAACGAGCTCTCCGGAGACGAGCGCGCGCGAGAGGCAGATGCGCTCGCCGAAATCGAAGCGCTCAGCGGTTTGCAGGCGGAAGAGGCCCGAGCCAGCGAAGAAGTGCATGCGCTACGCCGACAAGCGGGCGAGCTCACCGCGCGCTCGGCCGCTGCCGAGGCGCGCCTCGACGGCATCGCGCAACGCTTGGTCGAAGCGCGCCAGCGCAACGATCGCTTGGTTATCGAGCGCGACAAACTCACCGGCGAGCTTTCGGATTGTTTGGCGCGAAAGCAAGCCCTCGAGCGCAGCGTGGCCGAGCTCGCCGAAGGCAAGCGCCTGACGCAGAGCGAGCGTAGCGAGCTCGAACAGGAACTACAGACCCTGCGCGGCCGCACGCTCGAAAGCGAACGCGGCGTCGATTCGGTCAAGAACGAGCTCGGCCAAAAGCGCAATCGTCTGCGTGCACTCGAAGATTTGCACCGTCGTTTGGAGGGTGTCGGCGGCGGCGCGCGCGCTTTGCTCTCGAAGAAGGGCGATCCGCGCGTGCTCGGCATGGTCGCCGATCGCATTGGAACACCCGAGCGATTGACGCTCGCCGTGGCCGGCCTGCTCGGTGATCGCCTGTCGTGCATCGTCGTTGCGGATTCGTCCGCGCAAATCGAGCTCTTGGCCGAGCTGCGCGCCGGAGAGCGCGGCCGCGCTGATGTGATCGCAGCCCGCCCAGCGTACGTTGCTGGCGCGGATCGCGGCGCTTGGCACGAGGACTCGGCCGTGCTCGGCCGACTCGCGGACGAGCTCAGCTACGCCGAGGCAGACGAAGCCTTGGTCCGCGCCTTGATCGGTGACGCCGTCTTGGTCGAAGACGCGGCGAGCGCACTCGCGATCTCGCGCCGCTATCCGGGCCTGACCGCAGTCGCACTGGACGGCACCGTGGCCCGCCCCGACGGCGTGGTCAGCGGTGGCACGGGCGACGACGTGGCTTCGGCGATGCTCGATCAAAAGCGCGAAATGCTCGCGCTCACGAGCGATGTCGAGCGGCTCGAAAAAGATTACGAGCGACTCAGCACCGAGCACAATGCGCTCCGTGCACGCATCGCGGACGTGAGCACGTCGCTCGATCGCGCGCGCCAGGAAGCGCATCAAGGTGAGCTCGCCCACGTCACGGCAGAGAAAGATCTCGCGCGCACGTCTGCCGAGATCGAACGCGCTGAAAGTCGCTCAGACGCGCTCGATCTCGAGCTCGCCGAAATCGAGCGCTCGCTCGAAACTGCGACAGGCGCCGAATCCGGCTCGCGCAGCGAGCTCGACACCGTCCGCGCCGAGCTCGAACATTTGCAGCACGCGCTCGCTCGCTCGGAGGCGACTGCGAGTTCGTGGCGCGAGCAAGTGAGCGCCCAAGCTTCGCTCGTGACGGAGCGCAAAGTGCGCCTAGCTCAAGTACGCGAGCAGGCTGAAGCGGCACGCATCGCCGGCGAGCGCATCGCCGCGACGCTGACCGAGCTCGAGGAGCGCGCGCTCAAGCTGCGCGAAGAAACCCACGAGGCGTCGGTCAGCTATGGTGAAACCGCAGCGCGTATCATGCTCGCTCGCGAAGCGCGCATTTCCGCCGCCGAACGCGCCAAAGTCGCGCACGCCGAGCTCGAAGAGACGCGCGCGGGTCTCGAGCAGGTCCGCCAAACGCTCGGCGCGAAAGAAGCCGAACTCAAGGGACTGCGCGACGAGCTCGAGCTGGTCGACGAGGCCCTCAAGAAGCACGAAATGGCCGTGCAGCGCATCGCGATCGAACGCGAACACTTGCTCAATACCGTGCGCGAGCGCTTCCGCGGCTTGGACTTGAAGCGCGTTGTCGGCGACTATCACGCGCGGCCCGCACCGGATGCCGAACATCGCCGCCGGATCGACGAACTCGCACAGTTGATCGATCGCATGGGCCCGGTGAACCTCGACGCCAAAGCCGAGCACGACGACGCGGAGCGCCGCTTCGTCGAGCTCAACTCGCAAAAGGTCGACATCGAAAAGGCTCTGGAGGAGCTCGATCACGCGATTCGTCACATGAACAAGGAATCGCGCCGTCGCTTCAAGGAGACCTTCGACGAAGTCAACGCGCTATTCAAAAAGACCTTCGCGCGCCACTTCCGTGGTGGCCGCGCCGAGCTCCTGCTCACCGACCCAGAAGATTTGCTCGGCAGCGGCGTCGACATCGTCGCGCAGCCGCCGGGCAAGAAGCTCGGCAACATCGAGTTGATGAGCGGCGGTGAAAAAGCGCTCACGGCCGTGTCGCTGATCTTCGCCATCTTCCAGCACCGGCCCTCGCCGTTCTGCATCTTGGACGAAGTCGACGCGCCGCTCGACGAGGCCAACGTCTCTCGCTACAACGAGAGCATCCGCGCGATGACCGCGAGTTCGCAGTTCATCCTGATCACGCACATCAAAAAGACGATGCAAAGCGTCGACGTGCTCTACGGCGTGACCATGGGCGAACCGGGTGTGTCGCGCATCGTGAGCGTGAAGGTGAACGAGAGTGCTGTCGCGCGCAGCGACATGCACGCCGGTCTCTCGTCGCAAGCTCGCGACACGCACGCGCCGAGCGAACCCGCAGCGAGCGTGGAAGTGGCTTGATTTTTTGATGGTCACGCGGCCGTTCGCGTGGCGTCACAGCCTTCGGCGTCGCGGTCAGCAGCCCCGCGTACCGAGGCCATCGAACGTATCGATCGGAAATGCATCCCACTCGACGTTCGGATCGAATGAGTCGAGACTCGGCGCATCACCGCTCGTGACGCTGCATTTGCGGCGTAACGTGTGATCCGTGGTCGTCTCATCGCCGGTTCCCCAAGCCGCGCCCGGGTCGACGCCGATCTGTCCGATCACGTCCAAGATTTTGTCGCCGCAAACGAGTGCGACCGCGTCGTCACCGTTGAAGGTGAGCCGGCCGACTTGATTGCACGTGGCTCCGAGTGTCATTTGTAGGCTACTCGAGCAAATCGTCAGCACTTGACCGGCTGCGAGTTTGCCGCTGAGCGTCGCGAGCACGGAAGCTTCGCTCGCGCCGTTGAAGTACGCGCTGACTTTGCAGTCGTCGAGCGCCGAGTCGGCACTCGCCGCGATTTCGAGCGCCTTGTTCGACGAAGAACCTTCGATGTATTCGCTAAAATAGATGCTCGGAATCGGTGTCACTCCCGAACCGCCAGCACCAGCTGAGTCGCCGCTGCCGGCTTGAGCGCTACCCGAACCGCCAGCACCGGCGGCGCCACTTCCAACCAAAGTGGCGCCGCCGATCCCCCCGGCGCTTCCAGAAGAAGCACCTCCGCTGTCGATCCCCCCAGTGTCCCCCGCCGCAGAAGTTCCGCTCGTTCCCCCGCTGCCGCTGGTCATCGGCATGTCGCCAAACTCGGTGACCGCGGCATCTTGATCCGTGCTCGACGCGTCTGCGCCGCTCAGTGTCGCCCCACCATTGGCTGGCGACATCGGGGCACTTGGCACCGATACGCTCGAGTCGAGTCCGCACGCGGCGAACCCGAACCCGAGCAGTAACGAAAGCACGGAATATTCGAGACGAAGGCTTCTGCTCATGAACCCCTGTCGGCCGGCTCGGGAGCGAGTTGCGTTCGTTCAATGAAAATCGCGCGAGACTTGCTGAATGTCTCGCCCTGGCACGTCGAGCCGCGAGAGCGAGCGCACGATCAGATGAATCACCGGAGTTTCACCCCGTTCCGCCAAAACCAAATTCGAGCCGTCCGGCCGCACTTGGCGCTCGACTTCGCCGTGCGCGAGCAAGATCGAGGAATGCCGGGCGGGTAGCCGAAATTTTTCGTATATGGCGCGCCACAAAATCAAATTCGCAAATCCGGTTTCATCCTCGAGCGTGATGAACACGACGCCGCTCGCGGTACCGGGCTGCTGCCGGCAAATCACCACTCCAGCGACACTGACGATCTCGCCCTTGTTCCGTGCTTTGAGCCCCTCTGCCGTCAGTACCTGCAAGCCGAGCCGTTGGCGAAAATGGCGCATCGGATGATCGCCCACTGAAAGCGCCTTGTGCTGATAATCGAGGCTCAAAGATTCGGCCGGGCGGAGCTTGGGCAAGCTCACCTCGGGTTCTTCGAAGCTCTTGTCCTCGAATAGGCCCGCGGCTCGCGGCGCACGCGCACGCCACAAAGCTTGCCGTCGACCAGGCAGCAAAGTTTCGAATGCGCCGGCTTCGGCCAAGCGCTCGACTTCGTCTTCGCGCAGCGCGGCACGTCGAGTCGCGTCTTCGAGTGAAGCAAATGGGCGCGTCACGCGCGCGAACATGAGGCGCTCTGCACATTTTTTCGACAAACCTTTGACCTGCCGCAATCCGAGCCTGAGTGCGCGCGGCCGACGTTGCCTCGAATTCGCGTTTGGTTCGGCGGGTTCGAGCGTCGAATCCCAGTCGCTCTGCGTCACGTCGACATCTCGCACTTCGACGCCGTGGCGTTGTGCGTCGTGAATGATCGTCGCTGCGGAGTAAAAACCCATTGGCTGCGAGTTCAAGAGCGCGCAGGCAAAATGCGCCGGATAATGCGCTTTTTGCCAAGAAGACGCATACACGAGCAAGGCAAAGGATGCCGCGTGCGACTCGGGAAACCCATAATCACCAAACCCTCTTATTTGCTGAAATAAGGCTTTCCCGAATTCGCGACTGATACCGTTCTTCTCGAAGCCGTCGAGCAAACGCACTTCGTGTCGATCGAGTTGCCCGGTTTTCTTCCAAGCCGCCATGTCACGACGCAAGCGATCGGCTTCACCGCCGGAATAACCCGCGCCTTCGATCGCGATTTGCATCACTTGCTCTTGAAATAACGGGACCCCCAAAGTCCGCTCCAAGATGCGCGCTAACGATGGATGCGGAGGATCGTGCCTTTCTTCGCCATTCCTGCGCCGCAAATAGGGATGCACCATTCCGCCCTGAATCGGCCCAGGGCGCACGATCGCGACTTCGATCACCAGATCATAATAAGTTCGAGGTTTGAGCCGCGGGAGCATCGCCATTTGCGCGCGGCTTTCGATTTGAAACACGCCGACGGTATCGGCACGTGAAATCATTTCGTAAACCTCGGTATCCTTTTGTGGCACGCGCGCGAGGACGTCGATCGGATCGAACTCTTCGTACCCGCGCGCCGTTTCGTCTTTCACTTCACGATGCAAATCACCTTCGGCATGAATCCAGGTCAGGGTTTTGCGAATTGCCGTCAGCATCCCGAGACCGAGCACGTCGATCTTGAAGAAGCCGAGCGTTTCGAGATCGTCCTTGTCCCAAGGCACGACGGTGCGCTCGACCATCCGCCCGGGTTCGACCGGCGCGACTTCATGGAGCGGCGCGGCCGAGAGCACGAAGCCACCTACGTGAATCGACAGATGCCGCGGATAACCCGCCATTTCACGGGCCAAGACCAAGATTTGCTGAATGCGACCGTCCGCGGCGTCGAAACCCATCTCGCACAAACGCTGACGGCTCACTTCCGCGGTATCCCAATGCGTGATCGTTCCACTCAAACGATCGATTTGCTCGAGCGACAATCCGAACACTTTGCCAACCTCGCGCAGCGCGCTCTTCCCTCGGTAGCAAATCACTTCCGAAACCATCGCTGCGCGCTCGCGCCCGTAACGACGATAGATCTCCTGAATCACCTCTTCGCGACGCTCATGCTCGAAATCGACATCGATATCCGGTGGTTCGTTCTTGCGCTCCTCGCTCAGAAACCGCTCGAACAGTAAATTCGTGTGCGTGGGATCGACGGCTGTGACTCCGAGCGCAAAACAAACGGCGCTGTTGGCGGCACTGCCGCGCCCTTGACACAAAATGCGCTTCTCGCGCGCCATTTCCACGACTTCCCAAGTACTCAAGAAGTAGCGCGCGACGTTCATTTTCTTGATCAACGCGAGCTCTTTCACGACTTGCTCACGCACACTCTCCGGCGCACCAAGCGGATAGCGGCTCGCAAGACCTTGCCAAGTGAGGCGCTCGAGCTTTTCATCGGCGCTTTCTCCGACTTCGAGCGAGCACGGGAATTGATATCTCAATTCGTTGAGCTGAAACGTCAGTGTTTGCGCGAGTTCTCCAGCAGCTGCGACCCACGCCGGATGGTCCGAGAACAGTTGCAGCATCTCCTTTTCCGAGCGGAGATACGCTTCGGCATTGCCAGCGATCAGCGTGCCAGCGCGATCGAGCGTCGTGCCGAGGCGGATCGCGTGCAGCACATCGCACAACTGCTTGCGAGTGGGCTCATGAAATAGCGGCCGCGCGCTCGCGATCACGCGCAAATCGTGCTTTTTTGCGGCTACTTGCAACCAAGCCAGTCGCGCGTCGTCGAAGCCGTCGAAATGGCGATACATGGCGATTGTCGCGCGCTCGCCGAAAGCCGCTTTTACCTGACGTAAATAGCGTTCATCTGGAGTCGAGCGATCGCCCGGGTAGCGCGGTGCAGGGATCAACGCCCAGAGCCCCTCCGCGTGGGATTCGAGCCATTCGAGCTCGAGCTCGCTTTCGCCTTTCGGCAAATCGGCATGTGCCAGTGTGAGCAAGCGGCATAGGTTTTGATAGCCTTGGTGATTTTCACAAAGCAGCGCGAGCGTTGGTTGCACGAGCTCGGTCGCCGACTTCTTCGCTCGCCGACTCGAACGGCGATTCACGGAGCTCGCCAGCGTGAGCTCCGCGCCCGTGATGTAACGTTGCTTGTGGTCCCGCGCCGCGGTGTATGCCCGCGCCGCACCGTAAAGCCCATCACGATCACAAATCGCAATCGCCGAGAGCCCGAGTTCTTGCGCTCGCAGCACTAACTCCCAAGGGTGAGAAGCGCCGCGAAGAAACGAGAACGAAGAAGAGGCGAGCAGCTCCGCGAACACATACTGAACATTAGAACAGCTGATCTAATCTGTCAAATATGAATGCTATGACTCAGTAATTATTCAGCTAATTGTCCGAGCAATCGAGCCATTTTGTACTTTCACGCATGTGAATGCCTGCCACGAAGATCTGTATTTGAGAAATTGGTTTTGATGGTCACGCGTTACG
>DATATR010000335.1:0-2001 GCA_036268695.1 Polyangiaceae bacterium | reverse complement strand
TCCCCACCAAGCCCCTGCCCGACTCCCAGAGCAACCCAACCCCAATCAATTCCAGCGTCGCGCAAGCAACGACTTCCGCGCTTCCTCTCGCTTCACCAAGTGCCAGCGCTAGCACGACGAATATCGCCGCGCCCGCGTCTTCGATGAACAATCCGACAGCTCCAGCCGCTGACGACTCCGCGCGGAAACGCGCGAGCTCGCTCACCGGCGGCGCGGGTGCGGTCCGCGCGGAGTACGGCGCGGTCGTCAGCGTCGAACCGAACGCGACCCGCGCTGGCGTGAGCATGCTCGAACAAGGCGGCAATGCCGTCGACGCGGCCGTCGCGACCGCGTATGCATTGGCCGTCACGCACCCGAGCGCGGGCAACCTCGGCGGCGGTGGGTTCATGTTGATTCGCCCCGCTGGCGGCCCGACGTTCGCGCTCGATTTCCGCGAAACCGCGCCGCTCGCGCTGACCCGCGCTCGCTTCGACGCGATGGAAAAAGCCGGCGGAACCGGCCCAATTTCGCTGGGCGTGCCGGGCAGCGTCGCGGGTCTCGAGCTGGCGCGCGATCGCTTCGGCAAGCTGCCGCGAAAGGCCGTGCTCGCGCCGGCAATCGCGCTCGCGCACGGCTACGCGCTCGGCGCGCATCAGGCGGCGTTGCTCGCCGGCAGCTTTCGCTCACTGTCGCAAGACCGCGCCGCGCGCGCGATCTTCGCGCACGGCAACAAACCGTACGCGGCCGGTGAGCGCTTGGTCCAAAAAGATTTGGCCGCGACGCTCGAGCGGATCAAAAGCGACGGTCGCGACGGTTTCTACAGCGGGCAAACCGCGCGCTCATTGAGTTCGATCGCTGGTGGACTGATCACGGCCGAAGATCTGGCCGCATATCGCGCGAAGTGGCGCGAGCCGCTCGGCTTCGACTATCACGGTTTGACGGTCGAAGTGATGCCGCCGCCTTCCGCCGGCGGGGTCGCAGTGACGGAAACATTGCGCATGCTCGACGCGCTGCACGCCGCCGCGCTGCCGCACGATTCCGCTGCCGAATTGCATCTGTTCTTGGAAGCGTCGCGCCGCGCGCAAGCCGAACGACGCTTCGGCGTGATCGATCCGGACGCGCTGAGCGCCGAAGAGCAGGCGCAAAAGCGCGCGCGCTGGCTCGATCCGAATACGTGGCTCAAAGTCGCGCCGATCGATCCCGAGCGCGCCACGCCTTCGGAGCAAGTGCACCCACTCTACGCGGACGCACTGCGCGAATTCGAGCACACGACGCACCTCTCGGTCGTCGACGCGAGCGGCATGGTCGTGAGCCTGACCACGACGCTGTCCGCTTCCTACGGCGCGAAGCTCGTCGCACCGGGCAGCGGCGTGGTGCTCAACAACTCGGTCGCGTCGTTCGCGTCGGCGGGCGACAATCAGCCTGTCGCTGGCCGTCGCACCGTGAGCTCGATGGCGCCAACTTTGGTCCTCGACGGCGAAAAGCCGCTGCTCGTGCTCGGCACACCGGGCGGCGACACGATCCCGAGCACGATCGTGCAAATCTTCCGGCACCTCGTCGATCACGGCGAGACACTCGCGGACGCAGTCGATGCGCCGCGCTTGCACCAAGGCTTCGTGCCCGACGAAGTGCGTTACGAGCCGCGCAATCCGCCGCCCAAGGCCGTGCTCGCCGAGCTCGAAAAGCGCGGCCACAAACTCCAAAAAGGTCGCTCCGCGATCGGCGACGCGAACGAGATTTTGATCGTCGGAAGCACTGCCTGGGCGTACGCCGATGCGCGCGAGTTCGGCTTCGCGTTGGCCGCAAAGCCGAGTGTCGCACACTGAACGCGGTTAACTGCCGTTCACACGTGCGCGCGTCGCGTCGTGCACAGTTTGCTTCGGTTCTCGCATTTTCGCGGCAAATCCAAGCGTTTTGCGGCTGGCATGGGCGCTGCACTGAGGCGCGAGCTTGGCTTACCGAGAAGGCGGGTCTAGCTTGATCGGTTTGTGTAGAAGGAGGATTTCGATGCGGAAGCTCGTC
>DATATR010000334.1:0-5222 GCA_036268695.1 Polyangiaceae bacterium | reverse complement strand
CCAGCTCTCGGGCGGGCAAAAGCAGCGCGTGGCGATCGCGCGTGCTCTCGCACAAGGCGTCCGCGTGCTGCTCTTGGACGAGCCGACCAGCGCGCTCGACCCTGAGCTGCGCGAGGAAGTGCGTGAAGTCCTGCGCCGAGTAGCGCGCGGCGCGCACGACGACGCTGGTTCCGCTTTGACGATTCTGCTCGTCACACACGAGCACGCGCTCGCGCACGAATTGGCCGACGAGATTTGGACCCTGGAAGCCGGTAAGATTGTCGCAAAATCCGAGGGCATTGCAGCGCAGCGGGGACCCTCGTGACCCACCAAATCCAAGTGCGAATTCAAACTTGGATTTTCGATTCGCGATGGTACTCGTGCGAAACTACGACCTGCCCTTACCTGCGACGGCGTACACGGTCGCAGGTGCCTTCAAAGGAGTTGCATCCAAGAGCCTCGTTCGGCAAACGCAAGCTGCACGCCTGCCGCCGCCAGAAGCCCGAAGATCCGGTCGGTCCGGTCGGCTAATTGCCGCGGAAGGTCACGACGGTGATCAGCGCGATCAGCAGCATCAAACCGAAGGCGTGGATGTTTGCTTCGACCCGCGCGTTCGGCTTGCGCCGTGTCACGGCTTCGTAGGCCAAGAACGCGAGGCGCCCGCCGTCGAGCGCCGGGAAGGGCAATAGATTGAAGCCGCCCAGGTACGCGCTGAGCGCCGCCAAAAAACTCAGGAACTCGGGAGTGCCGAGCTCGGCCGCCTTCGAGGTCTCTTTGACGATGCCGACTGGGCCCTTGAAATCCGGCTTTTCTTTGCCCGTGATGATGCGCGACAGCCCGAATACCAGCTCCTGAACGACGGAGAACGGCATGCGCACCGAGGCGGAAGCCGCTTCGCGCACGCCGATCGGAATGCGCTTTTCGATCGTCTCGACACCGATCTTGCCGCCGTCTCCTTTGAGTTGCGGAGTGACTTTGAGCGTGAGGTGCTCTTGTCCGCGCAGCACCTCGATGGCCACTTGCTTGTCCGCGCGGCTGAGGATCAAGTGACGCATTTGATCCCAGTCGGTGACCGGGATGCCGTCAATTTTGAGGATCGTGTCGCCACGCTGCATGTGTCCGGCTTTCGCCGGACCTTCGAGGACGTTCACGGACGTGGTCGGCTCGTGTTTGCCGCCGATCATCAAGGCCGCGAAGAACAGCACCGACGCGAACAAGTAATTCGCAAGCGGTCCGGCGAAGATCGCCGTGATGCGGCCGACGAGCGAAGCGTTCGCGTAGCTCGCTTTGTCTTCCGGATCGACTTCTTCGAACGGGTTCATGCCCGCGATTTGCACGTATGCAAGGAAGGGAATCAGCGCGACTTGGTAGATGGTTTCGCTGCCCTTCGCCTGGTAGCGCCAAAGCGCCGGGCCGAAGCCGATGCTGAAGCGCACGACGCGCATGCCGAACGCGCGCGCGGCGAGCAAATGCCCAGCTTCGTGCACGATCATCAACACGGCCAAGCCCAAGATGGCGACGAGCACGAAGGAATCCATGGAGCTCTGTCCTCTATATAGCGTGAGGCACCGGCTCCCGCCATTGGGGCCGCGGTCGAATTGCGGCGCGGGGAATTTCGCGCCGCGCGCTGCCTGCCAGTTCGGAATTACATGAATGAAACACCGACCGAAAACGTTGGATAGCCGAGACGCATGGTCAGGGTCATCTGGTCGGAGAAGTGCCAGCGCCCGCCGACGTAAAGCTGCGGATCGACATTCAGATCGCGAACGCCTGGCACGGATTGGTAGCGAATCGCGAGCCCGGGCTCCCCGAACACCGACCATTGCCGGCTGAGAAAGAAGTTCCACTGCATCACGACCGGAATCCACAGCTCGCTCACGCTCGCCGAATCCGCGCAGACCATGGTCCCGCTCGGGCCGGTGTCGGTGACGCAGTATTGGCGGCCACCGCCGTAGTGCACCCAGTCGAGCCCGAAGCCGACGCCGATCGAGTTATTGATCGTGGGCACGAAGCCGTTGTCGAGCACGATCACGGTGCCGCGAAATCCGACGCCGAGACCGGTGCCGTCCGCGGGTCCCGGTGGATCGATCAACCCGAGCAAGAGGTGAGGTTCTGCTTCGAAGCGATAGCGTGAGTGGTCGCCGGCATTGCGGATGATCATCGTGTCCGCGTGAGCGTGCGTGCTGAGCGCAAGCAAAGAGCTCGCGAATGCCAAAGCCAAGAGCCGTGCTGAAACCGAGTTCGAGCTAGCCATGGCCGAGGACTCTAACTGCTCTTGCGGGCGCGCGCAGTAGCTCCGCGGGGCGCGCGCCAAAGCCGCGAAGCGGGCGGTATTGCCCGGCTGTTCGCGCACTGCTAGTACGACGGCGCCGCGCGTCGTGCGGGGCAAAAAGGAAGCGCATCGATGACTCAGCCGAACATGCCCGGAGCCCCCAACGCGGCGGCCAATCTGAACCTGCAGGGCGGCGCCGCCATCGTCGCGCCGGTGAGCGCGTTTCCAGGCGGAGTGCCGGGCAACGCGCTGATCGTCTTGCCGCTCAGCAAACCGACGGACGAGCTCGTGGCCGCGATGAAGAAGGGCCCGTTCGCGCTCGAAATCGATCGCATGTGGGAGCTGCTCGGTTTCAACGGCCCGGCCGTGCAAGTGCAAGACGCGGATGGCCGTCCGATCGCGATTGGCCTCGAGGACCTGCTCGGCGGTCTCGACAAGCACTGGAGCGAAGACCAAAGCGATCTCAATCGCGGCCGCTTGTACGCGCAAGAGTTGATGAAGTATTCGCGCTTCGAAAAAGCCGAAAAAGTGCTAGCGAAGATCGTCGCGCTTGGCGGCACGGGTGAAGATTGGCTCGGGCTCGGCGTGGCTCAGCTGCAGCAAGAGAAATGGGACAAGGCTGAAGCCACGCTCAAAGGCGCGCAGAATCTGTTGCCGCAAAATCCATTTCCGGTCCTCCATTTGGCCAAAGTCTTTCAAGGCAAGAAAGACAACGCGAACGAGCGCGCCATGATCGAACAAGCGATCCAGATCGAACCGAACTCGGTCGACGCTTGGGCTTATTTCTTCACCGCCGTGCGCACGCACGAGAACGAGGAAGCGGCGGTCAAAGCCGTCGAGACGCTCGCCAACGCCGAGCCGAACAAGCGCACGGCCGCGCCGTTCATCGCGCTGCAAGGCATCTATTCGAATGACGACGCCACGCGCGACAAGGCGCTCTTCTGGGCAAAGAAAGCGGTCGAGCGCAACGAGAACGACCCGCTTGCATTGATTTGCTTGTCCGCACTACACGGCCAAAATGGCGATCTCGATTCGGTGATTGGCTTGCTGCAAAAGCACGAAGCGAAGATGGCAAGCGACGTACGCTTGGCGAACAACTATTTCGAGGCGCTGTTTCAAAAACGTCAGCTCGATCGCGTGACCAAGCTCTTGAATGCGCTCGCTGGCTCTTCGAATCGCGAGGTCAAACAGTTCGCGATCGAGCGATCGCGCGCGGTCGCGCAGTACCTGCAGCAGCAACAACAGCAACTCGCGGCCGGCACGCAGCGGACCTGAGTCGGCGAAAAGCGCCTGATTCGCAAGTGTTGGTCGCGGCCGTTCTGCGCGCGGCGAAACTGGCTGTCCGTCCAGCCGAGAAGCGGTGTACGCTCGGCGCCCGCGTTCGTGCTCGATGCTGATTCTCGTTCTCACCGTTCTCGGCTCACTCTCGATCTCGTTCATGTGCTCGATCGCCGAAGCCGTCGTGCTCAGCGTGGGGCACGCGCAGATCGAGGCTTTGGGAAAATCACGCGCGGCCGAGATTTTGCGCGAATTCAAGCGTCAGATCGACATGCCCATCGCCGCCATCGTTTCGTTTCACACCGTCGCGCACACGATTGGCGCCTCGGTTTGCGGCGCGATGTACGTGCACGCGATGGGCGAATCGTCGCTTTGGGTTTTTTCGCTCGCATTCACCATCGCGGTGCTGCTGTTTTCCGAAATCATTCCGAAGACGATCGGCGTCACTTACGTCGCGACGCTCGCGGCGCCGGTCGCGTATGGAGTCACCGGGCTCGCCTTCGTGCTGCGTCCGATCTTGTGGGTCACGGGCATGCTCTCGAAGCTCCTGCGCGGCGATCACGAAAACCCGGTCACCTCGCTGGAAGAGATTCGTTTGTTGGTTGCAGTCGGGCGCACCGAAGGCGCGCTCGCCGGTCGCGTCGCGGACATGATCGAAGGCGCGACGGCGCTGCGCGAGCTCACCGCTTATGAAGTGATGGTGCCGCGCTCACAAGTGGCATTCTTGTCCGGTGAACGCACGTTGCAAGAGAACCTCGACGTGATGCGCCGCTCGCAGCACAGTCGATTTCCGTACACGCCAGATTCGGATTTGGATCACGCAAAAGGCGTGATCTTGGTGAAGGATTTATTGTTTCGCGACGGCGCGCTGGCGGCTTTTGCGGACATCGATTTCGAGGCCTTGCAAAGCCCGCTTTTGGTGGTTCCCGCCGCCGCGCCGCTCGAAAAAGTCTTGCGCACGTTCCAAGAAGAGCGCCGGCACATTGCGATCGTCGTGGACGAATATGGCGGTACGCAAGGTTTGATTACGCTCGAAGACGTGCTCGAAGAAATCGTCGGTGAGATCGAAGACGAAAGCGATCGCGTCGACCAACGCATTTTCCGTCGCGCCGACGGCGTCTTCGTCTGCCGTGCGTCGGCCGAGACGCGTAAACTGTTCGATATACTCGGGATCGAAGAGAGCGTTGGGCTCGTTACGGTGGGCGGCTTCGTAGCGGATTTGGTCGGGCGCGTGCCGCGCACGGGGGACGTGGTCGAATTTCACGGCTTTCAATTTTCGGTCGCACGCGCGAGCGCGCGCCGCGCCGAGCGCATCGAAGTGAGGCGAGTTTCACCCGCTACCAAGTCCGATCGCGCGCGTAGTTAGCCGAGAACCGTCAGCTTCTGATTGAGCTGCCCTGTTTTGGCGCACGCCGGACACTCACAATCGTCCGTCGTCGGCCAATCTTGACAGACTCCGGACCGAAGCTGATTCTTCCGCTCCAAAAAGGGGAGACCAATCATGAAGACCAATAATATTAAGCTTCTTCTCACTGGAACTGTGTTCGCCGTGTTCGGCGCGCTCGGGCTTCAAGCCTGCAGCAGTAGCGACGACTCGAGCTCTTCGGGCGGCAGCTCGGGCTCCGGCGGCACGAGCTCTGGTGGCACCAGCAGCACCGCGGGCAAAGGTGGCGGCGCCACGGGCGGCAGCAGC
>DATATR010000333.1:0-15258 GCA_036268695.1 Polyangiaceae bacterium | reverse complement strand
CGAGCTAAGCCGCGGAATCTGAAATCCGGCAACTTTCAAGCGCGTCCGAAGTTTGAAACACTTCCGACCACATAGGCGCTCGGGTGGGGAAGCCTCTTCCCTCTGCCCCCCAAATCGACTAAGGAAGATGAGTCGGTGAGTAAAAGGGTTTAGGGATGCAAACGGTCGTTAAGGGAATGGTTCAGGTAGCCGGAACTACGTACCGCATCGTTCGGGTCGCGCGCGGCCAGTACAAGGTCGTTCGCATTTTGGACGACGCATCGGTCGGACACTTCTCGAACGGCTCAACCGTTGAGACCACTGCCAACGGCATCGACCTAGCGCTGATGCGCGAGATTGCGCGCGTCGCGATTCAAGGCGCTAAGACCAGCTGGGTAGGCCGCCTCGCGCTGGGTTGATCCCCCGGCCGAAGGATTCGAAGCGTGAAGCCGGTTTTGGTCGCTGGTCCGCCGGGCGGGTCAGCCAAGCGCGCGCCTGCATTTTACAAGCGACGACGCAAACGCAACAACGAGATCGGCCAAGTGCTGATCCGCAACGGCGTGATCACGCCGGAGCAACTCCGCCAAGCGCTTCGCATCCAATCGGAAAGCGGCGGGCACGTCGGCGCGATCTTGCGGCGCATGGGCGCCTGCGATTCGCGCGAGATCGCGGATGCGCTCATCGAACAAGTACGCGTCGCGCGCAACAAGGGTGCGGGGCTGGCTCATCGCGCGCGACAAAATCCTTCGATTGTCGGCCTGAACGTCATGTGCCGGCCCGGCATGTCGCGCGCCCTCCTGATCGTCTCGGACGTGCTGACGCTCGGCCTGGCCGCGGCGATCGTCGCCTCGATCATCGGCGGAGACACGCTGACCAAGGCACAACACTTCAGCGTGATCGCGCTCGTGCCCATGTGCATCGCGGCGCTCACCGCGCTGCGCATGTATGGCCTGACTCCGCCGGCACCGGCCGAAGAAATTCGACGCTGCACGCTGACCATTTCGCTCGTCTACTTGGGCTCGTGGGTAATCGCCGCGGCTCGCAGCGGCGCGTTCCACTACCTGCCACACCTTGCCTGGTTGGTCGGCTGGATCACTTCGGTGCTGCTCGTCCCGATTGGCCGCGGCGTGATCCGCAGCGAGCTCGCCAAGCGCGCCTGGTGGGGCCAGCCGGTCGTCGTGTTCGGCGCGGGCAAGGTCGGACGCGCCGTGGTCAGTACGCTGCAAGGCCGCCCGCAGCTCGGGCTCAAACCCGTCGCGATTCTCGACGACGACCCAACCAAGCAGGGCACGGTCCGCGCGACCTGGGGCGAAGAAGATCTGATGGTCCAATCCGTGCGCCAAGGCCCGGATTCGGGCTCTTTCTCCAAAGAAGACACGGACACGCCATCCGCGCGCTCGGCGCTCGAACAATTCGCCGAAGTCGACGGCGTGCCGATCGTCGGCGGGCTCGAGCTCGCGCCGATTCTCGCGCAGCGGCTCGGCATTCGCAGCGCCGTCATTGCCATGCCCAAGCTCGAGCCCGCGGCATTGCTCGGCGTGATCGAGCGCTACGCCGAAGGCTACGAGAGCGTGCTCGTGATTCCGGACTTGTTCAACGTCGCGCATTTCGGCGCGCCGACCCACAGCTTGGGCGGCGTGCTCGGCATCGAAGTGCGCCGGCAACTGTTACTCGCTGGTCCGCGACTCGCGAAGCGCTCGATGGATCTCGTGCTCACCTCGATCGGCGGGCTTTTGATTTTGCCGATCGTGCTCGTGATGGCGATCCTGATCAAACTGGATTCTGCCGGTCCGGTCTTCTATCGCCAAAAGCGGCTCGGCCAAGACGGCGTGCGCTTCGTCGCGTTCAAGTTCCGCACCATGTACGGGGACGGCGAACAGCGCCTCAAGGAAGTGCTCGATCGCGATCCGCTGCTGCGCGCTGAATACGAGGAGTTCCACAAGCTCACGGTCGATCCGCGCGTCACGCGCGTCGGGCGCGTGCTCCGCAAATACAGCCTCGACGAGCTGCCGCAGATCTGGAGCGTGTTCGTCGGCGACATGAGTCTGGTCGGACCACGCCCGTATCTCGAGCGCGAAATCCCCGACATGGGCGGCCAGGAAGCGATCATCTTGCGCGTCAAACCGGGCATCACCGGCATTTGGCAAGTCACCGAGCGCAACGCATCCACGTTCGAGCAACGGGTGACGCTCGACGTCGAGTACGTGCGCAGCTGGTCGCCGTGGCTGGATTTGTACGTGCTCGCGCGCACGATTCCGGTCGTCGTCGGAGGCACCGGCTCGTGAACACGGCCGCGCCCGAACGCATTCGCGTCGGCTCGCTGCCGATCGACGTCGTCAATTTCGAAGGCGCGCTCGACGTCATCGATCGGCTGGTCCGCGCGGGCAGCGGCGGTACGGTCTTCACGCCGAATGTCGACCACATCGTGATGGCCGAACACGACGAGCGCTTTCGCACGGCCTATCGCGCCGCGAGCCTATCGCTGGTCGACGGCACGCCGGTGCTGTGGGCATCGCGACTGCTCGGCACGCCGCTGCCGGTCAAAGTGTCGGGTTCGGATCTCGTGTTGCCGCTGATGGAACGCGCTGCCGAACGCGGGTACCGCGTTTATTTTTTGGGGGGTGCGCCTGGCGTGGCGGAGCTCGCGCGCCAAAAACTGGCTGAGTCATTGCCCAGCTTGCAAATCGTCGGCATCGACGAATCGCGCATCGACATCGAGAAGGACATGTCGCGCCCGGACGAAATCGTCGAACGCATTCAACACGCCCGACCTGATCTGATCTTGGTCGCGCTGGGCGCCCCCAAACAAGAAATCTGGAGCTACGCGCGCTTCGATCAACTCAAGCCCGCCGTGATGGTCGGCGTCGGAGCGAGCTTGGATTTCGTCGCCGGCGTGCAGAAACGCGCGCCGCGTTGGATGTCGGGTGTCGGCCTCGAATGGACCTATCGATTGGCACAGGAACCGCGGCGCTTGGCCGCGCGCTACCTGCTACGCGACCCGCAATTTTTCGCGATCCTGCTCAAGCAAATGCTCGGCAATTGAGCAGCGCAACGCTTACGGCGCCGTCACGATCGTCTTGAACTTCTTGACCGGGAACAGCGCATCGAGCGGCACGAGCGCAGGAGAGCCGGCTTTGCCGCACACGAAAATCACCGCGTCGGACACGGCGTCGAGCGCTTGCGACTCGACCTGCAACGATGCGCTCGGCCCGTCGATCACGATGAAGTCGTAGTAGCCGCGCAGTTCGCGCACGCTGTCCGAGAACTGCTGCGACAGGAGCAATCCGGGCGTGCGCATCAAGCCCTCGCCGAGCACGTTCAGCGATTTGCTCGGGCCCAGCACCGTCCATTGTCGGGGGCCGCCGCTAATGCGCGCTCGGATTTGCTGCGAAAAGCCCAAGCCCATCGGCATATCGATGTTCATCAGACGATGAACGCGCGGCGACTGCAGATCGCCTTCCATCAGCAAAATGCGCGGATGACCGGATTCAGCTAACCCGAGCGCGAGCTCGGCCGCGACGCGTGACTTGTGCTCTTGCGCTTCGGGCGCGCCGACCACCAGCACGACCACACTGCGTTCGACCGCGAGCGGATAGAGTTGCTCGCACAGCGCGCGTCGCGACTCGGGCATGAGGCTCGGATCCGCGCGCCAGCCGAGCGGAACCGGTCGCACTTGCGCGACATTGTTCTCGGGCGGAGGCGCGGGGGCGGGTGCAGGTGGCGGTGCTACTGGCGTCGCAGGGGGCGGACGACTGACGTAGCTGTACGTCGAGCCTTGGTTGTCTTGAGGGCGCGCCGGAATCGGCGAGCCCGGAGGCTGCGCCGCGTTTTGCGGAGTGCGCGAGCGAACGAGTCCAGCCGAAGGATCGTTCCAACCGCCGTCGGGCAAAAACGAGCCGAGCGGTTGCGTCACCTTCATCTGATTCGGTGGACGCGAAGTCGTGCGCTGAATCGTCGCCGCCGGCGGCGGGTTGCTCGACACGGGGCGTTTGTCGGTCGCGGCAGGTTGCGGATTCGGCGCGCGCGGCTCGAGCGGCTCGAGCGGCGGGGGCATGCTCGATGCGGTTTTTGCGCCTGGCGGCTCTGAGCGCGGTCGCACGACCGCAAAGCCGGGCACTTCGTGCGCGCGGATCTGATCGTCCCAAGCGCGCGCGGCGGATGCGAACACTGGGTCGGGCGTCGGATCGTCTTTCGGCGTGGGATTTTCGCCGGGTGTGAGCACGAGCGTCGAAGCGAAGCGGAGCGGCGCGCCTGGCGGCGGCGGATCGCTCGGCGGCCGCGGCACCAGCTGAGCCTGGTGCACCTTGGGTTCCGATTTCTGCATCGGCAGTGTGCTGCCAAAGCCATTGTTTGGCGCCATAGGCAATGCAGGCGGTGGATTCGACGAAATCGGACGCTGCGGGATCGGCACGATCGGCGCGCCATTGCCGGACGCTTGTGGCTGTTCGCGCGCGATACCCGTCGCGGGCAGCTTGGGCGCGGGCGGAATCGCGGGGCCGAGATCGGTCGGCACCAGCGGCGCCGCGGGCAACTGCACTGTCAGCGCGACCTGCGATGGCGCGGGCTTGGGCGGCCTGCTCGACTTGGTTCGCCTTTGCTGCGCGGCACGAGCCACGAGCGTGTATGCCGTGCCCAGGCCGCCACCGAAAACGACCCCGAAAAACAAGAGCAAACGCCGATTCGGATCGATCGGAGAGCTCGGTAGCGTCGCTTCAGCGGCAACACGTGCGACGAGCGTAGGCGACGATGGCTCGGGCGTTTCTGTCGCGGATTTGCTGACCGCGTCGAGCAAGCTCTTCCACTCGGCGCGGAGCTCCGGCGAAAGTTGCGACGCGGCGGGCTTGGCATCGAGCGCGGTTTTGCGCGCGGCGAGCGCAGTATTGATCTCGGTCAGCCTGCGCCGTAGCTGTTTCGGGTCCGACTCGCTCGGATCCAAATACGGATTGTCCGATGCGGCGCCGCTATCGAGCTCTTGGAGGCGCTTTTCGAGGTTGGCTTTCTCCGCGTGAAACGCAGAAAGCGCCGGATCCTTGTCGGGAGGGAGCCCGACCGCGGGCGGCTCGGCGGCAAGCTGGGGATGTAGCGCGAGGAACGCGGCCAGCTCCTGAGTCTGCTGTTGACGCGCGCGCTCGGCGGCATTCTCGGCGCTGCGATCCACGAGCACCTGTGGTGCGCGCTCGACTGCGTGGTGCGTCAGCAGATTGCACACGCGCTGAGCACGCTCTCGATTGTTGTCCTTGTAGGAGATGCTGAATGAGTGCGCGTCGCTCGTGTCGATAGCGAGCGATTCGCGCACGCTGCTCGCGGCGCGGGCTTGTGCATCCGGCGCGTTCGATGCGGCGCGTTCACGCGACAGCTGCTCGAGCATCTTGCGATCGAGAATGCCTTCGCTCAGACGGCGCGCTGCTTCGAGCGGCTCGGGAAAGTTGGCCGAGCTCGCCGGAGCTGCCGAATCGACCACGAGCAACGCTTGTGCGCGGTAAGTCGCGGGCGCCAAGAATGCGTAGGCAGCGAAAACCGCGAACACGATGATCGCGATCAACAAACCAGGGCGAACTTGAGACATCGCGGGGGCGAGTGGGCTTCCGTGTTTCGGCTACGGACGCCCCGGTATACCACCCCCAGGCGGATCCCTACTACTCGGGCGTGCACTCGCCGATGCCGGCCGGGTCGCGTTCGAAATGCACGCACGTCCCCTGGCCTGTCGCGCAGACGGGCCCGCCGTCCTTCTCCGCGCGGCAAAGAGCGCGACATTGATTCGCGACGCAGATCGCTCCGGCCGCGCATGGACTCGCGGTGCTGCAAGCATCGCCAATTTTCGCACTGCTCTTCGGTTCGCAAGCGACGGCGCCCGTTGGGTCGACGATCTTGCATTCGGTACCCGGATCGTCGGCACAGGAATTCTGGGCGAGCGGGTCGCAGTCATTGACCGGAAAGCAAAGCTCCATTCCCGAATCGACGTCCTTGCCGCCCAAAGCTACTTCGAACTGACGAATGCAGCTTTCACCCGGATCACAAGCCGACCAATCGCCGCCGCAGCACTGTTTACGACAGACGTTCTCGATGCAGTAATAACCGATCGCGCAATCTGCGCCTGCCGTGCATGCGGCACCGGACTCGCCGCTCGCCGCAGCTTCGCATCCCGGCGTCACGGTGGTCGACGTTGCCGTAAACTGCGGGCGACACGCCTGGCCGGCAGCACAACCGGTTTGGTCTTGGTAATTGCAAGTCCCAGCGGGGCATTGTGGACCGCCCGCGTCGGGAACGATCGGCTGCCCGCCACCCGCATCGAGAATGCCGCAGCTGTCGCCGTCGGCGCAGCCCGCGTCCGCCAACGGCGCGTCGCTCGTATTCGACGACGTGCCGCAAGCGGCAACCACGAACGACGACGCGAGTGAGGCAATTGCGATCAGCGAGCGCATGGAACTTCACTCATCAGGTGCAATGTCTAGGCCGCGTGTTCATCGCCGCGAAGCATCGCGAGCAGCCAAAAACTGGGAGATTTCACCGGCCGCCGCGGCATCGCATGAAAAAAGCCGAAACACCGCAGTGTCGAGCCGCTCGGCCCTGCTCCGATCGACGCCGTCGCGCGTGAGCTCGAGCGCGAGTTTTGCGATCGCGGAGCGCGCGCCGGATTCGTCGGGCGGACGAGGCAGGGCACGCAAGTGTGCGATTTTGACTTGGGGGAACGCGGCCTGCCGTGCGTCGCGCTGAAGCGACAAATGGAGCGCGCGATAGAGCGCGCTGTTGAGCAACCCAACCACGAGCTCCGCGGGCAAGCCTTCGACCGCGAAGCCGGCGAGCAGTGAGTTGCGAAACGGCAAGCCGCGATGCAGCGCTGCGATCGGATAGCGCGCGGTTTGGCGCACCACGAAGCGAACGCGCTCATAGTCACGTTGCTCGCGCACGCGACAGCGCGCCTCGGCGAGCTGCTCGCGATCCGCGGCCAAGAACAAGCGCGGCTCACCCTCGACGAATTCGCGCACATCACGACCTTCGAGCAATGGATAGTCGTGACGGGTGTCCGGTTCTTTGGCGCGCAAAAGCAATCGCTGCGTCACGTAGCTCGTGCTCTGAAAGCCCATCTCGCCGAAAAGCTCGCGGGGAAATGCCGGCATTTTTGCAATTTCGAGCAAAGCCTTCGGCGGCGCGAGCACGACCGCGCTGGCGTGCGCGCGTTGCCGTTCGACCAAGCGAAACGGTTCGTCCGTTCCTGCTTCGGACGCTGCGTCGGACTTTGCGGTCGCGATCAGCGCAAAGCACGGTTGAGTCACCGACGCGAACGCGTCTTGACCGAACTCGAGCATCGGTTCGCATGGCGCGTGCGTGCGACGTACGACTCTTCGCACCGCGCGGTAACCAGCAAGATCGGCGATCGGGCTCGGCACGACGAGCGCAATCGTGCCGCGCGGAGCGATCCGCGCCGCGCGCTCGACGAACACGCCGTGCAGTGTCGGGTAACCTTTGATGCTCGCATACTCGGCGCGCAAATACGCCTTGCGTGCCGGCGCGAGCGGCTTTGCTGCGCGCCCCGCATACGCCACCCAAGGCGGATTTCCGATCACCAAATCGAACCCGCCGCGCACGAATATTTCCGGAAATTCCCGCGGAAAATCGAAGGTTTTGCCGAGTGAACGCGGGATCGCGCCCGAGCTCGCGCGCGGCTCACCGAGCAGAGCGTCCCCCACACGGAGATTCTTACCGGCATCGGCGAGGATCAAGTCCGGGTCGCCGACGAACAACCAAAGCGCGGCTTCGGCTGCTGCGATTGCAATCGGATTGATGTCCACACCGTGCAGCACTTGCAGCACGAGCTTTCGTTCGACGGCGCTGGCAAATCCTGCGCGCGCACCGAGCGCCCGCGCGACCTCGATCAAGAACGCACCGCCGCCAGCCGCGGGATCGCAAACCCTCAGTTCGAGCAAGGCGTCGCTCGGTCGTCGAGAATCGGCGAGATGCCGCTCGAGCGGTTCGAACGCGCGCGCGACGACGATTTCGGTGAGAGCGCGCGGGGTAAAAAAAGTGCCAGTCTGTTTGCGTTTCTTTCCAGACGAAAGCTCGTACTTCCGATCGCTTGCGAGCTCGACGCTGTCGGCCAGCAAGAGCTCGTACAAGTTGCCGATCAACTCCGGGGGGCAGCTCGCAAAATCGACGCCGTCGCGCCGCAACCCGAGCCAGAGTTCGTCGCGGAAACTCGATTCGGCGCCGGAAAATGCGGGCGAAAATGCAGTCTGAAGCGCGCCGCTTTCGACGCTGACGGCAAGCTCGAAGCGCGCCTCAATCGGCTCGAACAAACGGCCGCGCGCTGGCTCGCGCTCGGAAAACAAGCCGCGCGCCGCGCCGAGCGCCAAAACCAAAACGCGGAGCACGCCGAGCGAGAGCACGTCGTGCGCCGTTTCCGCTGACAACTTGGCCGACGAGCGTGCGCCTGGCTCGAGCATAAATTCGTTCAGCGACTCGATGCCGGAGAGCATCGCGCGCCGGGCTCGGCGGTGAACGATCTGAACGAGCTCGGCGTCGGAAAGCATCAGCGATGAGCTAAGAGCTTGCGCGCCAATTCCATCGCGGAACGCATGCCTTCGGGATCGGCTTTGCCGGTCCAAGCGATGTCGTAAGCGGTGCCGTGATCGACGCTCGTGCGTACGATCGAGAGCCCCATCGTCACGTTGACCGCGTCGCCGAACGCGACGATCTTCATCGGGATCGTGGCTTGGTCGTGGTACATCGCGACCACGCCGTCGAACGCGCCGGCCGCGGCTTTGCGATATGCGGTCTCGGCGCCGATCGGCCCGAGCAGATGCGCGCGCCGTTTCAGCCTGCGTTCGGCGGCCGCGATGCCCGGCACGATCGCGCGACGCTCTTCGCTGCCCAGCAGCTCGCTTTCGCCAGCATGCGGATTCAGCGAACAAACCGCAATTTTCGGCTGCTTTTTGCCCAATGCGAGCAAAAGCTCCCCCAACTGAAATGTCGCATCGTCCACGCCGCGTGCGGTCAAGGCCTTCGGGACTTCTGCGATCGGCAAATGCGTCGTGACCAGGCTCGTCACGAGCGGACCTGCCGCAAAGCACATCACGCTCGATTTTGCATGATCGAGATCGCGCAGCCACTCGGTGTGTCCCAGAAAATGCTCCGCGCCTTTGACCCCGGAGTGCGCGATTGCCGCCTTGCTCACGGGCCCGGTCACGAGCGCGCGACTGGATACCGCTTTGGTCAAGCGATACGCTTCGTTGACGTAAGCGAGTTGCGCCGCGCCGGAGCCGGCCGTGGGTTTGCCGGGCTTGCGATCTCGCTTTGCGAGCTGCGATCCGATGCTGTGCACGTAGATCGCGCGCGCGTCGTCGAGCTCACCTGCGAACGGACGGAAGCGCGCGCGGGGCACGCGCGTCAACTCGGCGGCTTCGAGCAGCATCTGCCAATCGCCGACCAAAACGCAGCCGGGAATCTGCGCCGCCGCGCGCACGGAAACCTCCGGCCCGATCCCACAAGGGCAACCCACGGAGACGACCAACGTACTCGAGTTTCGACGCGCGCCCGAACGAGGCATATGCGACCGAGTAACAGAGGCGCCCGAACGAGCAAAGTCGCGCTCTGCCGCGCGCCAGGAAGCGCGGGGAATTGGCGCGATTCTGCCGGCATTTGCGGCATTGAATCGCAGAGTCATGCCCGATACGCTGAAAGCCATGTCGACGTTGCGCCCGGCCGCGCCGCACACGGTGGAGTTCGCCTTCGAGCTCCTGAAGTTGCTCTTGCAAGTGGCGTGGGCGGACGACGAAGTCGCGACCGAAGAGGCCGAGACACTGCTCGCCTATGGCAGGAAATGCATGCTCGCACAGGAACAGCTCGATTTGCTGGCGGCGTGTTTGGCCGGACGCTCGCCGCTGCCACCGCCGAACCTCGGCTTCCTGAAAGAGCGGCGCTTGGACGTGCTTCGCGCGGTGAAGGAACTCTTGACCAGCGATTTGACGATCGCCGAAGAAGAAGAAGCGATCCTCGAACAAATCTCGACCTTGCTCCGCTGAGCGCAACTTTTATTTTTGGGGTGCGCCTGTCAGTGGAAAATCGCCGATAGCCAAGCCGGAGCGAGTCGCGCGCCGGCCGCGATCGCGCCGATGATCGCGGCGCAAGCGAGGCTCACGCGGTCGCGCACGGCGAATTTCACAGGGTCTTCTTGCATGTGCCCGCGCCCGGCCAAGAGCCAAATGCGCCCGAGCCAAAACAAAAGAACCGGCAGCACGAGCCAGAGCAGATTCGGCTCGCGGTAGGAAGCGCGGACGGCACTGCTGTCGACATAGAGCATGAAGACGAGCGCGGCGATGTAGCCACTGGCCGTGCCCATGGCGGTCACCATCGGCAAATCGACCCGGTAATAGCCGCGATTTTTCACCTTCTCGTCGCTGGTCAGCGCGCGTAGCTCGACGAAGCGCTTGGCGAACGCGAGGCTCGTGAACAAGAACATCGAGAAGCCGAGCAGCCACGCGCTGACTCGCACGTTCGTCGCGATGCCGCCGGCGAGGATGCGATGCGTGTAAAGCCCGGCGAGCACGAGCACGTCGAGCAAGAGCAATCGCTTCAGGTACAGCGAGTAAGACAGCGTCGCTACGAAATAGATGCCGAGCATGGCGACGAACGCGAGCGGCAAGCACGACACTGCGAGCGCGAAACTTGCGACGAGCAGCGCGAAAAAAAGCGGAAAGCCGAAGATGATCGGCAGAGCGCCGCTCGCGAACGGGCGCTTGGCCTTGGTCGGATGCAGGCGATCGGCTTCGAGATCGAGCAGATCGTTGAACACGTAGCCGGCTGAAGCGCAGAGCGAAAACGTGAACATGGCGAGCAAGCCACGGCCGAGCGTGAACGGCGAAGGGGTGGTCGGTGCGAGCATCAGCGGCAGCACCACGAGCGCGTTCTTCGTCCATTGATGCAAGCGGAGCTCGCTCACGAGCGCGCGCAGCACGCTCTTGCCACGCGAGAGCACGACGACTTGTTTGGCGTCTTTGACGGCGCGCGACGCCTCCGCCGAAGCGCCGACCAGATAGCCGTGCGTGGCGCTGGCCAACACCGCGGCATCTTTCGCCGAGTTCCCGACGTAGTCGAAGCCCGCCGGAAATGCGGCGATCAGCGTCTCTTTGAGCTTCGGCGTCGGGGCAGCGGCCGCGCCGTCCGCGGTGTAAACGGCGTCGAACAATCCGAGATGGCGTGCGACGGACTCGGCTTGCTTCGAATCGGTCTTCGCGGCCAAGACGAGCTTGCGTCCGGCTTCGTGACAGCGCGAAAGCTCGGCCAGGAGCGCCGCGCGATACGGCAATGTCTTGGGATCGAGCTCGATCCGCGCCTTCACGTGCCGCTTGAGACTGGTCGTGCCACCGAGCAACCAAAATGGCACGGCCACGGCGAGCCACGGACGCTGACGGAAGAGCAGCGCGAGGCGTTCCCAAGAGACGCGCGTGCTGATCAGCGCGCCGTCGAGTGCCACGCAGAGCGGTCGCGAGGGATCGCTCGCTCGAAGCAGCACATTCTCTGGAAAAGTCTCCGCCGCCATCTGCCGCGCTAGTACTAGCTCAGCATTTTCCGGCACAAGCCTTCAAAGCGCGGCTAGCTGACGGCTGCCGCGAAAAAAAGCCGCAAACAGCGACGAAATTAGCCCGCTTCTTCTTCGGCGTGCTCGGCGCTGTCGGCGCGATCCGGGCGTTCGGGCCGCTCGCCGCCGTTGACGCGGCCAGTTTTGTCCTCGGCTTCCGGTGCGCGCAGCTTGTAGCCCGAGCCGCGCAGCGTTTCGAGCGGCAACGCATCGCCGAGCTTCGCGCGCAACCTGCGCACGTGAATGTCGACCGTGCGCGGCCCGCCTTCGTAGCGGTTACCCCACACGCGCGCGAGCAAGTGTTCGCGCGACAGCACCTTGCCGCGGCGCTCACATAGGTACGCGAGCAGCGCGAACTCCTTCGCGGTGAGCGAGATCGGTCGGCCATCGACGTAAACTTCGTGGCCCGCTTTGTCGACCACGATCCCAGCGACCTTGTGCCGCTCTTCGGTCGCGAATTCACTCCGGCGCCATTCGAGCGCGCGGATGCGTCCGTACAGCTCTTCCGGCACGTACGGGTGCAAGCAAAAGTCGTCGAAGCCGCTCGAGGGATCGATTCGCGCGATCTGCCCGACGGTCACGGCGATCAGCGCGCCGACATTGTCGAAGTAGGGTTCTTTCCGCACGGCGCGCAGCGCCGCCACGGCTAAATCCGGCCGATCGAGCGCTTCGAATACGAGCGCTCGCGGACGGATCTCGAGCTCGTCGTCCTCATCACCGATGAGTTCGACCGGGTCGTCCCACAGATCGAGCGTGCGTACCGTCGCGCCGAGTTGCCTCAGCGTCGACGATGCGCCCTCTTCCCGTTCGAGCATCGGGCCGTGCCCAATGACCGCCACGAAGCTTTTCGCTCGACTAGACGTAAAATCAGGAGATTTCGGTGCCACCAACGGTTATCCGCGCAATCTTGATGGTTGGGCAGCCGACGCCGACGGGGACACTCTGGCCATCCTTGCCACAGGTCCAGATTCCATCGGAGACGGCCACGTCATTACCCAGCATAGATACATCGCGCAATGTTTCTGGACCGTTGCCGATTAGATTCACGCCCTTGAGCGGTGCAGTTAGTTTTCCGTCCTCGACCAGATAACTTTCGGTGAGGGAGAAAACGAAGTCCCCATTCGAGATGTCGACCTGTCCGCCGCCGAACGTTTTGGCATAAATGCCGCGTTTTACGCTGCGAAGCATCTCTTCCGGGTCGTGCGGACCGGCCAAGAGGACCGTGTTGGTCATGCGCGGCATCGGGGCGCAGGCAAAGCTTTCGCGCCGACCATTACCCGTGAAACCTACGCCGAAATGTTTGGCCGAAAGGCGGTCCTGCAAGTAGCCACGGAGCACTCCGTTTTCAATCAGCACACTCTTTCGCGGCTCGACGCCCTCGTCGTCCACGTTGATCGAGCCGCGGCTCTGCAAGAACGTCGGATCGTCGACCACGGTGCAAAGCTCGCTCGCCACCGGTTTGCCGACTTGGCCCGTGTAGTTGCTCGTGCCCTTGCGGTTGAAGTCCGCCTCCAGGCCGTGACCGACGGCTTCGTGCAAAAGGATGCCGCTGTCGCCCGGCGCGAGAATCACTTCCATTTGCCCGGCAGGCGCCGGACGCGCGTCGAGCAACACGAGCGCTTGTTTGGCAGCGACTTCGGCGTGCCACTCGGGCGAGAAGCCATCGAAGTAGCCGAGGGTCATGCGCCCGCCACCACCGCTGCGGCCCGACTCACGGCGCCCATTTTGCTCGGCGATGGCTCGAATGCCGAAGCGCATCAACGGCTGCACGTCGTGCACCATTTTGCCGTCGCTGGTCGCGATCAAGATTTCGCGCACTTCTTCGGCGAACGAAGCTTCCGCTTTGATGATGCGTGGGTCATAGGCGAGCGCCGCTTTGCTCGCGCGTTCGAGCAGCGAGCGCTTGTCCACGCCCGGCACGTCGATCGACGGCCGATCCAGCTCGTAGCGCGAGGGCAAGACCATGCGCTCGATCGCGAGCGGCGCGACGGTTTTGCCGCCCTGCGCGATGCGCGCCGCGGTTTCGGCCGCGCGCTGCATGGCTTCCCAGCTCAAATCTTCGACGTGGGCGTAGCCCGTCGCGTCCCCCTTTTGTACGCGCACGCCGAGACCCATGCTGACGCCGCGCGACGCGCTGCGCGTGATGCCCTCTTCGAAGCTGATCCCGCCGCCGGCGCGATACTCGAAGAAGAGATCCGCGTAGTCTCCGCCGCGCGCGAGTGCGATTGCGAGCAGCTTACGCGCGATTTCCGCGTCGACCCCGCTCGGTCCGCCCGGCTTGAACGGGGCTTGATACGAGGCACTCTGGGTCATGATTCGAGCTCCGGCACGATGCACATGACGACATCATGCGGCTCGCCCAGCGGGCACGCAATGGGCGGAACGAATCGCGCGAAACACGCTCGTCACGCCGCAAAGCCTCGTTTCACGTGTTCGAAACAACTCCGCTCTAGCGCTTCGCGCGCGCGATGATACTTTCCGCGCCGTGCATCCGCTTCACGACATCTTGGTTCCCGAGAGCATCGAAGACTTCGTCCCCGCGGTGGTCGAAATCCCGCAAGGTTCGAAGCTCAAGTACGAGCTCGACAAACGCACCGGCCTCTTGATGCTGGATCGCGTGCTCTATTCTTCCGTGCACTACCCGGCCAATTACGGCTTCGTGCCGCAATCCCACGCGGACGACGGCGATCCGCTCGACATCTTGGTCTTGATGCAAGAGCCAGTCGTGCCGCTCACGATCGTGCGCGCGCGCCCGATCGGCGGCTTCTCGATGACCGACGACAAAGGCATCGACGACAAAATCATTGCCGTCGCGGTCGACGATCCCGCGTTCTCCCATTTGCACGACGTGCACGAGCTGCCGCATCACATCACGATGGAGATTCAGCGCTTCTTCGAGGACTACAAAGCGCTCGAACAAAAAATGAGCGTCGTCGAAGGCATGTACAGCCGCGGCCGCGCGCTCGAAGTCGTACGCGAAGCCATCATGACGTACCGCTCCGCCGCCGCCTGGAGCAAAGGCTGAGTCTTCCGAGATTTTTTTATTGATGGTCACGCGCTACGCCAAAGGCCGTCACAGCCTTCGGCGTCGGGCTCCGGCTTTCACGCGCTCGCGCGCCGCTTTGCGGCGGATTTTCTGCTAAGTTCGCGCCGCGATGAGCGACGAGAAAAGCGACGACAAGAGCGAGCTGTCGAAAGCCTACGAGCCCGCGGACGTAGAACCGAAGTGGTACCAGTTCTGGCTCGAGCACGGCGTTTTTCGCGCGAGCATGGATCCTGCCGACGAGCGCGAACCGTACACGATCGCGCTCCCACCGCCGAACGTCACGGGCTCGCTGCACATGGGCCACGCCCTCGTGGTCACGCTCGAAGACGTCTTGATCCGCCACAAGCGCATGCAAGGCCGAAACACGCTCTGGCAACCGGGCATCGATCACGCCGGCATCGCGACTCAGCTCGTGGTCGAGCGGCAGCTCGCACGCGAAGGCAAGTCGCGCCACGACCTCGGGCGCGCGAAATTCATCGAGCGCGTGTGGGAGTGGAAAGCTCAAAGTGGCGGGCGCATCGCCGAGCAAATGAAGATCCTCGGCGCGTCCGCAGATTGGGATCGCTCGCTTTTCACCATGGATCCACCGCTGCAGCGCGCGGTGCGCGAAGCTTTCGTGCGGCTCTACGAAGAGGGCTTAATTTACCGTGCCACGCGG
>DATATR010000332.1:0-4629 GCA_036268695.1 Polyangiaceae bacterium | reverse complement strand
CCGCGCTGGCCTCGTCGATGTCGCCCGCGATGATCAGGGTCGCGTTTTCGGGCGTGACGTTGGTTTGATACCAGCGCTTACAACTCTGCAGGGTGAGTTTGTCGAGCTCGGACGGTTTGGCATCGTAGTGCGAGTACGGATGCACCGCCGTCGGCAGATCGAACAGCTCGCGATAGAGCACCATCGAGGCGGCCCAGTTCGCGCTCGCCTTGGCTGCGTTCTTCACGCGCTCGAGCTCGCGCTGCTTCAGCTTGTCGAACTCGACCGGGGCGAAGCGCGGCTTTTGCGCGACCGCGCCGAGCAGATCGAGCGCGGCGTCGAAATCGCCGGTCGTGACGCCGATCGAAATTCGGGTGGAGTCGCGCTCGGTCGAGACTTCGAGGTCTGCGCCGAGCGATTCGGCGCGCTCCGCGAGCTCGGCGGCGTTCCACGGCCCGGCTCCGCCGGCCTTCATCAACTCGCCGGCCATGTCAGCTACTCCGGGCTCTTTGCCGTCACTGGCAACCCCAGAAAATAGAACCAACCGAAGCTCGATGATCGGGTAGTTCTTGCGCGTCACGACGCGGAGCTCGAGGCCATTGTCGAGCTTCGCGTGCGCGATCGCCGGAAAGGGTTTGTCTTGCGTGATGCCGGCGGGCGGCGGAGTCGAGAGCGGATCCGCGGGCGGCGCGGCTGGCGGCGGCGCGGCTCGCGCGACAGCGGCGACCGGAGGCTTTGCTGCGGGTGGCGGCGCGGCGCAACTCGACGCAGCGAGCGCGAGCGACGCGAGACACACCAAACGGAGCGACGGAATTCGGATCGAGACGGCTGAGGCGCTCACGGCTTGCCTCCTTTGGCAGCAGGCAGAATTTCGACGAGGGAGCGGCGCTCCGGCGTGAGGTAACGAGCGGCCGCTTGCTGCACGGCCTCGGGTGTGACGGCGAGGTATTGCGACAGTTCGTGCGCGAGCAAACGCGCATCGCCCCAGTACGATTCGAACTCACCGAGTTGAATCGCGCGGCCGTTGTTGGTTTGCAGCCCGAACACGAAGCTCGAACGCAGACGTTTTTTGGCTTTTTCGAGCTCGGCTGTGCTGGGCGGCCTTTTGCGCAGCTCTGCGAGCTCGCTATCGATCGCTGCTTCGACGTCGGGCAATTTGCCCTTGTCCGTCAAGACGGCCATGACGCTGAATTGATCGGGGCCTTTGTGATCTTCCGTCCACGCCGAGACGCGTTCGGCGACCGCGCGATCGTGCACGAGCTTTTTGTACAAGCGCGAGCTCTCGCCGTCCGCGAGCAAGATCGTTGCGAGCTCGAGCGCGTAGTGATCGGGCGTGCGCGAGGGCGGGATCATGAAGCCGTAGATGAAGCCGGGCGTGCGCGCGTTCGTGTCGTCGAGCGTGGCGCGGCTCGCGTTCGGCTTTTCCGGCATCGGCGCGAACACGAGCGCGGGCGGATTCTTGCGCTCGGCCGGGCCGAAATACTTTTGGACCAGGGCCATCGCCTGATCGGGTTCGAAATCGCCGGCGATGGTGAGCACGGCGTCGTCCGGGCCGTAGTGCGAGTCGTGGAAATCCTTGACCCACTCGAACTTCGCGGCATCGAGATCCGCCATCGAGCCGATCGTCGGGTGCGCGTACGGCGCGTAGCCCTGAAATACGAGCTCGCCGAGCCGCAGCATGCCCGGCATGTAGGCCTGATTGGCGATGCGCATGCGGTACTCTTCCTCGACCACCGCGCGCTGATTTTCGAAATTCGCGGGCGTCACCGCGAGCCAGCGCATGCGATCGGATTCGAGCCAGAGCGCGAGTTCGAGCTCGCTGGCGGGCAAGACTTCGAAGTAGTTCGTGCGATCGCTGTTGGTGGTGCCGTTCAGCGTGCCGCCGCGATCCGAGATCAACGTGAAGTGCTCGCCTTTGGCGGCGTGCTTACTGCCTTGAAACATCATGTGCTCGAACAAATGCGCGAAGCCAGTGCGGCCTTCGACTTCACTGCTCGAACCAACGCCGTAGGTCACCGAGACCGCAACCGTGGGCGCCGCGTGATCCGGGTTCAACACGACGCGCAGCCCATTGTCGAGCATGCTGCGCTGAATGGACATGCCGAAGCGCTCGAGCGAAACGACGGCCGGATCCGGCGCGGTCTCTTTCGGCGGGGCGGTCTTGGCATTGCTCGGCGCGGCCGCGATCGGGTGAGTCTTGCTGCTCGCGGCCTTGCTCTTTTTGCCGGTTTCGAGCGTCGCGTGCGACTTGTGCTTTTTCTTCGTTTTCTTCGAGCTGTGCGTTTTCGTCGCGCCGTCTTGGCTGGCGGCGAACGAGGTGCCCGAGAGCGCGAGCGCGCTCGCTAACGCGAAACAGAACAGGTGAATCGGCGTGCGCATCGCCGGGACACTTACCACGCCCGAGCCACATGCCAAACGCGCGTTTCCGAGCCGCAGCCGGGAGCGGATTTGTGGCTCCGAGCCATTTTATTCCCGCTCACGGAGCGATCGAATCCATGCTCGACGAGCGGCGCGCGACGACGAATGTCCAGTGCAATGCAGCGGTCGCGCTGATTCCGTCTTTGGCGCGCGCTCTGAACACGCGCGTCGAGCAGTGAGCGCCTTCGCCCGGCGTCGGATCGGTCGTCGTCGGCGCCATCAATTCAGAAACGAAGTCAGCAATTGCAGCTTCTGGGTCGTTGTTATCAGTGATTGCAGCTTCTGGGTCGTTGCTAGTTGAGCGCGCGAAGCCGGTACTTGGCGCGGGATCGCTCGCTTGCTTTGGACGTCGAAAGCTTCACCACCGAGCGCTGGCTCCTGGCGGCTCGAGGGCGGTCCGATTCAATGGGCCGTCCTCGGGCCAACGAACGGCTCGGCTGTAACTGACTGCAATCGAGCTCGCGAACAGACGTTGGAAATCTGCCGGGTTCGCTTTCCCAGCTGAAAAAAACCAGAAACTGAGCGCTATTGCTTGCCGAACTGCTTATCGAAGAGTGCGCAACACTGGCGCGCTCGCTCAGAAGCGGTCATTTTTTCGAGTAAGCTGGTGCGGAGTAAGCTGGTGCGGTCGTGAGCCAAGTTCGGACGGAAGTTCGCCGCGTGCGTGCACGGAGTCGTGCATGCTCGTGATGCTCGCTCCGAGCTTCGACGGCGCGAACGACTCGTACGCGCGGCTCGCCCGTGCCACGGGCATGGTCGCGTATGATTTGAAATCGCGCGTGAAACCCGGCGTGTGGGGCATCGTGCGCGCGCTGGCGGACGAAGCGCAGGCGACCGAGCTCACGCGCCGGCTGCGCGCGGACGGCTTTCCAGCGTTCGTCGTGCCTCGCGAAGTGGCCCACGATCCAGCGCGTCGCCTGGTTACGATTCGCTCGCTCGCGCTGCGCGACGACGAGCTCGTCTTGTACCTTCGCGAGCGCGAAATGCCGATTCCGTTCGGTGCGCTCACTTGCATCGTGCGCGGTGAGGTGCAGCTCGGCCAGGTACCCGCGCGTTCGATGACGCCGACGAGCTCGAGCTCGACGTTCCGCGCGGTCGTGCCGAGCACCGCGGACGTGCAAGTGTTTCGTGAGTCGATTCCAGTCAGCAGCTTCGAAGCCTTCACCGCCGCGGATCTGCACTTCGCAACCGTGCTTTGGATCGCGCGCATCGACGCGCGCAGCTTCGATTTCGCCGCGCTCGGCGAGGCGAGCGAGAGCCCAGCGCAAGATCTGGATCGCTTGGTCGATCTGCTCGCGTCGCGCGCGGGCGTGCGAGTCGATCGCGGCGTGCGAGCGTCGAGCGTCGTCTCGGTGCTGCTGCAATCTGCTGGGCGCTCGATCGCGCCGAGCTCGCGCGAGGCAGCGAGCGACGAGCGTTTCGATCCGTACTCGCGCGTGATCGGCGAGGCCGAGCGACTATTCGCGCAAACGCGCGCTTAGAGCCGATCCCAACAAGCCTGGTCGTCGGCGCGCGCTCTCTCTCCATTACACCGGCAAAAAGCCGCGCGCTGAGCTTTGCTCGATCGCGTCGAGCAAGCGCTGATTCTTGACGCCGTCTTCGAAGTTCGGAGTCGGTAGAGTCTGAGTTTCGATCGCGCGCACTAAATCCAAAATGGTGTGCGTGAACGAATGCTCGTAGCCGATCAAATGCCCGGGCGGCCACCAAGCGCCGACGTACGGGTGCTTCGGATCCGTCACGAGGATGCGACGAAAGCCGCTGTCTTTGCCTTCTTCCTCGTAGAGCTCGAGCTCGTTCAAGCGTTCGAGGTCGAAGACCAAACTTGCTTTCTCGCCGTTGATTTCGAAGCGATTGTGGTTCTTCCGACCGGTCGCAAAGCGCGTCGCTTCGAGCGTACCGATGGCGCCGTTCTCGAAGCGCAAGAGCGCGAGCGCGGCGTCGTCGACGTCCACCTGCGCGAGCGTGGTCGTGCCGGGTAGTGGCCGTTCGTGTACGAACGTGTGCAGCAGCCCCGAAACCTCGCGGATCTCGCCGACGAGAAAACGCGCCAAGTCGAGCACGTGCGAGCCGATGTCGCCGAGCGCGCCGGAGCCGGCCTTTTTGCGCTCGAGCCGCCAGACGCGTGGAAACGCCGGATCCGCGATCCAATCTTGCAGATATACGCCGCGGAAATGCCGAATTTTTCCGAGCGTGCCCGCTTGGATGATTTCGTGTGCGCGCATCACGGCGGGC
>DATATR010000331.1:0-3787 GCA_036268695.1 Polyangiaceae bacterium | reverse complement strand
AGCTCGACGTCCCGATCACCGTGATCGCCGTACAGGATGAGCACGGTGCGGGCGCGCACTTGAATCGGTAGCAGCAGCACCAGGCGGCCGGGCCGGCGCTCGAGATCCTTGGCCAGCGCGCCGTCGAGCCCGCCCGCGCCGAGGCGAATCAATTGATACGTCCCAGCGTCGCGCGCCCGCGACAGCGCGCTCGGCAAATCCAGCGGCACGCCGATCGCGACCACACGCGAGCGCGCCGCGCCCGATCCGGTCGCGTCCCGGCCCTCTGCGAGATCGGCGTGTACGGCGAACAGCGCTGCGTACTCGAAGAATTGCGCCGCGAAATCGAAGAATGCGCGCAGCACGTCATCGCGCGACTCGGCTTCGAGCAAATCCGTTTCGGCCATCGCCGCCGTGTATGGGCCGAGCCGGCGCGGCCGACTCTTCGGTTCGGGTCGAGCGAGGCTCGAGAAATCCGGCATCGCCGGCGCGCGCGGGACGCGCGGCTCGGCGTGGCTGACGGCGGGTTCCGCTTTGTTTTGCAGTACGGGCTCGTCCGGGCGCACCGTCTCCGGGCGGCGCGAAAGCGCCGGACCGCGCGGGCTCGGCAATGAGCTCGGGCTCGGGTCGGGCCTGCCGCTCAGTTTGGCCAAGACGCGCAGCGAACGGCGATCGAGCGGAATGCCGTAGTCGCGCGCGATGGCTTGGCGCACGCGCACGAGCAGCGCGACTTTTTGAACCAAGCTCACGCCGAGCGAAAAAGAGAGATCGTTTTCGGTTTCACTCGGCAGCGGCTCGGCCACAGCGATGGTGAGCACGCCGGCTCGTTCTTCGAGCGGGTAGAGCGCGAAGCGTTGCGCTAGATCGCCCGGCACGAGCCGCCGCACGTCCTCGTTCGACGACGGCAGCTCGCCGATTGGCGCCGCCTCGAGCCCGTGGCTTTCGGCTTTGACTTGGCTCAGTCGCTCTTCGCTCACGGCCGCGAGCTCGAGCAAGTTGGTGATCAGGTCACCGCCGTAGAGCGCTTGCCGCGAGAGCGCCTCTTCCACGTCGCGCACCGACGCCACCTGTTGATTCACGATACTCGAGCTCAGCGACGGCATTCTGCGAGTGAAATGCTTACTCGCACGGGCCTGGTTTTGCCAGCGATCGTCGCTTTGCGCGGGCAGAGCGGGTCCGCTTCTGGTCTCGCTCGGTGCGCGCGGGCGCCGCGCCGTGTCGGCCCTGGTTCCGACTGGCGCCAGGGCCGAAATCCACGCTACGCGGCGTGCTTTTTATCGAGCCGCTGCGCTTGCGAGGGCAACGCTTCGAGCGTCTTCTTGCGCACAGCCTGAAACAGTGCGGGATCGGTGAGCAGCGTGTCGCGAGTCTCGTCTCGGCCTTGGCCGATGCTTTTGCCCGCGAACAGAAAATGTGAGCCATTTTTCTCGATCACACCGGCCTGCACCGCGACCTCGACCAAATCCGCGCCGGTGTCGATGCCAGTGCCCCAGCGAATGTCGAATTCGGCTTCCGCGAACGGCGACGCGACCTTGTTTTTGACCACCTTAACGCGCGTGCGGTTGCCGACCACGTTTTCGCCCAGCGTCACCTTGCCGATGCGGCGCACGTCGAGCCGTACGCTGGAAAAGAATTTCAGCGCATTGCCGCCGGTCGTCGTTTCGGGGTTACCGAACACCACGCCGATTTTCATGCGCAGCTGGTTGATGAAAATCAGCGTGGTCCCGGTCTTGTGCGCGATGGCCGTGAGCTTGCGCAAGGCTTGGCTCATCAGCCGCGCTTGCAAACCCATGTGCGAGTCGCCCATGTCGCCTTCGATTTCGGCTTTGGGCACGAGCGCCGCGACCGAATCGATCACGACCAAGTCGACCGCCGCGGAGCGGGTCAGCGCTTCGGCGATCTCGAGCGCTTGCTCGCCGCAGTCCGGCTGCGACATCAAGAGCTTCTTCAGATCGATGCCGATGCCGCGCGCGTAGCGCAAATCGAAGGCATGCTCGGCGTCGATGAACGCGGCGGTGCCGCCGGCTTTTTGCGCTTCGGCGATGGCGTGCAGCGTGAGCGTGGTCTTGCCGCTCGACTCCGGGCCAAAGATCTCGACCACGCGTCCGCGCGGAAACCCGCCGACCCCGAGCGCTTCGTCGAGTACGAGCGAGCCGCTCGGGATCACGGCGATCGGGTCGGGCGCCGCACCACCGAGCTGCATGATCGTGCCTTGGCCGTAGGTTTTTTCGAGACCTTGCACGACTTGGCGCAAGGCTTCTTGTTTTGCGGATTTCTTTTCATCACTCATGACTGCCTCTTCTTTTTTTCTTGGGTTCGCGCGGGCCAGCGAAGGCGCGCGCGGCCAAAGTCTTCTTGTGTCGCGTTCAGCCGCGCAGAGCGGACGAAGCTCCCAAAATCCGGCCTTGAATCGCTTCGGCAACGTGCGGCGTACGCACCGCGCTCGAGCCCTCGAGATCGGCGATCGTGCGCGCGACGCGCAGCACTTTGGTGAACGCGCGCGCCGACAGCCCGAGCCGATTCAGCGCGGCCTCGATCAATTTACGACTCTCCGTCTCGAGTTCCACGACCAGTTCGAGCTCGGGGCCGCTGAGCAGCGCGTTCAAGCCATGATCCAGACGCAGGTCGTGCGCGCGAGCGAGTTGGATTTCGCGCGCGAGCGTCACCCGCGCGCGCACCGACGCGGAGCTTTCGCCCGTGGGATTTCGCGTCAGCGCCGAAACCTCGACCGGCGGCACAGCGACGTGAATGTCCAGCCGATCGAGCAGCGGGCCCGAGAGCCGCGCGCGATAACGCTCGCGTGCCGCGTCCGCGCAGCGACAGAGCAGGCGCGGATGACCGAAATGCCCGCAGGCGCACGGATTCGCCGCGCCGACCAGCAGCGGCCGCGCCGGAAAGCGGGCGCGAGCGCGGGCACGCGCGATGTGCACGAAGCCGTCTTCGAGTGGTTGGCGCAGCGCTTCGAGTGCCGAGCGGCTGAACTCCGCGAGCTCGTCCAAGAACAAAACGCCGTGGTGCGCCAGGCTGACTTCACCGGGCCGCGGCACATCCCCACCGCCGACCAGCCCAGCTTCACTCACCGAGTGATGCGGTGAACGAAATGGCCGCTCACTGACGATGCCGCGATCGCTCGGCAGAAGCCCGGCCACGCTGTGGATCGCCGTGCACGCGATCGCTTCTTCGAAGCGAAGCGGCGGCAGAATCGTGGGTAAGAGCCGGGCGAGCATGGTCTTGCCGCTGCCTGGTGGACCCATCATCAAGAGGTTGTGTCCGCCGGCCGCGGCGATCTCGAGCGCGCGCCGCGCCGTGGCTTGGCCGCGAACGTCCCGCAGATCGAGGCTCGTGCGCGACAGCTCCGGCTTGAATTCGGTGCGCGACACGCGCGACAGCGCGCGTTCCTCGAGTAAGTGAGCGACGATCACGGCGAGCGTTTCGGCGCGAAACACCGCGATTCCCGTGGCGAGCCCGGCCTCCGCCGCGTTGCCGTCGGGCACGATCGCGCTGTGAATGCCGCGAGCGCGCGCGCCGTCGAGCTGCGGGAGCAAGCCGCGCACTGGGCGCAAACGCCCATCGAGCGAGAGCTCACCGACGAACAGCACGCTGTCGAGCGCGTGCGCTGGCACGACACCGACCGCGCCGAGAATGCCGACCGCGATCGCGAGATCGAGTGCCGCGCCGCTCTTGCGCACGTCCGCGGGCGCGAGGTTCACGGTGATGGCGTACTCGTCGAGCAACACGCCGAGGCGAGCGAGCGCGCTCTGCACGCGCACGCGCGATTCACGCACGGCGGCCTCGGCGAGCCCGACCA
>DATATR010000330.1:0-13790 GCA_036268695.1 Polyangiaceae bacterium | reverse complement strand
CTCCAATCGCGCGCGCCGCCTTCTTCGTGTGACGACGAAGTGCGGAGCTGCAGCGGCCAGAGCGGCCAGGGTGTGGACGTGGCGCGTTCCTCGGGTGGACGCGGCATGATTTCGAAGCTCGTGACGCTGAGCGCGCCTTGGCGATGCGACGTGCCGATGCAATCGCTGCCCGTGTCGCCGCCGCCAATCACGATCACGTTCTTGCCTGTCGCGAGGATCGCTTCGGAATCTGGAACCGGAAGACCCGCGACGCGCCGATTCTGCTGCGTCAAAAAGTCCATCGCGTAGTGAATGCCGCCGAGCTCGCGGCCGGGCACTTCGAGATCGCGCGGCTTGCGCGAGCCAATTGCGAGAATCACCGCGTCGAAGTTCTTTTTCAAATCCTCGGCCGTCACGTCCGTGCCCACGTCGACGCTGGTTTTGAAGACGACGCCTTCTGTCGTCATTTGCCCGATCCGCCGCTCGACTAGCGACTTTTCCATCTTGAAATCCGGGATGCCGTAGGTCAGGAGCCCCCCGATGCGGTCGTCGCGTTCGAACAGCGTCACGTCGTGACCGGCGCGCGCCAGCTGCTGCGCGGCAGCCATGCCTGCCGGACCCGAGCCGATGATCGCGATTTTTTTGCCAGTGCGCGTCTTGGCCAATACCGGCGTGACCAACCCTTCTTCGAAGGCGCGATCGATGATCGAGCGCTCGATCAGCTTGATGCTCACCGGATCGTCGTTGATGCCGAGCACACAGGCGGCCTCGCACGGCGCGGGGCACACTCGTCCGGTAAATTCCGGAAAATTGTTGGTCGCGTGGAGCGCGGCGATGGCTTGCTCCGGCTTGTTGCGATAGGCGTGATCGTTCCAGTCGGGGATCAGATTGCCGAGCGGACAGCCCGTGTTGCAGAACGGGATGCCGCAATCCATGCAGCGCGCACCCTGGGCCGCGACCTGTTCCTGCACGATCGGCAGCTCGAATTCGCGATAATCCTTGACGCGCTCGCGCACCGGCCGCTTCGAAGGGTCGACCCGCTCAATTTCCAAAAATCCAGTGATTTTTCCCACGACTTACTCTCGACCTGACTCACCCTGAAGGGTTACTGTGGGCTCGGCGATTCACGTCGCGCTCGCGGCGAGTTGCCGAGCCGAAGACCAAGTTCATTCCGCGTCGGCGGTGCCGGTGCGTGCTGCTTTGCTTTCGGATTGAATGACCGGGAGGTTGCCGCTTTGCGGTGGCTTTTCGCGCTTGGCCAGCTCCGCGAGCACGCGCCGGTATTCCGTCGGCACGACTTTGACGAACCTCGTTTGCGCCTCGGCCCAATTGGCCAAGAGTGCTCCGGCTTGCTCGCTGCCCGTGCGAAGCTGATGCTCCTTGAGCAAGCCCGCGACGAAATCGGCGTCTTCTGGCGTCAGCGCTTCGAGCTCGACCATGCCGAGGTTGCAGCGGGTCTTGAAGTCGGAAGCTTCGTCGAGCACGTAGGCGAGACCGCCGCTCATGCCGGCTGCGAAGTTACGTCCGGTTCGACCGAGCACGAGCACGTGACCGCCGGTCATGTACTCGCAGCCGTGATCGCCGACACCTTCGATCACCGCGCTCGCGCCGCTGTTCCGAACGCCGAAGCGCTCGCCGCCCATGCCGTTGAAGAACGCCCTGCCGCTGGTGGCGCCGTACAGCGCCGTATTGCCGACGATGATGTTCTTTTGCGCCGGGTAGCCCACGCCGCGCGGCGGGCGAATCGCGAGGATGCCGCCGGCCATGCCCTTGCCGACGTAGTCGTTCGCGTCACCCTCGAGGCTGAGCGTCATGCCGCGCGTGACGAAGGCGCCGAAGCTCTGACCAGCCGAGCCCGTGAAGCGCATGTCGATCGTGCTTTCGGGCAAGCCGTCTTGGCCGAAGCGACGCGCCACCTCGCCCGCGAGCATGCCGCCGATGGTGCGGTGCACATTGCGCACGGGGATCTCGATTCGCACCGGCTCGCGCTTTTCGAGCGCCGCTTTCGCGAGCTCGATCAGCTTGACGTCGAGCGCGCTGTCGAGCCCGTGATCCTGTTCGATCGTCTTGTTCACGGCGACGCCGGGGCGAGCTTCGGCCTTGGTGAGCACGTCCGAGAAATCGACCTTCGACGCCTTCCAGTGCTTGATGTTCGTGCGCTGACGGATGCGCTCGACTTGGCCGACCATCTCCTTGATCGTGCGGAAACCGAGCGCGGCCATCAGTTCGCGCGCCTCTTCGGCGACGTAGAACATGAAGCGCACGACATGCTCGGGCTGGCCGGCGAACTTCGCGCGCAAAACCGGATCTTGCGTCGCGATCCCGACCGGGCAGGTGTTGAGGTGGCACTTCCTCATCATGATGCAGCCGGAAGCGACCAGCGGCGCCGTGGCGAAACCGAACTCTTCGGCACCGAGCAACGCCGCGAACACGACGTCCCGCCCGGTGCGCATTTGTCCGTCCGCTTGCAGAAACACGCGGCTGCGTAGATCGTTTTTGACCAGCACCTGATGCGTCTCAGCTAGGCCGATTTCCCATGGAATGCCGGCATGCTTGATTGACGTGAGCGGAGACGCGCCCGTGCCGCCATCATGACCGGCGATCAAAATCACGTCCGCGTGCGCTTTGGCTACGCCCGCGGCGACCGTGCCCACGCCCGCTTCGGCCACGAGCTTCACGCTGATGCGCGCGCGCGGGTTCACCATCTTCAGGTCGAAGATCAGCTGCGCCAGATCTTCGATCGAGTAGATGTCGTGGTGCGGGGGAGGCGAGATCAACGTCACGCCCGGCGTGGAGTGGCGCGTCTTGGCGATGATCGCGTCCACCTTGTGGCCGGGGAGCTCACCGCCTTCGCCGGGTTTCGCGCCTTGTGCGATTTTGATCTGCAATTCGTCCGCGTTGACCATGTAATACGTGGTCACGCCGAAACGCCCGGAGGCGACCTGCTTGATTGCGCTGCGCCGGAAGTCGCCGTTCGCGTCGCGTTGATAGCGTTCTTCGCGCTCGCCGCCTTCGCCGGTGTTGCTCTTGCCGCCGATGCGATTCATGGCAATCGCCAGCGTTTCGTGGGCTTCCCCGCTGATCGAACCGAAGCTCATCGCTCCGGTCGCGAAGCGCTTCACGAGCTCCGTCGCGGGCTCGACTTCGTCGAGCGGAACTGGCTTTTCGGCTTCGACCAATTCCCACATCCCGCGCAGCGTGATGAGCCCCATGGTCGAGACCTGCGAGTTGATCAGCGAGGAGTACTCTTTGTAACTCTTCACGTCTTCCATACGCACGGCGCGTTGCAGCGCGGCGATGGTGCCGGGATTCCACAAATGTCGCTCGCCTTGCGCGCGATAGGCATACTGCCCACCGATGTCGAGCATGGGTGAGGCTTCGGTGACTTTGGGATAGCTGCGTTCGTGGCGCAGCCGGCACTCGTCCGCCAGCACGTCGATGTCGATGCCGGACACGCGCGACGAGGTCCCAGTGAAATATTGATCGATTACGTCCGGCGAAAGTCCGATCGCTTCGAAAATCTGCGCGCCCTGATAACTCTGCAGGGTGCTGATCCCCATCTTGCTCATCACCTTGAGCAAGCCCTTGTTGATCGACTTGATGTATTTGGTTTGAGCCAAGGTCGGCTCTTTGAGTCCCGGGAACGTCCCATCGCGAACCATTTGGTTCACGGTTTCGAGTGCCAAATACGGGTTGATCGCGCCCGCGCCGTAGCCGAGCAAGAGCGCGAAGTGGTGCACTTCGCGCGCATCGCCGGCCTCGACCAGGATGCCGATCTTCATGCGCGTGCCGTTGCGCATCAAATGATGATGCACCGCGCCCGTCGCGAGCAGGCTCGGAACCGGCGCCATCTTCTCGTTCGAACCGCGGTCACTCAGGATCACGAGTCCGTGCCCGTTGAGCACCGCTTGCGAAGCCTGACGACAGACCTCGTCGAGCGCCGCCTTCAAGCCCTCGCCGCCTTCGTCGACCGGATAGAGCAGCGGAATCGTCGGCGGGCGACGCACTTGCTGCAAATGGGTTTCGCGTAGCTTCGCCAAATCCGAATTGGTCAGGATCGGATGCGGCAGCTCGAGCATCTGCGCTTGATCGGGCAGCTCGAACAGGATGTTGCCCTCGCCGCCGATGTACGCCTTGAGGCTCATCACCAGCTCCTCGCGGATCGGATCGATCGCGGGATTGGTCACCTGCGCGAAGTGCTGCTTGAAATAGTTGAACAGTAGCTGCGGCCGATCGCTCAAAACGGCGAGCGGCGTGTCGGTGCCCATCGAGCCGCGCGGTTCGTCGCCTTTTTCGGCCATCGGCGCCATCAAGAAGCTCAGATCTTCTTGGGTGTAGCCGAACGTCTTTTGGCGTTGTACGAGCGACGCGTACTCGCGATTCGTCGCGGTCGGCGGCGAGACGTCGATTTCGGCCAGTGAGATTTTGTTCTCGCGTAGCCACTTACCGTACGGCTTGGCTTTGCAGATCGCGTCCTTGATTTCGTCGTCTTCGACGATGCGACCGAGCTCGGTGTCGACCAAGAACATGCGGCCTGGCTCGAGCCGACCCCTGCGTTCGATGTTTTCCGCCGGGAACTCGAGCACGCCGGTTTCCGAAGCGAGCACGACCAAGCCGTCTTTCGTGATCGTGTAGCGCGCGGGGCGCAAACCGTTGCGATCCAGGAGACCGCCGATGCGCTTGCCGTCAGTGAACGCGAGCGCGGCTGGGCCGTCCCATGGCTCGACCAAACACGAGTGGTATTCGTAGAATTCGCGCTTGTGCGCCGGCATGAGCTCGTCGTTTTGCCAGGCTTCGGGCACGAGCATCATCATCACGTGCGGCAAGCTGCGGCCCGCGTGGAGCAGCAGCTCGACTACATTGTCGAGCATCGCGGAGTCGCTGCCGCCGGGCGTGATCGTCGGCAAAATGTGGCGCACGTCTTCCTCGAAGACTTCGCCTTCGAAGAGTTGTTCGCGCGCCGCCATCCACGCCGCGTTGCCGCGCACGGTGTTGATTTCGCCGTTGTGTGCGAGCGTGCGGAATGGTTGCGCGAGCTCCCAGGTTGGAAACGTGTTCGTGCTGAAGCGCTGATGCACCATGGCGAGCGCGCTCACCATCGCTGGGTCTTTCAGCTCGACGTAAAATTCAGCCAGCTGCTCCGCGAGCAAAAGCCCTTTGTAAATAATCGTGCGCGACGAAAGGCTCGGAATGTAAAACGATCCTTTGCCCGCGAGTGACGTCTCGCGCACGGTGCGCTCGGCCCATTTGCGGATCACGAACAGCTTGCGCTCGAACGTCGCCTCGTCTTCGCAAGTCGAACCAATGAAGACCTGACGGATCACGGGCGCGCTCTCACGAGCCATCGGCCCGAGCACGCTCTCGTTCACGTTGACGTCGCGCCAGCCGATCAAGCGCTGGCCTGTGCCGAAGATCTTGTCTTCCAAGATCTGTTGGCAGCGACGGCGCTCTTTCTTGTCGCGAGGCAAAAATACACAACCTACGCCGTACTGACCTGCTTCCGGCAAATCGATGTCTGCTTCGTCGCAGGCTTTGCGTAGGAACGCGTCCGGAACCTGGATGATGATGCCCGCGCCGTCACCCGTCAGCGGATCGCAACCGGACGCACCGCGGTGCACCAGGTTGAGCAAGATATCGATGCCCTTCTTAACGATATCGTGAGATGCCTCCCCCTTGATGTTGGCGACGAAGCCGACGCCGCAAGCGTCATGTTCGTAGCGTGGATCGTAGAGTCCTGAACGGGGCGGAAGTGTCATTGGCTTTAGGGCTCGTGTCGGGGAGTGTGAGTTAGGAGGTCGGCTTTTAGTTCAGTGGCGCCGCGACCGGCGACCAGTTAAATATGAGGAGGCTGAGTCGGACGCCCGAATCGACGCGCAGTATATGCGATCGGGCGGCCGGGACGGGCGAAGCTGCGCGAAAATTCTTGCATAAACTAACGCGCCGCGCAACAGGCTTTCTGGCCGGTAGTACGAATGCAGCGCTCGAGATCTGCTGGTCTTTCCGCCTGATTAGGATCCTGCTAGCGGATCAACACATGGCGCGTCGAGGGTTACTAGCCGACTGGTTGGTCGGCCCGTTTGCTCTTTTCGCGTTGTTTGGCGGCGCATGCGGCAAACCCAAGCCGAAGCCGCTGCCGCCTCCAGCCGCTTCGGTCGCCCATACCGCCTGTGACGGCGGAGAGACACGCGACCCGCCGCACCAGGAGGCGCGCCCTGCGATCCAGGCCTTGCGCAACAAAGACTACGCGAGTGCAGAGAAGCTCTTCGAGACGCTTCTCGCCAAATATCCCGAAAGCGCATCGCTTCGCGTTTGGCGCGGTGACGCCTTGCTCGGCGAAGACACTGAGCAATCGGCTGCCGGCGCGCTCGCCGCCTACTCGGAAGCGCGTACGCTGGACGCGCGCGGCTGCAAGCTGCGCGAGCGCGAGCACTACTTTCTGGCGCTTGGGTTGGTGAAGGCGGAGCTTGCTCAAAAGCAGCCGGAGCAGGCGTTGGTCGAGCTTTCGACCGCGCAACGGAAATGGCCGGACAGCGCCGAGCTCTCATATCAGCGCGCCCGCGCCGAATGCCTCAAAAACCAAGCTGACGACTGTTTCAACGATCTCGAGCGTGCGCTGAAGTCGACGCACGCGGACGGGCACGTGCGTTTCTCTCGCGCGCACCACGCAGCCGAGAATCTACTCGAGCGCGCACAAATTCAGAGCGAGTTTGCGGAGCTGCGCAAGCAAGCTCGCTGCAAGTCGCTGTTCGAGAGCGCGGCGCGGCTCGACGCAGGGACTCCTGCGCCGTGAAAAGCGAAACGAAGCTCGCCTGCGCGTTGCTCCTGCTTTCGTGCATCGTGCTGTTCCTGGCATCGGCGCGCCAGCCGCTCGGCGCGAGTAGCAGCGACTACGCCGCGCTCGTGAATCAGGCCGAGGACACCGTGCGCGTCGCCGCCGCACGCGGCGTTCGCGCCTTGGGACAGCCAGAAGCTCGCAGTGCGATCGAGCGACTCGGGAATCGACCGCTTGCTCCGCTCTTGAGCGCGTGGAGCGCGCTGAGTTTCGGGCGGCTCGGGCTGCTCGACAGCTCGAGCAGCGTGCGTTTGCCGTGGCTGATTTTGGCAGCTCTGTTGCCGCTTTCGTTGTTCTTGCTGCTCAGAGCGCGGTTTCGATCGCGTACGGCCGCGATTGCTTCGCTGTGGCTCTTGCTTTCGCCCGGATTCATCGATGGGGTGCTGTCGGTGCGCGCGAGCATGCTCGCGATCTCGGCAGGCTGGTTGGTCGTCGCTGGGTGCGCCTGTGCCGCGCGGCAACGGTCCTCACGCGCTCGCTGTTGGTTGCTGATCGCGAGCGCGTCATGCGCGTGGATTGGCTGCGGGTTGAGCTTCGCCGTGACCTGGGTCATCCCGGTACTGCTCTTCTACACGTGGCTCGCCAATCGAGAACGATCGCAGCAGTTGCTCGCACGCGGCTACTTACCGCTCCCGATCGCGCCTTTCGCCGTGCTCGTAGCGCTGCCCGTGGCGGTGTACAGTTTCGATCCGCTGCTCTGGCACAGCGCCGCTCCGGCGCTGATTCGCCGCGTGTTCGAAGAAGACGACGGCGTGAGCGCTGGCGCAGCTGGACTCGCTTGGTTGGTTTTGCCCATGCTCGTCGGCTGCGTTGGGACTCTGGCGCTGGCGCGCGCTGCACTCGCGCGTCGCTTCGCAACCGGCGAATTTCGTCCACCGCGAGACCCGAGCGCGCTTGGCGGCTTGCTCGCTTCAGGCCTGATTTGCTGCGCGGTTTATGGGCTCGCTGGTACCGCTTCGAGCCGGGAGTTTTGCCTCGCGTTGTCGCGTCCGCTGCTCGCGTGCCTGGTTGCGATCGGTGCCGCATTCGTCGCGGAGCGATTGTCGGCGCGGTACGCGCACTTCGTCGAGCCGGTGCTCGTGGTGTTGACGCTGCTCGTTCGTTAGTTCCCCGGTCCGCGTTGCTCGTGACATGCGGCGACGAATCCGCACTGCGCCTTTCGACATGCGCTCTCCGCCACGCCAGGCCAGCGATCTAAGAAACGCGCTTCGACCAGGCGCGTGCCGAGCTCGAAGAAATCGAATTGCGGCGGCGCCTGCCAATCCGGTTCGTTATCGTCGCCGAGCAGATGAACTAAACCCGTGCGAATCCGCTCCTTGCCGAAGCTTCGCCGCGCCGCCTCGCGGTAAGCGGCCAACTGAAATGCATAGCGCTCGGCATCGCCGCCGCGCGATCGCTTGTAGTCGATGATGTCGACGCTGCCGTCGCTGCGCTCAATCACGAGATCGAGCGTGGCTTTGAGCACCACAGTCGCGCCCATCAATTCTGGATCGGGTGCGTCCGTGCGCGGCCGCAGCGCGAATAGTTCGAGTTGATTGGCGGAAACGCGGCGCCCGCGCGATTTGCTCGGGCGCTCGGCGGTCGCATCAGTCGGCGCGGCGTTGCGCCGAAAGGGGATCTCGAGCGAGAGCTCGCGGCGAATTCGCGAACCGTCTTCGCGAATCGTGCGTGCATATTGGCCTTGCAAGAATGCGGCGATGCCGCGCGCAGTGACGGCACTCGATTCCGAATCCGCGTCGAGCCCTTCGCGTAACAACGCGGCTTCGATTTCCGCCGCATCGACCGGCATGCCCCAACGCTCGCTCGGAAATGCCTCGAGCACGCGATGCGCTGCGCTGCCGAGAGCGCGCGGATCTTCGTGCGCCGAGCGCGTCGAGCCAGGACCGAGACGTGGCTCGGCGATGCCGAATAGATGATTGAGCTCGAAGCGCCGCGCGCAAATCGCGAAATCCGAAAGCGCGGTCACGCCGACAGTAGCGAGCGTCACTCGAGGTCGCGCTGGACGCGCTGGCACCGGCGCTTGCCGCGCATCGTTTGCGGTCGGGGAAAATGCGGGCTCCGCTAGCAGCTCGCACGCCGAGATACGTTCGAAGCCGCGGATCTGCGCGAGCTCATCGGACGCGACCGACAGCGAGGCCGCGAGCGAATCCGGACGGAATTTGCCGGCCGGCAGCACGATAGCCAAGTGCGAGCGCGCGCGCGTCAGCGCCACGTAGGAGAGCCGTTGGCGTTCGGCGCGCGCACGAGCGCTCGAATCTTCACCGGCGCGACGAGTGAGCGGGGTCGACAACGGGCCGGACTCGGTCACGTGACGAATCACGAGCGATGTTTCGCGTTCGCCGCGCAAGAGCGAGATCGGTGCACGGTTACCTTGCTCACATGTACCCGTGTCGACCACGATCACGGTCGGGAACGCTAGGCCTTTGCTGCCGTGGATCGTGAGCAGCCGCACTGCGTCGTCTTCGTCGGCGAAGACTGCGGCTTCGGCTTCATCGGCTTCGTTGGCGATTTGCCGTTCGAGCCAGCGCACGAAACTCTGCAAACTGCCGCCCTGGCGAGCCGCGATTTCTTGTAAGCGCTCGACGTTGCCGAAGCGCGTTCGTCCGCGCGGCAACAGCGCAAATAGTGCTTCGAGCTCGAAGCGCTCACTGATCGCCGAAAGCGCGTCGCGCGGCGAAAGTCGCGGTGCGATTTGTTCGAGCTCGAGCAAGCGTTCGCGCAGTCGCCGAACCGCGGCGTACTCGCGTTCGTCGCTCACGCGTTCGGTCGACCAAGCGCGCACGGGATCCAAGCCGCGCCGTGGCGTGCACAACTCGGCGAGCGTCCGATCGTTGAGGCCGCCGAGCGGCCCACGCGCCACCACGGCCAGCGCATGACGATCACCCGGATCGATCTGCAGCCTGAGTGCCGCGAACAGATCGCGCACCTCCGGCGTCGCGTAGAGCGCGCGGCCGGCGACGACGAACGGAATGTTGAGTCGGTCGAGCGCGAGCTCCAAGAGCGGCAGCGTCGAGCGACGGCGCGCCAAGATCGCCATTTCCCCGAAACGAGTTCGGGCGCGAGCGTTTCGCGCGCACAAGCCAGCCGCTGCGAATGCACTGCGCAGCGCGCCATCAGCGCGCCGCACGAAGGCCGAAATCGCCGGATCGTCGGGCGGCGCGCCGTCGTCTTCGACCAGGGTGACGCGGCCAGGAGCTTCGCCCCGTTTGGCTTCTGGCAAGACCAACGCTTCGGCGTCGGCGTAGTGGATTTCGAATGCGCGTTCGCTGCGCACGTTGAAATCGACACGCGCGATCGCGTTGACGGCGCTGATGATCGCCTGCGAAGAGCGATAGTTCTCGGTCAGCGTATGAAAATCCGCGACCGGGTTCGCGTTCGCGCGCACGCCACGCAGGTCGAGTTTTTGCGCCGCAGGCTCACCCGCGAGCTCGGCAGCGAGCTCCGCGAACACCGATACGTCCGCGCCGCGAAAGGCGTAGATGGATTGCTTGCGATCGCCGACCACGACCAGCCCTCGCGGCGCGATTTGCTCTGGCGACGGCACGACTCCCGGATTGCGCCGCGCCAGCGAATCGGGCCGTTCGCGCAAGAGCAGCAGCAAATCGCGTTGCACGCGGCTCGTGTCCTGAAATTCGTCGACGAGTAGCACTTCGGTGGCTCGTGCTGCGCTTCTGGCGATTTCAGGATGATCGCGCAGGCCGTCGCGGGCGAGCCGTAAAACGTCGCCGAAACCGAGCATCCCGTCGGCGCGCCGCCTGCGCGAGAGTTCGCGTTGAATGCGCGCGAGGAGCTCGCACATCTCGCGTGCTTCGCGATCGAGCGCTTCGGCGCGCTCGGCGTGTTCGACCAGCGATTCGAGTTTTTCACGCTTCGTGCCGCCGGCGAGGTCGCGGAGGAAGCTCTGTAGCTCGCCGGAGAATGGCTGCGCCGTAATGCTCTTCGTGCTGCGAATCGCGGCGAGTTCGCCGAGCGCAGCGCGAAGCGCCGGATAATCTGCGTTGTCCAACGCGCGCAGGGCGTTTTCCGCTGGGCCGCTGAGCGCGGTCCGCTCACTCCGCGTAATGCTAGCACAAAGGGCGCGTAAGCGCAGAAGCTCGGCTCGAGCGTCCGCGACGTGATCGCCCGTTGCGAGCGACTCGGCGGGTGCGCCTTCTTCGTCGAGCCGGCCGAGCAAGACGTTGAGCTCGTTGCGCGCGCGGTCGAGGCCGTAGCACGCGTCGAGCAAGCGCGCGGCGGCGTTCGCGAGCGGGCCTGTCATCGCTTCGCTGAGCACGTCGTCGATCGTGATTTCGGCGTCGCGAAAGGCCTGCTCCTCGTCCAAAATCGAGAAATTCGGAGCCAAGCCGAGCTCCAAGGCGTGTCCGCGCAAAATACTCGTTGCAAGGCCGTGCAGGGTGTCGATTGTGGCGCGCGGTAGCTCATCTAGGACGCGCCGCGCGCGTGCGCCGAGTTCGGCATTCGAGAGCCCACGCGCGGACGCCAACGCCGCGAGCGAGTCGTGGCTTTGCCGCTCGGGATCCGCGAGCGCGACGAGCCTCGATTCGAGCCGTTCGCGAATCTCAGCGGCGGCGGCGCGCGAAAACGTGGTGGCGACGATGCGCTCGCAGGGCACTTCTCGTTCGTCTTTGGCCAAGCCAAGCGCAAACCCCAAATAAATCCCGGTCAAGAGTTGAGTCTTGCCGGTACCCGCGCTGGCCGCGATGACCGCGTTGCGTTCGAGGCCGGGCAGCGTCGTCGCTTCGGTCATTCGTTCGCCTCGTGCGGCGCCGACAAAGGACGACGGCAAATATCGCGAGCATCACAACGAGTGCACGAGTCGACCGTCGCAGGTCGCGCCGGCACACGGCCGGCGCGGAGAGCGAGCATCAGCTGTTCGGCCTGCGCGAGCTTGTCGTTCACGGCCTCGTTGTTGGCTGCGCTTTCGGGCAGCGCCGCTTTCCATTCCGGTTTGCGACGATGCAGGCTCAAATAGCCGGAGCTCACGCGCTCTGCTCCATATTCTTCGGCGACTTTTTTGGCGTAGAGCCAGGGCTGGAGCAGCTGCTCGCCGTGTGCGCCGCCGAGCCGAACGGTTCCGGTCTTGTAGTCGATGATGCGGGCGGCGCTGCGGTCGCTGTTTGCGTCGATGCGATCGATGCGGCCAGAGACGAAATGTTCGCCGAGCGGTAGTGCGCTCCATGCTTCGCCGAGGCCGAAAGCGCGCTCGGCCTCGGCGAACTCAATGCCGTCGCTGTTCGCGAAGGACCAGCGCAAAAGTGCCGCGACATCTTCCAGTGCAGCGCTGAGGGCGGCTCCACGGAGATTGCTGCTCGCCTGTCGGCTCAAGAAATCTCGCGCGCGTTCCAAGGCTTCGCGCTCGAGCTCGATCGGATCGGTGTCGCCGAAACGCGCGCGGGTGTCGGATAGCGCGACCGCGAGCGCTTCGTGAATCAAAGTGCCGCGTTCGCGGGCGCTGAGGCCGTCGCCCACGACGTCAGCGCGAACGGCGCGCAGCGCTACGCTGGAAAAACCCAGGAAGGCGCAGCGCGCGTAGCGCTCGAGTTGAGTGAGCGCGAGCGGCCGCGTCGCGTCGCCACCGACCAAACGTTCGAGCGAACCCGCGAGGCCGTTTTGAAAATCCAGCGCGCGCTCGGGGTCGGCGTAAAAGTCCTGCCGCGCGAGCTCGCGCGCGACGCAAAGTTGCACTTCTGCGCTCGGCGCAGCTGGCGTCGAGACACGACGCGCGAGCGGATCGAGCGGTGAAGCCGGTTCTTCACGCGAATCGCCTGCATTCAAACTCAGGATCAAGCGGCTGGCACCCGAGCTGCCGCGGGCGTCGCGCTTGGCCCAAGTGAACGTGACATGCTCGGCGTTGGACAACGTACTCGCGAGCGCGAGACGGGTGAACAAGGCTCGATCGATCGCGCTGGGCGGTCGCGCTGGGCGGGGCAAGCGCTCGACGAGCGTCGCATCGAGCACACCATCCGAGCCAGCGCTTTGCCAATCCAACGTCGAGGAAGCGGCGCGACACACGACCACCAAATCCCACTCGAGCGAAGCGACATCCGCCGGGCGCGCGACGCGCACTGCGCCCGCGCGCACTGCGCCGAGGCTCGGTCCAATCGCGCCGAGCGCGCCCGAGAACTCCTCCAGCAAATCCGAGAGGCTCAATAACTCATCGCCGAGACCAACCAGGCTCGCAGCTTCGACCACGCGATCGAGGGCGAGATCGATGGCTCGCCCCGCGCGCGCGTTTTGCCCCAGCGCAGCGAGCGGCGCGCCGTCGTCGCGCTCGTCGTAGTCGATCGCCTGGGCGAGGCTGCGCCGCGAGGCAGATAGCAGGCCGAGCTCAGCGAACCATTCTCGCCAGCGGTCACGAAATGCGCGGCGCGTGCTCCTAACTCGTAGCTTCTCGAAGCGCTCGGTCAGTCGCGTGAGCAGCTCGCGAGCGCCGTTCAACGCCTCGTGTTCGCGTTCGTCGTCTGCGTCGAGTTCGCGAGCGCGTGCGTCGAGGGCGGCCGCGAGCTCGCGTCCGCTGCGATCGATGCGCACGGGCAATCGCGAGAGCAGATCGATGAAGCTGCTTTTGTATTTGGCCGAGCCGAGCAGCGTATCGAGGCGCAGATCCGGCGTTCGCAGGATATCGACCAAGGCGTCGCGCTCGAGCGGCCCGCCGGCGATGCGCATCAACTCGAGTGCAGCGTGAGCCTCCGGCGCGTTTTGCGTCGGGCGCCCCCACGGCTCGCTGAAAGGGAGTCCGGCCGCGGCGAGCTCGGCGCGCAATGGCTCGAGGAATGCGTCCGAGACGTCGAGCGGCACGATCGCGACGCGATCGAGCGCAGCGCCGCGAGCCAGTGCATCGAGCACGCTGCGGGCTACCGCGCGCGCTTCGCTCGCTTCGTGCGCCGCGCGAATGACGGTCGGCGCTTCGCCAGATCGACTTGCGCCTTTGAATTCGAGCTCGGGATGATCGGCGTGTCCGGACCAACGCTCTTCGAGC
>DATATR010000329.1:0-23851 GCA_036268695.1 Polyangiaceae bacterium | reverse complement strand
CGTTCGCGACGTAGTTCGTTTGAAAGCTGAACTGGTGGTACGTCTGCACCGCGGTGGAGTTGGGCAGGTAGAAGCTGATCGCGATCTCGGAGAGGCTCGGGATGCTGATCGAGACGGCGTCGCTATTGACCTCGGCTCCTGCACCCATCGTGACTGATCCGGAGCCGCCGAACGTGACCACATGGTCCGTGCCGGACTGGATCGACGAACCCGAACCCGCCAGCGCGATGTGCACGTCTGCGATCGATACCGATTGCGAGCCAAACAAATTGGAAAGTCGAATCCGCGCGCTCGATCCCCCGATGCTCGTGTAGACAACTTGTCGAATGGTCTGCTGACTAAAGCTTTGGCCACCAGACTGTGGCGTGACTGCCCAAGTGCCCGTCCAAGGCGTGCTCAACGCCGCCGCTCGTGTCGATACGCTCATCCCTTCGGATGCCGGTTCACTCGAAAGCGTGCAGCCGCCAACACTCGCCCAGGCGATGAACGCCGCAACGAAGCTACTTGTTCGGTTCATAGTTGTCCTCCGGTCTCGTTCCAAGGCCCAGTCGCGAAGCCGACTGGGTCATGCAATGCGCCACGCGCCGGACGCGCGCGACTCCCGATGAGTGGGAGCTCCAGGCCGGCGCGGTCACCGAATGTGTTGCGTGTTTTCACGCCTTCAGAGGATTCGGGCGCGTGGCGTTATTGCGCTTGGCGTGGTCGGTGACGGTACTTATCTGTTTGCCGAAGCGACTTTGACTCCGGATTAGTACCGAGCGGATCCGCTATCCCCCAAACGGATGCGGCTCTCTTCGCGCCTTCGTCGCCTTAATCGCGTTGTCCAAATCTTTTCCGTCGCGCAAACAAGCATAACAATCAGCTCGCTTGTTTGGCCCGCAGCCGTACTTGCGAGTCAGCTTGCTCAGCAAATGAAATGTGCGCTTATCGCCGTCGCTCGTCGCCTTCGCCAGCAAATCGCGATTCTGCTCGCACGTGTCCGCGTCGCGTAGCGCGAGCGCAATCGCCAGCGCGGGCGAAGCTTTGTCGCGCACTTCCTTGCTCAAGATCAAAGAACGAGCGAGGTCGGTCGCGGTCGTGCGCTGGGCGGTCGAGGTCCAGACTTCGTAGAGCATGTCGGGGCTGATCGGGCCGGGCACGTTGGCAATTGCTGCGAGCGCGTCGCGCGAGGTCTCGGGGTCGTCCGTGTAGCGGCGGAGTGAGGCGAGGGTTTCGGGATCTTTGATCAAGCCCGGATCGTGATCGATGCGATCGCGCAGAGCACGCGCGGCGCGCACGTCTTGTGCGCTCTGGCCGAGCGACAATGAAAGCGCTTCTTCGACGTTCAGATCGGGCGCGGGTTTGGCGCTGAGTTCTTTGACCGCGGCGTCATCGCCGATCGCGGCGCGTTCGAGCAAGGTGAGGGTTTTGGGTTTTTCTTCACTCGTGGCCGCGTTGCTCGCGCTCGGTGGGGGCGCGGGCGGCAAGGGCGCTTGCGTCGCGGCGGCGGCGACCGAAGCGGACGGTTCCGCGCTCGGTTTGAGTGCGGGGACCGCAGCGGTGGGCTCGGCGGCGGAGGTGACCGCGGCAGCGGCGAATGCCGCGCCGAGCGCGACCAACAGCACGAGCGGCGTGACCAAGCTCCACAGCGGCACTTCGCCGCCCGCGAAGCGCACGCGCTGCGCGAGCGCCGCGCTGAACGAAGGCAGCGCCGGTGGATTGACGGAGCGCGGGCGAACGATCGTCGCGGCGCTGCGCGCGGCAGAGACGGCTTGGGCCTCGGTTTCGGTGACGGGTGGTTGCATGAAAGGCGGTTGCACTGCGGGCGGTGGCACCGACGGCGATCGCGGCGCGGGCATCGGTGGTCGCACCGAGGGTGGCGGTGGTCGCACTGCGGGCGGCGGCGCGACTTGTGCCGAAGGTTGGATGACCACGGGTGGCTCTTGCGCTCGCACGACGGCAGGAGGCGGCGGCGCGGGCGGGAACGCGGACGCGCGACGCGGCGGCGGGATCGTGTCTTTTTCACGCATGGCTTTGGCGCGCACTTCGACGGTGCGATCGACCTGAGTCACGTCCGGCATCGTCGCGTGGCCGGATGCTTCGTGCGCGGCGTAGCTCGGCAAGTGCCGCGGGGCCGTGAGCGGCGGCGGTTGCACTTCGGTTTTCGGTTCGTCGGCTGGCGGCGGGGTCACCGACCAACCCGAATCGACCATCGAAGCGCGAACGGGCTTCGGATCGCGCCCGGGCGGTGCGCCGTCACTCATGCGAAGCCGATCTTAGCACTGCTCGACGAACCTGCGCGAGCCGCGCCGCACCAGGCAAACCCCCAAAACCCAAATCAGCGTGCGGCAAGCGCTTTCACTTCGGGGAACACGTCGGAATTCAGCTCCGGACCGCGCAAGATCGCGTCCGCGTTGGGCGGGATGCGGCGCGGCACGTGGTCATCACCCACACACGCGAGCAGAGTGAACCCTTCTGCCACGAGTTCGTCCGTGTCGCGGCCGCCGGGACCACGCAGCAAGCGATAGTCGAAGCGCACTTTGACGCGCGTGAGCTCGGTCAGTCGCGATTCGACGCACAAGACTTCGTCGAAGCGCGCGGTCTTGCGGTAGCGCACGAAGGCTTCCACGACCGGCAAGTGAATCCCGAGGTCGGTCCAGGAGTTGTAGTCGAGCCCGCGCCGGCGCATGTACTCCACTCGGCCGACCTCGAAATACGAGATGTACGTGCCGTGGTGGACGATGCCCATCAGATCCGTTTCGCCGAATCGAACTCGCACGACGTGACGAGATACACAGTGGGCGGGCAGTTCCTTCGTCACGGGAACGCGGGACAATACTAGTGGTCCGTTCACTAGGCAATCACTCCAGCGGTGCGAAACCGCCCCAAAATGCCCCAGAGAATTTGGGGATGTCGGCCCTCGGCCATTTACGAGTCACCGCGTTCTACCACTATCTGTGGCCTGAAAGTGGCACCGTGAGCACCGGAACCGGTGAAAGTCGGACCAGCTTCTCGGCGATGCTGCCGAGCAGCAGATGCGCGACCCCGGTTCGCCCGTGCGTGCTGAGCACGACCAAATCATGCTCGCCCTTCTTCAACTCGGCGACGAGCGTGCTCGCAGGATCGCCCGACAAGAGCCGCGTTTTCGTGGCGACGCCGTTCGGCAGGGTGATGCCGCTGATGAACTCGTCCATGTCGTGCTGGGCGTTTTCGCGGATTAGTTCGCCGATTGGTTTGTGAGCTTCGCCCGGTCGCTGCACCATCACCGCGTCGGTGACGTATGTGGGCCGATCCCACACGTGCACGATGTCGAGCGAGGCGCCGAATACGATCGCGAGCTCCGAGGCATAAGCCAAAGCCACCTTCGAATTGTCGGAGTAGTCGATCGGAACCAAGATCTGCCGAATGCCCATCGGGCCGGCATCCTATCATCGGGAGCGCAGCTCCCGTCCCGCTGAAGTGAATTCAGCGGGGCCCCACGCCCAGGTTTTTGGGCCCCGACCCCAAAACATACGACCATTGGCCGCAAGACCACTATACGTCTGCGCCGCGTTCGCGGCCTCAGGCCGGTCACGCTCCAGCTTCGACCCGCTTTTTCAAAGCCTGATTCATGTACACGAAGCCGCGCGCAGCGCGCGTGATGGTTCGCCCGGCGAAGCGCACCAAGACGCCGCTGAAAGTCTCGCCGTGCACGAAGCGCGTGCGGTCCGGCCCGAGCTCTTGCAAACGAAAGAAATGCTCGCCGTCGAACAAGCCGGGAAATAACAAATGGCCGCGCCAGCGCAGCTCCTCGTTGGTTTGGCAGCGCAGTAACTCGGGCCTGAGCTCATGATCGCTGCCTTCGGGCAAACTGAGGCACACGGTCAACGTTCCACCTTCACGCAGCTCACCCGAGATGTGCGTGATGAACGGGTTCCATTCGTGATAATCCGCGAAGTCCGTCAAGGCGTGCCAAACCCGCGCCGCCGGCGCCGCGATCTCGACCTCAGTCCGGATCTCCATGCTCTTCCGACAACCCTAGAATAAGAGAGCTTGGCCCGGAACCCGTTCATTCCATAGCGCGCTCACCTCATTCTTCTCTTCTCTTCTTTCGCGCTCCAGCGCGCGCGAAGCCCTTCAGCCGAATGCTCCGTTTCTTCGCGCCAGCGCGCGCGAAGCCTCTCAGCCGGCTGCTCCTCTCCTTCGCGCCCCATCGCGCGCGAAGCCCTTCAGCCGAATGCTCCGTTCCTTCGCGCCAGCGCGCGCGAAGCCTTTCAGCCGGATGCCCGGAAATAAAACAAAGCTCCAGATTCGCCGGGCTGATCACGGTTCTAGAATGGAGGCGGGAGCCAACGAGACCTGACCGAACAGGCGCGAGTCGCGCTCCAGCAGCGCGGCTGGCCAAGCGCTTCGACACGCGCAGGGCACCTCAAGATCTCCCGACCAGGCGCCCGTCGCGTCCCCGGAAGCGCTAGCGGCCAAGCGCTTTGATACGCGTAGCGCAATAACAAGAAGCCCGACCCACTAGCGCCCGTTTTTTCGCAGGAGTACCCTCTAAGCCTCGAATGAAGCTGCTCCGCGCAGTCTTAGTCGGAATCCCCCCCTTCGAGGAACTCTCGTTGCCGTTCGCCGACGAGCACGGCGACGCGCGCGCCGTCACCGTGATTCATGGCGGCGGCGGCACCGGCAAGAGCAGCGTGCTCGCCGCGATCGGCAGCACGCGCCCGGGTCATTGCGTCGCGCAAGCCAATCGCAGCGAGTCGCGCGAAAACGCGCCGCCGCCATTTTGCGCGTGCGATTGGGCGCTCGGTCAAGACGAACCGGCGCGTCCGCACGCGCTCTCCGTCGCGAGCCCGAACGCGCGGCTCTCCGCGAACGACGAAATTGAAGCGCTCCGCCGCCGAGAGCAAGCCTTGTTCGATCGCGTGGCGAGCGACGGCGGATTTGCATTTTTAGCCGTGCCAAGCACGCGCTGGTTTTCGCGCAACCCGATCGCATTCAGCGCGCCCGCGCGCACCATCGCCCGCTACGACGTGCGCACGAGCTCGAGCGCGGACGACGCAACACGCGCTGATCTCGCGCGCGAAACCAAGCAAGCCTTGGCCTATGCTGCGATCGCATCTGCGCTCTCGGCGCCGAATCATGCGGCCGAGCGTCGCTTCGATTTGTTGGGGGAAGCCATGCAAAGCGCGGTCGACGTGTTGGCCAAGCTCAGCGGCTTTGCTTATCGCGGCTTGGATCCGTTCTCGTTCGAGCCCGTATTTGCAGCGTCCGCGCATGGCCGCGCGATCGCGTTCGACGCATTGCCGACGCGCGCGCGACACTTGGTGGCCTTCGCCGCGCTCGGCGTGCGCACGCTTTGGGCCGCGTATCCGGATCAAGATCCGCGCGAAGCCGAAGGCGTGCTCGCGATCGACGAAGTGGATTTGCACCAAGACGCGCAGGTACTGCAAAAGCTCTTGGCCGCGCTGACCGAAGCGCTTCCGGCCGCGCAGTGGATCCTGACTACGGCCTCGCCGATCATCGCCGCTTCCGCGGATGCGCGCGCCGTTCTCGCGCTTCGCCAGCTGCCCGAAGGCAACGGAGTGCGCGTGTTTGCTGGCGAACAAGCACGCACACATTGAGTGTGTAAGTCGCACCTTTAGCCACCTTGCGAACTCGCGCGCAGAGTCGAGTTCTGAGCCGTTTTCTGGGGGTTTGGAGCCGCGCCTGGATCGGGGAGCTATGGTAGGGTCGCGTGACTTAAAAACCCATGCTCGATGACCTCTCTCCCGGCCAGGTGCTCGGGCGCTACGAGCTTTTGCTGCCCATCGCCAAGGGCGGCATGGCGAGCGTCTGGGCCGCGCGCCTCCGCGGCACGCGCGGGTTTCAGAAGATGGTCGCGATCAAAACCATGCTGCCCGGCCTGGTCGATGATCCGCATTTCGAGCGCATGTTTCTGGATGAGGCCTCTTTGGCCTCACAAGTCCGACACCCGCACGTGATCGAGATCATGGATCTCGGCGAGGTCGACCGCATTCTGTATCTAGTGATGGAGTGGGTAGACGGCGAGCCGCTCAACATCATCATGAAATATGCGGCCACTCGCGGCGGCATCCCGCTGGCGATTGCCGTCAGCATCGCGGCGCAAGCGTGCCGCGGCTTGCACGCCGCGCACGAGTTGCGCGACGAGAACGGCACACTCGTCGGTTTGGTGCATCGCGACGTGTCGCCGCAAAACGTGCTCTTGACCTACGAAGGCGTGGTCAAAGTCGTGGACTTCGGCGTCGCCAAAGCCACGAGCCGCGCGTCGAACGAAACCGAAGCTGGGCAGCTCAAAGGCAAGATCGCGTACATGTCGCCGGAGCAGCTCCGCGGCGAGCGCATCGATCGGCGCACGGACGTGTTCGCGATGGGCATCTTGCTGTACATGATGACCACCGGCACGCACCCGTTTCGCGGTGACGATCAAGGCCAGACGATCAAGCGCATCAGCTCGGACGAGCTCGTGACTCCACCGAGCGCGATCGTGCCGGGTTACCCCGCTGGGCTCGAAGCCGTGGTGATGCAAGCGCTCGCGAAAGACGCGTCCAAGCGCTATCCGACGGCGAACGACATGCTGATCGGCCTCACGCGCGCGCTGCCGCCTTCGATGCGCCCGAGCACGGACGAAGAGGTAGCCGAGTTTTTGCGCTCGCTTTTGCCGGATCGCTTGGAGAAGCGCAAAGCCGCGATCAAAGGCGCGCTCGAAGCCGCGGATCGGCGCGAAGCGGGCAAATCCGTGCCGCGCATGGCCGACGATGGCACACCCGACGAAGCGCCAACCGTGCTCGAAGGCTTGGTCTCGAACCGCGAAATGACGCCGAGCGCGGAGGGCCAAGCGTCGCTGCCCGGCGCGACCACGCGCGAAGCGGTCGCGCTCGAGCGCGCTAGCCGGCGCGCGCCACGACGCAGTGTGGTCAGCATGGGGCTCTCGGCGGCGCTGGTCGTCGCGGTGGGGGCGATCGTCGCGTTGCTCCTGAGTCGGCGCCCGACGCCGCAGACCACGACCGTGAGCTCGCAGCCGCCCGTGCCGACCGCGATCACGATCGCTGAACCGCCGCCCGAGCCGCCCGCGAGCAGCGAGCCCGCCGTCAACCCGAGCGAACCGCTCCCACCCGCGCCGAGCGAATCCGTCGCGCCGCCCATTTCGCAGAAGGGCGCGCCACGCGCGCATCACAGCACGAAGCCGACTAAGCCGGCGGACACTACACCGTCAAAGTCGCGCAACACGTTCGTGTCGCCGATTCGGAATCCTGGGTTTTAGGCGCGAACGCCTGGCGAGCTGCGAGCGCGTTCGAGCAGCTTGCTGACGTTTAGTCGTGAGGCCCAGTCGCGACCGGCTCGCGAATCGTCTCTGTAGTCCTAAAAGCGGCCCAACAAAGTAGCGCCCGCGTTCGCATTCGCGGCGCCCGGCGCGACCGCTAAGCTCGCTTGCTCCGGCGAATGCCCGCCCGCGATCACGAGCGCTGCACCCACACCCAAGCCAACTGCGCCCACCGCGAGCGTCACGTCGCCGAGTGTGGTGTAGAGTTTGCCGCGATCGACGGTATTGTGCTCGCTGTCGGGACAGGCATTGCGGCTCGGGCCGCATTGCTTGTCGAGGTCGCTGATCGTGCTTTGGCGCAGGAGGAACATCGCGCCGGAACCGATCAAGCTCGCGATGCCGACGCCGCCGACGACGAAGCCGATCGTGCGCGTGCTTTGTTGCGCGGGACGCGCGGCGGGCGGCGGGATCGGTTGAAGTGGCGTGGGTTCGGGCTCGAGCTTGACCAAGATCGTCGCGGTTTGCTGTTCGGCGACGCGAAACGATTCTTTGAAGGGCAGAAAGCCGGCGGCTTTGGCTTCGACCACGTGCGGGCCGGGATCGGCGGGCATCGGTTGATTGAGCACCGAATCGCCGAGCGAGACGCCGTCGAGCGAGATGGTCGCGGAGTCCGCGCCTTCGCCGCGCTGGACGACCACGCGCGGCACGCGCGCTTTCAGCGCTTCGAGCCGCGCGTCGACTTCTTGCCCGACTTGGTCGGCCTTTTGCGCTTGCGCGTCCGAAGCCGCGAGCTCGTAGTCGCCGAGCGCGGCGACCAGGCGTCCGAGTTGCTCTTCGCAGATCGCGATGTTGAAGCGCACTTGCGGCGTCGGTTTGACGGCCGCGACTTCTTTGAGCAGCGCGAGCGCGCCGGCCCAATCGCCGCCGGTCTGCAGGGACAGCGCTTGGTTGAATTGGTCGCGCGCGAGCTTCAGTGCGTCCGAATCGGCGCTGTTTGCGCTACCCGAACCTTGTGCGCGCGCGACGGTTTCTGTGCCGCCCAGCGCCGCACAGGAGCACCCCAACAAAAACCCAGAACGAATCAACCAGTGCTCGAATTGTCGCGCGCGCCGCATGCCGTGAAGCCTCGATCGATCAAGCGCGGCACATGCCGCAACCCACGAGTTTAGTGCCAAGGCGCGCGCTCGACAAACGCGAGCGGATTCGGCGTGCGGATCCGATGTAGGCGAACGCTCAATCGGTCGTGCGGACGGTGAGCACGGGGCAGGGCGAGCGGCGCACGACCTTTTCGGTCACGCTGCCGAGGAGAACGTGCGAGAGCCCGGTGCGTCCGTGCGTGCCCATCACGACCAGGTCGTAGTGGCCGCTTTTGGCGTGTTCGACGATCGAGGTGGCGGGATCGCCGGGTTCGCAGATCGAGTGGTGCACGTTGATCCCGGCGTGCTCGGCGTTGGCTTGGAATTTCGCCAGTTGGTCGTTTGCGCTGTGGCGAATCCAATCGAAGAGCGGCTGCTCGTTGATGCCGACACCGGTGATCACGGCTTCGGGCGCGACCAGCGTCGGCGTGGACCAGACGTACAAGAGGTCGATGCTGGCGCCGAACGCGTCGGCGAACGCGCGCGCCTCGGCCAGCGCTCGGCTCGAGGCCGCTGAGAGATCGACGGGCACCAGAATTTTTTGCACGGACGGCATGGCGGGCCTCCTTCTTCGCGCGGACGAACTCGCGACTCGGCGCCAACGAGAGTTCGCAGGGTTCACGCGGCGTGCCAAGCCGAGACTTTGCAAATGCGGGAATTTGTCGGCAGATACGCCGGCAATTTGTCTCAGGATCCGGGTGTCGCCGGGGCAGACTGGGACTTGGGTTCGTCGGACTCGGCCTGGCAGATTCACCCAAAACAAGCGCCTCGAGAGTCGGTGACTTCTTGCTCAGCGAGTGTCGCTTTTTGTGTCCTCGAGTCGCAGGTCGCAGGTGAGGTGATGTCGGTGACGCGCGCGCTCGAGCCGTCGTGAGATGCGCGTATCGAGCCTGTTTCCCCTGCGAACGCGCGCGAGCGATCGACAAATCATTCGGAAGCAATGTGCGTTTTCGGCATGTTCGGAAATAATCAGATGAATGGATGATCCGTTCCGAACATTGACTTGATTGCTCGCAAAGGTGATCTGTTCACCCATGCGGACCTCTTCTTCGAAATCGAGTTTTTGGGCGGTCGCTGTGCTGCTCTCGAGCGCAGCGGCTTTGGCAACGGCATGTGGCAGCAGCGGTGACGACAGCCGCAATAATGCCACCGGTGGCAGCGGCAACGCTACGTCGAGCGCGGGCAACGGCACGACCACGGGCGGCAGCGGCACCGCGGTGGGCGGCACCACCGGCATCGCTGGCACGACCGGTACGGCGGGCAGCTCGGCGATGACCTGCGATCCGAGCCAGACCTGTTGTCCGACGGCGACGTGCAAGTGCCCGTACCCGCAAGGCGACGGCACGACCGACGTGATCGACAACATGGAAGACGGCATGTCGAAGTTCAAGACTGCGAGTCTGATGACCGCCGCCGGTTACTGGGACCTCTCGAAGGGCGCCGATATGGGCACCGTACTCGGCCTCACCGGCGCGGCGACGGACACCACCACGATCGCGCCCGTCGACGGTGGCGCGAACGGCACCATGAAATCGATGCATTTCATGGGTTCGAATCTGACGGCGTGGGGCGCAGCGCTCGCGGCCGAGCTTGCCAACGGCTGTCCGTTCGACGCTTCGAAGTACGGCGGTATCACCTTCTATGCCAAGGGCACGAGCACCGTGTTCGAAGGCACCAACAAGCTGCTCGTGTTGGTCGGTAACCCCGAATACATCCCGACCGAGAACGGCGGCTTCTGCAACGATACGGCCGTGCCCGCGGATCCGGCGTGCTACGCGCGTCACCGCGTGACGATCAGTCTCACCGCGGACTGGACCAAGTACACGATCAACTGGAGCGACCTCCAGCCGCCGTCGTACTACACGACGGGCCATGCGTTCGGGCCAGATCGCATCCGCGATATCGTGTTCAACGCGAGCGGTCCCTCGGACGTGACGGGCATGCCGCCCGGCACTCCGGCTACCTTTGACGTCTACGTCGACGAACTCGCGTTCGTGCCGATGGGCACGCCGAGCAACCTGGGTCCGGCGGACACGGGTTCGGGTGGTTCATCGAGCGGCGGCACGGGCGGCACGGGCGGTGCGTCTGGTGGTACCGGCGGCGCGGCTGCTGGTACCGGTGGTTCGAACTGAGCAATTTCCCGTGCAGCGACCGCGCTGAGCCGACGATCGGCTGACAGGCGCCGAGGCAGAGAAACCACCGTGTCACGCGAAGAGGCGTCACGGTGGTTTCGCCTTTTTGTGCTCCGCGAAATCCAGCGCCAGAAACCTCTTTCAGTTCGTTGCGTTTTGCAGGTATTTTTCCGCCGTATGGCCAAACGCCCGCACGTGCTCGGAGTGGTTCTCGCTGGTGGTGAAGGAAAACGGCTTTGGCCTTTGACGCGCGACCGCGCGAAGCCCGCCGTGCCCTTCGGCGCGAACTACCGCATCATCGACTTCGCGCTCAGTAACCTGGTCAACGGCCGCTACCTGCGCATCGCGGTGCTCACGCAATACAAGAGCCACAGCCTCGATCGGCACATCGCGCAGAGCTGGCGCATGTCGCCCTTGTTCAACAATTTCGTGATGACTGTACCGGCGCAAATGCGGCTCGGCCCGCGCTGGTTCGAGGGCTCGGCAGACGCGATTTACCAAAACCTGAACCTGATCGCGGACGAGAAACCGGAATACATCTGCGTGTTCGGCGCGGATCACATCTATCGCATGGATCCCGAGCAGATCATCGACGCGCACATTCAATCCGGCGCCAGCGTGACGGTCGCGGCGATCCGCGTGCCGAAGGAAGAAGCGTCGCGCTTCGGCGTGATCATCCCGGGCGCGAACAACCGCATCGCGAGCTTTCGCGAAAAGCCGGCGAACGCCGTCGGTTTGCCGGACGACCCGGCGCACGTGTTCGCATCGATGGGCAACTACGTGTTTTCGACCAAAGCCTTGGTCGATGCCGTGCACGCCGATGCCGAAAACAAAGACAGCGCGCACGACATGGGCGGCAACATCATCACTGGCCTGGTCGATCAAGGCGAAGCCGCGCTCTACGATTTCAACTCGAACAAAGTGCCCGGCGCGACCGAACGCGACGCTGGCTACTGGCGCGACGTCGGCACGCTCGACGCCTACTACGAAGCGCAGATGGACCTGATTAGCGTCCATCCGATCTTCAATTTGTACAATCAAGAATGGCCGATTCACTCGCACTCCGGCGCGCTCCCGCCGGCCAAATTCGTGTTCGACGAAGACGAGCGTCGCGGGCTCGCGATCGACTCGATGGTCGCGGCCGGCGTGATCGTGTCGGGCGCGACGGTGCGCCGCTCGATCCTGTCGCCCGGCGTGTCGATTCATTCGCGCGCAATGGTCGAAGATTCGGTTCTGATGCACGGCGTCGACGTCGGCCGCGGCGCGATCGTGCGGCGCGCGATCTTGGACAAGAACGTGAAGGTGCCGCCTGGCGCGCGCATCGGCGTGAACCTGGAAGAGGATCGCGCTCGCGGCTTCACCCTCAGCGACAACGGCATCGTCGTTTTAGGCAAAGACGACGCGGTGCGCGTTTGATCGACTTTTCAAACCTGGAAATATCTTGAAAATTGCACTTTTGAGCCGCGAATACCCGCCCGAGGTGTACGGCGGAGCCGGCGTTCACGTCGAGTATTTGGCGCGCGAGCTCGCGCGCTTGGCCGAGCTCGAGCTTTCGGTGCATTGCTTCGGCGCGCCGCGCTCGGCGCCGGAAGTAGCCGGGAATTATAATCCCTGGGAGTTATTAGACGGAGCTCAGCCGGAGCTCGCGGCCTTGCGCACGCTGTCCGTGGATTTGTTGATGGCCAAAGCCGTGCGCGGCGCGGACGTCGCGCACACGCACACTTGGTACGCGAACTTCGCCGGTCACTTGGCGAAATTGATGTACGGCATCCCGCACGTGATGACGTCGCATAGCCTCGAGCCGCTCAGGCCGTGGAAGGCCGAACAGCTCGGCGGCGGCTACGCGCTGTCGAGCTTCTGCGAGCGCACCTCGATCGAAGCCGCGGACGCGGTGATCGCCGTCTCCGCCGGCATGCGCGCGGACATTTTGCGCGCCTATCCGAAGGTCGATCCCGAGCGCGTGCACATCATCTACAACGGCATCGATCCGGCGCAATTTCAACGCGACCCGCGGACGGACGTGCTCTTACGCGAAGGCATCGAGCCGAAGAAGCCGTACGTGGTGTTCGTCGGTCGGGTCACGCGCCAAAAAGGCATCGTGCATTTGCTCGAGGCCGCGCGCTACTTCGCGCCCGAGATCGAGCTCGTGCTCTGCGCCGGTGAAGCCGACACCAAAGAAATCGACGCGGAAGTGCGTGGGCTCGTCAGCGAGCTCGAACGCGCGCGCGGACCGGTGCGCTGGATCGGCAAGATGATGCCGCGCCCAGAGCTGATTCAGATCTTGAGCCACGCGACCGTGTTCGCTTGCCCCTCGATCTATGAGCCGTTTGGAATCGTGAATTTGGAAGCTATGGCCTGCGGCGCGCCAGTCGTTGCGTCCGCGGTCGGCGGCATCCCCGAAGTCGTGGTCGACGGCCAAACCGGCTACCTCGTGCACTTCGAATCCGACGGCACAGCGCTCGGAGCGCCGAAAGATCGCGCCGCGTTCGCGCACGCGTTCGCGGCGCGCGTGAACGAGCTCTGTGCATCCCCCGAGCGAGCGCGCGCGTTCGGCGCCGCGGGGCGCGCGCGCGTCGAAAGCACTTTTAGCTGGTCTGCGATCGCAAAGCAGACCGCAGATTTGTATCGCAGTCTGAAAAGCTGAAGCGCGCGAGCGCACGGCGCGTTCGGCTCGAACGCCACAGCGGGCCAAATTGCCTCTGCGAAAACCGCGGAAAAACGCCGAAAAGGTAGGCTCCAGAAGCGCGCTTGATGGCTCCTGCCACGCGGCCCGACTCGTGCATTGCCGGACGCGTGCACGAATTCTCGAGTGCAGAACGAGCGAACCAGAGCCGAGCGCGACGCTGGGGCAAGCGCGCGCTCGTGATCGGGCTTTGGTCGCTCTTCGGCTTCGAGCTTCTGTACTTGGTCGCTGCAAACCTGTTTTTGAATTTGAATTTGCTGCCGCTGGCCTTCGAGAGCACGAATCAAATCAACGCGACGGTCGCGAGCGGCTGGACGATCGTGCCCGGTCACGTGCACGCGAACCGAGTGCGTGTGACCTTTCAAGACCACAATTTGCAGTTTTCGATCGACCTGGCTCATGCGTCTTTGACTCTGCATTTGAGCGAGCTCTTGCGGCATCGTTTTCATGCTTCGCATTTGCGCGGTGACGGCGTGGCGTTTCATTTACGGCATCGCGTCGATCCCTGGTCGAAACACGAGCCAGCGGTGGGCGCGTTCGCGCCGTTCCCTGAATTTCCAGGGCCCGCCGTGTTCGAAGCGTTCGTGCCCGAGCCGCCGATCTCGGACGACAAATACAATCTTTGGATCGTGCACCTCGACGACGTCGATGTCGGCGTGTCGGAGGCGTGGGTGCAGGCGTTTCGCTTTCGTGGCCACGGTCGCGCGCGCGGGCAGTTTCGGCTCAAACCGGCGCGAGCCCTGTGGGTCGGTCCTGCGTCGCTCGTGCTCGAGCCGGGTTCGCTCAGCGCGGGCGCGTACCAAGTGGCGAGCGGACTTTCTGGGCAGATCGACTGCGTGGTGCATCCGTTCGACGTGCGTGTGCCGGTGGGCATGGCTGTATTTCGCTACATCTCGGCGCACATTCGGCTCGCTGCGCCCGAGCTCGATCCGCAAGTGGTCGGGCTGTTCACGGATCAGCCGCGCGTTTCGTCCGCCGCGGGATCGCTCGACATCGATCTCCAGACGCAGCACGGCGTGCTCACGAAAGATAGCCACGCGCAGATCGTCGAACGCGGGGTCGAGCTGCGCACGCCGGAGTTCGAGTTCGGCGCCGAGCGGGTCGAGCTCGGAGTGCACATGGTGGGCGAGGCGGGCAGCGCGGCCACATTGCGCGTTTCGAGCGGCGTGTTGCAGGAATCCGCGGCGCTCGGTTTTCCGCCACGGATCGAGGATTTTTCGGCCGAAATCGCGAGCTCGAATCGCGACATCGCGCGCGATTTCAAGTTCGCCGAGGCGCGCCTCGACGAAGCGCGGATCGCGCTCACCGATTCGCATTGGCTGAACTATTGGCTCGCGCGAGGCGGCTTCGAGCTCGCGGGCGGTAACGCCCTGCTCGACGCCCGCGCGCGCTACGCCGACTCCAAGCTCGAGGGCGCGGTAACGCTCGATACGGATGGCGTGGCTGCAGCGATCGGGTCGAAGACGATGCGCTATCGCGGCGCGGTCGCGGTCGAGTTGTCGCACGCGGATCCAAAAGCGCTCACCGGCTCACTGCGCGCGACGGTGAAGGGGCGAGATCTGAGCGCCGAGCTCGGCAAAGAGCGGTTCAAAGTCGCCGGGCTCGACGCGACCGTGCTGGCGAGCCGAGGCGCGGACGGCAATCAGCTCCGCGCCGAGGCGCTCTTTTCGTCGCTCTCGAGCATTGCGCCGGATTTGCGAGTGCATGCGCCGGAGCTCCGGGCGCGCGCCACGAGCGAGCAAAGCGCGGACGGCACTGAGCTCACGCATTTCAATGCTTCGATCCCGGCGCTCTTTGCCGAGGGCCGCGGCGCGCGGTTAACGAGTGGCGCGCTAGTTCGTGGCACGCTCGCCCAACCAATAAAGAAGTCGGAAAAACGGCTGGATTTCGTGGCCACGCTGTTCGCGCCGAAAGCCAAGTTTGGAGCCGATCCGGTCAAGGCCGCAGAGGTGCCGCGCGTGAACGTGCGCGGCGCGCTCAGGAGCGATGCCGCGGGCGCGCTCAGCGGCAAGCTCTCGCTCTTGCCGGCGGCCTGGCGCGTGGAGGCCGCGAACATGCGCTTCTCGGGCAAGTCGGCGCTCGAGCTCGAGCTCAGCGCGCTGAATTTCGCAGAGCACAGCGGCGCGGTCGATGCGAATTTGTCAGCCTCGGGAGTGACAGTCGGTGATACGACACAAAATGCGAATTGCGCTTGGTCGCGCGTGGAATCCCTCGAGCTTGCGGGCAACGTGAAGCTCGTGCCGCGCGGTACGGCCAGCGTGTCGATGCACGGCGAGCTCGGGCAAACTCAATTGAGCTGGGGCGATTTCACGACCCATGCCGATCTCGGGATTCTGGCGAAGTTCGACACGGGACTGCTCGACCGAGACGGCGAAGGCAAGTTCGAGCTGAGCTTGCGCCATGCGATGATTCGAAGCGGGAATGGCGGGAAAACTGGCTGGTCCGCGCGCGTTCCGGCGATCGAAATCGCCGCGAACGTGGCGCGGCGCGGCGGCAAGTTGTCGGCGCTCGCGCAGCTGAACGCGGAGCGCGCGGCGGCGCGCATCGGCGCGACGAAAGTCGAGACCGATCTCGCTGCGAAGCTCGATCTCGACGCGCTGGATTTGGATGCGCGCACCGCGCATGCGACGGGTGACGTGAAGATTCGCCATGCCTCATTGCCCAACGCGCCCGAGCCGGTGAAGGATTGGTGGGCGGACGTGCACTTGGATTCCTTGCACGGGCACGCGGCACAGAATCTCGAGCTCGGCGGCATGTTCCGCGCGCGTTTGCGCGACGCGACGCCCGCGCTCGCGGTGCTGGCCAACGAAGGCTCGCTGCCGAAGTGGGTGCCGAGTGCATTCCCGCTGCGTGATTTCTCGATCACCGGTTCGATCGCGCGTCGCTGTCGGCTGACCGACATTCGCTTGGTCGAGCTGAGCGGCGGACCCGCGATCGCGCGCGGTCGCTTGCAGAGCTTGCCCGACGGATTTCAAGGCGCGCTACTCTTGAAATTGGCCGGATTTCAGGCCATTTCGGCGGGACTCGATTTCGACTCCGAGCACACGCATGTCGGCCTGTTCGACGGCGATGCTTGGCTCGCGCGCTTCGACCAATTCTTCGATCGCAAAGCCGAGAACGCGACGAAGCTCGCGTGCCCGCCGGATCTCGACAAGTGCATGGCATCGGAGGCCGATGAGGCTTCGGTGAGTTCGAGCTCGAGCGAGGCAGAGAGCGGCGCGGAAGCGGCGCGCGGCGAGTAGCGCGCCGAACGTGTTTGCGCTCGCTTCACCTGGGTGGCGCGTGATAGAAGCGCGCGCATGTGTCGGGTTTCGGTTTGGTTGGTTTTGTGCGTGGCGGCATGTGGAGGCGCCCAGGCGCCGAAGGCGGCGGAGCCGGAAAATACGCCGGATTCGGCGAAGCCGGCGGCTGCGGCGGAAACTTCGGCTGCGGCTGACCCGCCGAAAGCGGACGCGGATCCGGCGCCCGCGACGATTCCGACCGAGTGCAGCAAATCCGGGAAGCTGTGCGTGCCGGATCAGAAGTTTACCAAGCGCATGTGTAACGCCAGTTACCCGTCGGTCGCGCTCTACCTTTTTGGCAACGGTTTGCCGTTCTCGCGCGGCTACCTCACCCGGAAGACGCAGGCCTGGAACGCCGAGGGCGGCGCTTCGGACAACGATTTCTTGGAGTTCGACGAAGAGGTGCTCTTGCTCGGCGAGCGCGGGACCGATCCGAACGCGATGCAAGTGAGCGGCGCGGGCGGCGGCTACACCGCGATGCGCTGGAATGGTTCGTGCGTCACGCTGGCGAAGGAAGAAGTCACGCTCGATAAACCGCCGGCGCCGAAGTCGGCGAAAGTGGAGTGGCGTTACCTCGATGACAACGTGCAAGCCGCGCTGCGCGAGGACAAGACCATCAACATCGCCGTACAGAGCAGGCGCAAAGAGTGCAAGGGCGCAGTCAGTGGGGACGTGAGCCTCGCTTGCGTCAAAGCGGACGACAAGCTGACGCAAGTCGTGATCGAGTACTTGCGAAAAGGTGGCAAATTGCCGGTTCCGACCAAGCTCCCGAAGTGAGCCCGCGTCACCGCTTCGCGCTGTTCGACCAAACCGCGCCGAGGTTCCAGGCGTCGAGTCCTTCGAACTCGGGCATGCGCGCGCCGGTCACGCGCAGCTCGCCGATCACGCCGAGCGCGAGCGTGCGCGTGATATCGCGGAGCGACGCGAGATTACGCGGCGGGTGTTTGGCGAGCGCCGGGTCGGCTGCGGTGAGTAGCGCGGCCGCAGATTCTGTCGCGTCCGTGCTCGCCGCGCGCACGAAGTCGAGCATCAGCGTGAAGTGGCGCGAGCGTCGCGCTTCGTTGAAGTTCGAGCGCGATACGGGCGCTGCTTGCACTTCGTTGCCGCTCGAACTCAAGAGTGGTTCGAGCGCACGTGCGAGCTCGACGGCTTGCGGACAATCGTCCTTGACCAAGAGTGGGCTCGGACCGCCACCCCAGCGCACCGCTTCGTTTGTTCCGGGAAGCGCGCGCAGGCCGAAGCGCGCGAGTGCATCACCGGGCAGGGCCGAGCAGAGTTGTTGCGCGATGCCGGGCGCGCCCCACGCTTTCGCGTCGAGCCCCGTGCGCAGCACGAACCAGCCGTAAATTGGGCCTTCCAGCGCGATCGCGCCGCTCCGCGGCCGATACAAGCCGTTGCCGAGCCAGCCCACGTCGACCGCGCCGGCTTCGAACGCGCGCAGCGCATCGGCCAAATCAGTCGCTGCGACGACGCTGATGCGATCGAGGAAGGCCGCGCCGCGCGCTCCTCGCTCGTTGCGCGTCAGCATGAGCCCGGCATGTCCGAGCAAGGCACTGAACGCGCCGGTGCCGTCGGGGATCTGCGGCGAGAAATTGCGCGGCACCAGCGCCGTGAGCGGATTCGCGAGCGCGCGCGCGAGCGCCTCCGGTTCGGCGAATGGAACGACGATCGCGTCTTCGCCGCCTGCGTGCGGCGTGTGGAACGAGCCCAACACCGCGGCGCCAGCGAGCCCTTGCGCGCGCTTGAACGAAAATAGCAGATCGGCCGCGCCGAGCGGCTTGCCGAGCGCAGTCACGAGCTCCGGTCGGAGCGCGACGCGCGCGCCGTTACCGACTCGCTCCGGCAACGCGTTCGCGAGCGTGGGATAAGGTTTGCCGCTCGCGTCGAGTGCGTACAGTGGATCGAACACGGCGGGCGCGAACAAGGCGCTCAGCGGATCATCGAGCGCGTGGGGATCGAGTCCGCCGAAATAAAGCGGCAAACGCAGCCGTAAAACGCCGTAAAAGGGGGTTCTGCCGAGCGCGCGCGCCGAAGCCGTGCTGGCGAGCGCCGCGAGCACCGCGCGTCGAGTCACGAGCGCGTGGCCGCGCGCCGCACGGGACTGGCGCATGTGGGCTGCTCCGAGGCGACCCCCAAAATTCACCGGATGACCCAAATGCCGTCGCCCGTCGCTGCGACGAGCGGCGCCATGGCTTGGCCGTCACCCGGGCAAATCGCGAGCGCGTCGATCCCACTCGGCACCGGAATGCGCAAGCGTTCGCGCAGCTGCCCATTTTCGGTCAGCGTGCGCACGACCAATTGATCCGCGTGTCGATCCAAGCTCGGCGACGAAGTGACGATCTCGGGCAAACCATCTTCGTCCAAGTCGCCGATCGCGAGCTCGGCACCGACGCTCGGGATCGAAACTTCGGTCTGGAGTGAGTCGAGCGCGCGCGCGGCTTCGGCGCCGATCGGGCGCGCGACTTTGAGTGTGTGAGTTTGCCCGTTCGCGTTTTGAAGCGAGCGGCTGGCGAACGCGTCCACGTTGTCGCCGAAATCGACCGGCGTGAACGGCGCGGCGCCAGGGCAGGCCTGGGTTTGTCCTCGATAACCGAGGCCGGCGCGTCGCGTGCAGCCGCCACCGGGCCACGGCATGAGGCCATGCCACTTGTGTTCGACGCGCAAGTCGCCCGACAAATCCAAAGCGTCCGCGCGATCGCTGAGCCCGACCCAGAGTCGACCCGGCTCGGGCAGCGTGGAGCTGCCGATCGGTTCGCGCAGCGGGCTTGCCGCGACGGCCGAGAGATCCGCCCAATTCAGGCTCGCGCGCGCGGCGAAACGCCCGTGTTCGAGGCGCCCGACTTGAATTCGGCGCCGACCGACGGCGGCAATTTCGTTCGAGCCGTCTCCGCGCACGTCGCCGCACGCGAGCGCGACGATGTCGCGGTCAGTTAGGCTGGCTTTGTCGACACGCGTGACGACCAGCGGGATCGGCGGGAAAAGCGCGCGCAATTCGGGATCGAGCGGGCTCGTCGCGAAGCTGTGCGCCGCCAAATGAAAACCGGGCGAGCGCACGCGTTGCCAGAAGTGACCCGCACCGACGTAAGCGTCCGCACTCACGTCCAAGCGATCGCGAAATAGCGAAACCGTGAGATAGACCAGGCCACGCGCGGTCGTCGTTCGATGCTGCGCTTCGTTCAGCGACAGGCCTTGAGGACTCGCTTGCGCGCCCGCACCGAGTCGCGCCGCGACGAGCTCGGCGAGCTGCTGCGTGACGCGCGTGGGTGCGCTCACACGCGCATCGCCTGGAGCCGCCGCGGCGACGACCAATGCGCTCGCAGCGTGCTCGCGGAGCGCGAGCGCGAGTGTGCACGCGCAGCGTCCGAGCGCGGTTGTTTCTCGTTCGCACGTGAGCGTCGACGCTGCCGGCGCGGGCGCAGAGTCAGCACGTGCCGCGCGCGTCGTGAGCGCGCCAAGCAATCCAAACAAGCCGAGCGCTCTGAAAATGCGACAAGACATCGAGCGAAACGTTAGGCTAATACTTCGGCTTGGCGCCGCGAGTGCGTGCGAGTCGCACTCCCATTTTGTCGGCAAAAATCGCGATTGACGCCACGAGCCCGGGCAATCGGCCGGTCGTTCGTGGCGCGTTTGCCGAGGTTTGACCGAAAACGGAGCCTTGTATGATATTCGGGTGAACGTTGACTCGTCGGCTCGTTCCCCACCTGCTCGCGCTGCTCTTCGCTGCCGTGGTCGTCGTCGCCGTGCCGTCGCGCGCGTCCGCACAGTGCGTCGATGAAGCGCTCAAGCAACAACTGATCGGCGAGCGCGCGTATCGCGGCGTGGTTCCGCGCTTGATCAAGAAATCACTGCGCCACGAGCTTTCGGCGGTGGGCGGCTGGTTTGCCGGCGATCTGTCGGACGGCGCGCCGGCTTTCGGCGGCGCTTACACCTTTCACTTCACCGAAGATCTCGGGCTCGAAGCCAGCTACTTGCACACGCGCGAGCATTTCGAATTGCTCGACGCGATCATCCAGCGCCAGCAAGGGCTGGTCGGCATCGTGCAATCGCCGGATACGCCGATCAATTTTTTCATGGGCCATCTGATTTGGACTTTGGCCTATGGCAAAGTGCGCTGGATGGGCGGCGGCATCAGCCGCTTCGACTTTTATTTGTCGCTCGGCGGCGGCGCCATCACCCAAGCCGGTGATATCGGACTCACCGGTTCCGGCGGCTTCGGCACCAAGTTTTACCTGACCGAGTGGCTGGCCCTGCGCTGGGACGTGCGCGACGCCGTGCATCAGCAGAAACGCGCCGAACTCGGCGTGGAAAAAGTCGTGAACGACGTCACTGCGACCGCTGGGCTGAGTTTGTTTCTGCCGTTTCATAGCTGAGATTTTGCTGCGTTGCGCGTGTCATGGCGCTTGGCCGCACGCGCTTCTCGACGCGCGACGGGCGCCTGTTCGGTCAGTTTTTTTGTAGGTTGTCCGATTTTCGAAAACCGTGATCAGCCGCGCGAGTCTGCGGCTTCGTTTTATTTCCGGGAATCTGGCCCGTGCCCTTCGCGTGCGATGGACTAAAGCCGCGCGCGCTTTGCTTCGCGCGCGATTTGTGACTATCAGCATCTCGCGACACGCTCGCCTCGAGGACCTAGGTAACCCATGAAAAAGCTCGTTTTGCTGCGTCACGGTTTGAGTCAGTGGAACAACGAAAATCGTTTCACCGGTTGGGTCGATGTGCCGCTGAGCGACGTCGGCATGGAAGAGGCGAAGAACGCCGGCCGCTTGCTCAAAGCCGAAGGCTACACCTTCGACGTCGCGTACACCTCGGTGCTCAAGCGTGCGATCAAGACTTTGTGGCTTGCGCTCGAAGAGCTGGATTTGATGTGGATCCCTGTGCATCGCAGCTGGCGCATCAACGAACGCATGTACGGTGCTTTGCAGGGGCTCAACAAAGCCGAGACCGCGGCGCGTCACGGCGAAAAGCAAGTGCTCACCTGGCGTCGCAGTTACGACATTCCGCCGCCTCCGCTCGACGAATCGAGCCAATATTGGCCGGGTAAAGATCGCCGCTACGCGCAGCTCTCGCCGAGTGAGCTGCCTGCGACCGAGTGTTTGAAGGATACGGTCGCGCGCTTCCTGCCGTTTTGGCAGAGCGACATCGCGCCCGCGATTCAACGCGGCGAGCGCGTGCTCGTCGCCGCGCACGGCAACAGCTTGCGCGCGCTCGTGAAGCACCTCGACAACGTGAGCGACGAAGACATCGTCGAGCTGAACATCCCGACCGGCATTCCACTCGTCTATGAACTCGACGACAATTTGAAGCCGATCAAGCCGCGCTACTACTTGGGCGATCCCGAAGCCGCCGAGCGCGCGGCCAAAGCCGTCGCGAATCAGGGCAAGGCCTGAGTCGCGATCGGCGTACGGCGCGTGGCGGCCCGCGCGCCACGCCGTACGTCAACGCGCTGCGCTGCGCCGTGTACGGCGGAGTGCGCGAGCTCGCGAAATCAGGCGAATTTCGGCCGAATCGCGGGTTTTCTCGGCTCTGCCCGCGCTTCTTTCCGAGTCGCTCGCGTGTTAGCGTCGAGCGGCTATGCGCATTCGTTACGCATTGTTCGGGGCTCCGATCTTGATGCTGTCGCTGGCCGCGCTCGGGCAACCGAGGCGCGCCGCCAAAGAGCCGGATACCGCGACGAGCAAGTCGGACAAGGCTGAACCCAAACCAGAAGCCGCATCCGCGCCGAACGGCGCGTCCGACGATTTGGGTCCGCCGCCGCCGAAACAAGCGCCGGGCGGCAACGGAAATGGCGCGACCGGCGACAGCAAACTCTCGCCGCTGAACCCCGAAGCGAACGAGTTCCCCGACGGCGGCGCGCAGACTCCGCCCGTCGAGTACGACAAATTGCTCGGGGACATCGCCGCGCTCCGGAGCCGCGTCTCGGCCGTGACGACGACTTTGTTCGCGAGCAAGGTACGCGTCGTGGTCGAAACGCGCGGCAGCAACGCGCGGATCGCCAACTTCACGGTCACGCTCGACGACGGAGTGGTGTTCACCGCGCCGGATCGCTTCGTGGCTGAAGACGAGCGCACGGTTTACGAGCACGCGGTCGCACCCGGCCATCACGTGGTCGGGATCGACATCGAGCGCTTCGACGCTCGCGGCGCCGAATATCGGACTTGGCAGAGCTCGCGCTTTTCGGTCGTGATCCCGGAGAGCAAGCTCGTCGACGCGCACGTGATCGTTCAAGACGACTCGGACATGGGCAAAGATTTTCCGAGCGATCAGGACGGACAGTACGATCTGCGCGTTCGCTTGCGCGCTCGGGTCACGAAATGAGATTCCGCGTTTCGCTCGGCGCCTGCGCGCTGTGCTGGGTCGCTTCGACGAGCGGCGTCGCGCGCGCGCAAGGCGGCGACAAACCCAAACCCGTGAATGACGCCGCCCCCGCGACGACCGAAGCGACAAAGCCCGCGGCCGACGCGGACGCGAACACGGCGGCCACGGCGAAACCCGCGCCCGTCGATTCGACGGACACGCGCGGCAGCGCGATGCGCGCGTATCAAAGCGCGCTCGACAAGCAAAAGCTCGCCGCCAGCGCGCCGCTGAGTTTGCAGCGCTTGCGCGACGATCTCGGCACGATCGAAGAGAAGATCAGCTCGGGCCGCCGCGACGAGGCGATCGGGGATTTGGTTTACATCGTCGAGTCACCGCGCTTCGATCCGTTCAAGGATTCGGATGAAGGCCGCGCCTGCGTGTACTGGCTCGGCGACGCGCTCGGTCGTGGCTCTGCGTATCAGCCGGCACGCGGTTACCTGACTCGTCTGCTCACTGCGTCTGCGACCGACATTTGGTATCGCCGCGCGGTGCACAGCTTGGTCGATTTGGCGCTCGAGAGCGACGAGCCCGAGTTGATGCTCGGTGATCTCAAGAATGTCGACGCGAGCGCGCCGGACGAAGTCACGGGCGACGTGAATTACCTCACGGGCCGCGTCGCCGAGCGCCACGACAAACCGGACGACGCGCTCGCGTCCTACGCGAAAGTCTCCGAAAAATCGCGCTTTTGGGCGCAGGCGACTTATCTCTCCGGGGTGATTGCGGTGGAGCGCAAGGACTACAAACAGGGCGAGGCTCTGTTTTGCAAAGTCGCGGATCCCAAACAGACGCCGAAGAAAGCCGCGCTCTTCGGCGGCACCGATTTCTTTCAAGTGCGCGACCTCGCGCGACTCGGCTTGGGTCGTGTCGCGCACGAGCAATATCGCTTCGACGACGCGCGCTACTACTACTATTTGGTGCCGCACGACTCCGACAATTTGCCGGAAGCTTTGTACGAAACCGCGACGACGCGCTACGAAGCCAAGGATTACGAAGGCGCGCGCGAATCGATCGACGAGCTGAAGCAG
>DATATR010000328.1:0-27770 GCA_036268695.1 Polyangiaceae bacterium | reverse complement strand
CCCGGCTTGTTTTGCAGCGCGCCTTCGACCAACACCTTCACGCCGGGCATCGAGTTGAGCTTGCGACGCGAGGCGTCCACGAGCTCGCTCTCGATTTTCGGCGATTTGACGCCCGAGCCGTTTTTCATGATCCCGATTTTGACCAGCACCTTGGTCTTCGGGCCACTCGTCTCGTCTTCTTCGAGCGATTTGATGGCTGAAGCGATCTGCGCTTTTACGGCTGCTGATTTGTCTTCGTGCGCGCGGAGCGGACCGAGCGCGCTCACGTCCCCGAGGTTCTTCAGCGCGGCCGCGGCGGCGGCGCGCACCGATGCATTGGCGTCGTCGAGCGCGGCTTCGAGCGGCTTCGAGGCTTCGGGATCGACTGATTTGCCGAGCTGCAACGCGGCGGCCACGCGCACGCGGAAATCAGCGCCGTGCTTGAGTTGCTCGACGAGCTCTTCGAGCCCAGGCGCGGCCAAGGCATGGGACGCGACGGTGAGAACAACCAGAGCGAGGAACGAGCGACGCGACCAGTGCATCAATCTGCTTTCTAATTGTACTGATCATCTGCCTCGTTCGTTCCGCCGAGCAAGCGCAATTCGAAAACGCGCTCTAGTTAAGTGCGCCTGCCGATGCCGCTATCGCACATCGCCATCTCGCGATCGCGATCGCAATGTCGGCGCAAGACCCCGCTTCGTACACTCTGGCCTCGGGGCGCGCCGCCCCGAGCTTCGCTCAGCGAGTCGATCGATCAAATACTTCGAGCGGAAATGCACATCTTCGCGCGTCTCATTTCAAGAGCGAGCTGATCTCCGATTCGATCTCCTGCTCTTCACCTGCGCGAAATCCCGAGTGAACGAAGCGAACGATGCCGCTCGCGTCGACGATGTAGCTCGTCGGCATCGTCGGCGGCTGATAGCTCTTGGACACGACTTGGCCGTCGTCCCAAGCGAGCGGGAACTTCGCGCCCGTCTCCTGAGCGAAGCGCGGGATGCCTTTCGGATCGTCGTCCACGCTGATGCCGATAATCGCCACCTTGCTGCCGAACTTTTCGGAGATGCGTTGGTATGCAGGGAAGGAGTCGTGGCAGGGCTGACACCAGGTGGCCCAGAAATCCACCACCACCACTTTGCCAGCATAACTCCCGAGAGTTATTTTTTGCTTCGCGTTCGGCGTCGGCAATTCGAACGACGGCGCGCTCGCGCCGAGCAGCGGGTGCTGCTCGTCCACGGCGCTGCTCGCGCCTCCGCCCATCGAGCCGCACGCGCTCGCCGCGAGCGCCAGCGAACCCAGGCATACGAACCGCAACACCGTTCGCCTACGAAATTGCTTCATCGCCTTGATCTCGCCTGAGGTTGAGACACGTGCCGAGATTTTTCCTCGAGCCCACGCGCGCGGCAACCGACTCGTCATGGACGCGCCGGCCGCCGCCTCGTTGCTCGGTTACGGTTAGCTCAGCTCACGGTTTCTTGGCTGGCGCTGCTGGAGCCGGTTTGGCCGTCGCGGGCTTCTTCTGCGTCTTGCCGGTCTTCGGGTCGTCCGGACAGCCGTCTTGGTCTTGGAAGCCGTTCTTGGTTTCGGGCTCGTCGATGCACTCGTCTTGTGCGTCGGGGATACCGTCGTTGTCGTTATCGAGATCCGGGCAGCCGTCCGTGTCTTGGAAGCCGTCCGTGTCTTCGGGCTCGTCCGGGCATTTGTCACGCGAATCGGGGACGCCGTCGTTGTCGCGATCGGGTTCGTCCGGACAACCGTCCTCGTCTTTGTAGCCGTTCTTGGTTTCCGGCTGGTTCGGACATTGGTCGGAGACATCGGGGATGCCGTCCTTGTCGTTGTCCGGATCCGGGCAGCCGTCGCGATCCTCGAAGCCGTCTTGATCCTCGGCTTGATCCGGACACTTGTCTTGCTTGTCCGGGATACCGTCGAGATCGTTGTCCGGATCCGGGCAGCCGTCGGCGTCTTCGAAACCGTCGACGTCTTCTTTGTCCGTCGGACATTGGTCGGCGGAATCCGGAATGCCGTCGTCGTCGCGATCGAGCTTCTCGAGCGAATAAGTCAAGCCGGCGAACGCGCGCACCTTCGGCACGCCGACGCCTTCGAGCACGGCGGTGCCGGCGCCGAGCGAAATTTGCACTGGCGAACCGAGCGGGATGATCTGAAATCCGCCGTCGATCTCCAGCGTGTTTTCACCGCGTACAGTCGAAAATCGCGTCGTGCCGAAGCCATCGGCGAGCACGCGAATCACTGGGCTGACGCGAAAGCCAGCCGCGAGGCTGTACAGCGCTTGCGAGCCGATGGTGGTCGCGCCGATCGTGCCTTTGTCGCGAAACACGCCGGCGAGGTTGGCGCCGAACGAGACCGGCCCTTTCTCGCCATCGAAGATCGCGCGCAGGCCGGCGCTCGGCAACGTGTCGCCGATGTACTCGCCCTTCGAGAAGGCATGACCGAGCGGCGCCGAGAGGAACGCCGCGCCGCCGACGACGAATGGATCTTTGATCTCACCGTGCAGACGAAACTTGGCTTCGACTTCGGGATCGCCCGCGCCGACTGCGTCGATACCGTGCTTGGAGTTGTCGCCGGTGTCCGGATTGATGCCTTGGCCTTTGACCCAAGAGACCGGAACCTTGAGCGCCAGTTGCAAGCGCGGGATCACCGTCAGCGTGCCCAAGAGGTCGCCGGTGATTTCGTTCTGGATTACTTTCGTGTCGCGAACACCCGTCACGTTCGAGCCGCAGTCGGTGGCAACGGTGCCGGGCACGGCGGTACAGCTTCGCACCGTGAACGGCTCGAAGCTGTAGTTCGCCATGAAGCCGGCGCTCCACACCATCTTGCCGTCCATGCGCAGGCCGCGCGTGGTGAAGTAGTTGTGCATGCCGGCAGCGGGATCGAAGCGTTGCACGGCGAAGTCGCCGCTGACTGCTTGCGCGTGCGCGCTCGGCGCGGCCGCGAACACGAGCAGCGAAAGCGCGCTCGACCCGATACCGATCAACGCGCGGCGCGTAGTATTCGAACCCTTGAAACCGACTCGCGCGGGGAGCGCGGACGACAGACGAAGTTTACGAACCAACGGTGTCTCCTTCTGACTTCGGCCGCGCACGCAAAAAAATCATACTCGGCTGATTGGGCACGAGACTCCCACAGTCTCTCTGCCTTTCGCAACGATCATCACCCGGGTCTCTAGACGCACGCTCGCTCGAATTCCTAAGCCGAGCACGCGCATGCGCGCGGCGCGCGATCGCGTCGTACCTTTCGGTAGATTCGGCATCGAGCGGCGCGCGAAGGGCGCGGGCACTTCGATAACCAAACGTGCGCGACGGCACTGCAGCGCGCGCCCCATGTTTTCGATATGCTTCCGGCCCGTGGCTGTCTGCTCGGGCTGCAAGAGCGTGATCGAGAGCGTCGAAGAGGCCAAGTTCTGCCCGCACTGCGGACAGCCGATTGCGCGCACAAAAGAGCTGATTGGAGCGGGCGCCGAGCTCGAGCTCGAGGATTGGGGACGCGCGGTGCTCGGCCACGCGATCGGCGAAGGCGGCATGGGCGTCGTCTATCGCGGCTGGCTTTATTACAATCCCGCCGGCCGGTTCGCCCAAAACGCGCCTCACCCGATCGCGGTCAAGGTCCTGCACCCGCTGCTGCAGGGCAAGGCGCGCGCGCGCAAGCTGTTCGTGCGCGAGGCGAACGCGCTCGCCCGCTTGTCCCACCCGAACATCGTGCATTTTTTCGGGCTCTCGGACTTCGACGGGCAGCTCGCGCTGGTGATGGAGCTCGTGCACGGCGAGCCGCTGAACGACTTGATTCAGCGCGTGCGCACCGAATCGCGCACAGGCCCGCTCCCGGCGCTGCCGCTCGCGCAAGCCTGGCACTATTTCTCACAGCTGCTCGGTGCGCTCGCGACGCTGCACGCGCTCGGGATTTTGCATCGCGACATCAAGTCGTCGAATTTGCTCGTGCGCGGCGACGGCGTGGTCAAACTCACCGATTTCGGCATCGCCCAGGTACCGGCCGAAGAAGTCAAAAACACCGGCGGCATGGCGCCGGGCACGGGCGCGTACATGTCGCCCGAGCAAGTCTTGAATCGACCGGTCGATCCTCGCTCGGATTTATACTCGGCGGCGATCGTGCTTTACGAGATGCTGACCGGGGTCACGCCGTTCGATCGCCCAGAACGCGACGAATTGGCCGTGCGCACTGCGCAAGTCGACGAAGCGCCCGCGCCGCTCAGCGCGAGCTTGAAGCAAGCGCCGCCGGTGCTCGACCTGCTCATGGCACGCGCGCTCGCCAAAGATCCGGCGCTGCGTTACGGCTCGGCGATCGAGCTCGGAGAAACCTTTCGCACGGCGCTCGGATTGCCGGAAAGCGCGGGCTGGTCGCTCGAACAACGCCTGGCTGAAGTCGCGAAGACGATGTCGGATTTGGAGCTCTCCGCGCACGCGCGACAAGAGCTCGGTCAGCGGGCCGCTGAGGTCGGCGACGACATGATCGCGGCACTACGCAAGTAGGGCGCCTGATACTGGTCGACGAAAACCCGATTTTTGCCGGCATTGCTGGGCTGCGCGCGAGCTTTTTCGAAGCCTCACTCGCGCTGGGCCGCGCGGCGCAAAAGTCGGCATTGTGTACGCCCGGACCCCGTGGTTGACAGTCTTCCGCCGCGCGTGCGAAACGTCCCGGTCTGCCGCCGCTCCCCAGCCAAGATCCGCATGAAACAAGCCTCCTTTGTCTCGCTCCTCGCGCTCGGTTTTTTGGCCATCCCGGCGCTCGCGGAGGCACAAACCAAAACTCCTGCCGACGCCGACAGCGCAGCGCCCAAAGCTCCCGACGCGGCGAAGCCGAACAACGCCGCAAAGCCGACGGACACTGCGAAGCCGAGCGACGCGCCCAAAGCGAACGGCGCCGCCGCGGACACGGACAGCGACAGCGCGCCCAACACGGCCGGCGAGGCGCTGCCCGAAGCAACTCCGACTCCTGCGCCGCTAGCTGCACCCGCCCCGGTGCCCGGTGCTCCGAGCGGCGGCTTCAGTCCACTTCCCGCGTGGCCCGAGCCCGGCGCGGACGCGGCCGAGCTGAAGCGCCAGAACAGCGAACGTTCGCACGAAGCCGGCAGCAAATCGGACGAACACGATGTGTTCGCGGAAGATTGGTGGACGCACGCGCGCCCATTACTCGAGCTGCACGGCAATTACCGGCTGCGCGCCGAGCTGTTTTACAATTTCTCGCTCGGCCGCCGCGATCCCGCGGCGAGCGCGCTCTGGCTGCAGTCGCCGAGCAACCGTTACACGAACAGCACGGGCACATTTGGTCCCGCGACCTGCACGCAAGACGAGGCGGGCGCCGGTATGGACACGACCCCGACGAACGCGACCTACGGCTGCAAGAGCGGCACTCAGGCGGGCGCCAACATGCGCTTCCGGCTCGACCCGGAACTGCACATCTCGGACAACCTGCGCGTCATCTCGCAGATCGATCTGCTCGACAACGTCGTGCTCGGCTCGACACCGGGCGGCTATCAAGTCACGCCGTCAGGCGCGACGAGCGGTTACGCGGTTGCCGCGCGCAGCGGTTACACGCCGACTAGCTTCAGCACCACGACCACGGTACCGCCGACTTCGGGCGTGAACAGCTTGACGGACAGCATTGCGGTGAAGCGCGTTTGGGCCGAGTTCTCGACGCCGGTCGGCGAGCTGCGCTTCGGTCGCATGCCGAATCACTGGGGCCTCGGCATCGTCGACAACGCGGGCGACGGCTACGACGACAATTATCAATCGACGATCGACCGGATCCAATTCACGACCGGCATCAAGCCGCTCGACTTGTACGTGACGGGCGCTTGGGATTTCGTGAACGAGGGCGCGACGAGCGACGCCTTGGGCATCCAAACCGGGCAGCCCTACGATCTCTCGCAAGACGACGACGTGACCGAATACGTGCTGCAGATCGCGCGCAAAAAGAGCCGTGAAATGACGCGGCTGTCCCTGGCCAAGGGGGATGTCGTGATCAATGGCGGCATTCAAGTCACTTATCGCCATCAGCTCTTAGCCGATGACAACAGTCCGAACGACGGTACCGCGAACACTGGGACTTGCGCCGTGATGAACAGCGCGGCGAGCTTGAACTGCCCCGTGACGAGTCAATTGGGATTCGTCCGGCGCGGCGCAACCGCGTGGACGCCCGATCTCTGGCTGCAGGTGCTGTACAAGCGCTTTCGTTTCGAAACGGAAGCCGTCACCATCCAAGGCAATCTGGACAACATCACCGACGTCGCGTCGGCGGCCGCCAACGTCGGCTACAAGATCCGTCAATATGGCCTAGCCACCGAAATCGAGCAGCGCCTCGCGGAAGACAAGCTGCACCTCGGCTTCAACTTCGGTTGGGCCTCCGGCGACTCGGACGTGCAGGGTCTTTCGCCGCCGCTCACCGGTGCGCCGAGCCAGCACGGGGATCGCACGGACTCGGAGTTCCGCTTCAATCCGGCCTATGCGGTCGATCTCATCCTCTACCGCAACATCCTCTCGCGCGTCGAAGGCACGTATTACTTTCGGCCCAGCGTCGGCTACGACTTCTTGCGCGATGTCACGGGCCAAAAGCTCGGCGGCAGCGTCGCCGCGATTTGGTCGCGCGCTTCGGAGTTCGTGCAAGCGCCCGGGCACGCGCGCGATCTCGGCATCGAGCTGAACGGCAGCATCTATTTCCAGTCGAAGGACGGCGCGCTCAACGACGACCCGAGCAAGATGGGCGGCTTCTTCACGAAGATCGAGTACGGCGTGCTCTTCCCGATGGCGGGCCTCGGCTACACGTCAATCGACGCGGCGCAGGTCCAAGGCGGCAGCTCGAGCACGAGCGCGGCGCAAACCCTGCGCTGGTACCTCGGCGCATTTTTCTGACCCGCGCGGCCCACGCGCCGCAAAGTCGCGCGAAAATTGCGCAGATTGGCGGGAGAGCGCGCGCTTGTGTAGGATTTGCGCGAGGCGCATGGTGCTCACGCGGTTCCGTGTCAAAAGCGCGCATTCGTGCGCGCTGTTCGCGCTCTGCGCGCTCGGTTGCGGCAGCAGCAAACCGCTCGATTCGAGCAGCGGCGGCGCCGGGGACATGAGCAGCGCGGGCTCGAGCAATGCGGGAGCATCGAGCGCAGGTGTGGCGCCCAGTTGTACCGCCCCGGGCTACCCGAGCGACGCGACCGAGTACGGCATTCGAGAAGTCGACGCGACGTTGAACGATCCGAGCGGCGCGCCAGTGCCGAACCTGCTCGTGCAAGTCTGCGGCATCAACGTCTGCTTCAACGGCATGACCAACGCAGCGGGCAAGACCGTGGTCGCGCCCGACATGTCGCTGAGCGCGCCCGCATTCAAATACGGCGACGGCTTCGATTACGCGAAGCTTGCCGCGCCACTCGGCTCGCAAACAACACAAGACTTGGGCGATCTGCTCGCGCTGCCTTTGCCGAGCTACGCGGACGGCGCGGCGTTCCCCGCCTCCGGCGAAGTGACGAGCGGCGACGTCACGCTGATCCTCGCCAGCGGCGCGAGCGTGACGCACGATTTGTTGACCTACACGGATCCGTCCGAGCTCGTGTTCCGCAGCGTGCAAATTCCGCTCGCGCAGAGCACGCGCGCGCTCGATCCGAGCCTCGGGTTCGAGCTCGGCTATGCGCTCGCGCCGGTCAGTAGCGTGTTTTGCCCGGCCGCGGGCCTGCGCGTGAAGAACACGCTCGGCTGGGCCGCGAACACACAGGTCGAAGTGTTCGTGCAAGGGCTCGAGGTGGACGAGAAATGGGCGCCTTACGGCAACTTCGTCCAGGTCGCGGACGCCGCGGTCAGCGCGGACGCGAGCGCGATCGAAACCACGAGCGGCGGCATCCCGATCCTTTCGTCGATCGCGCTGCGCAGAAAATCAGAATGATCGGCGCGGCGCGCGCTCGAACGATTGCACGCGCGCTCTGTGCGCTCGCCGCCGCGCTGCTCTTCGGTTCGAGCCTCAGCGGCTGCGGCGACAACACACCCAAGATCCCGGCCGAGCTCCTGAACGGCGAAACGACGAGCTGCGCCGCCAACGATTACCCGAGCGGCCCGTACGGCACCGAAGCCGGCGACGTGGTCGCGAACCTGTGTTTTCAGGGCTTTCGTGCGCCCGCGCGCGTGACTCACAGCGCGAGCTCGCTCGAGACGATCGCGTTTTCGGATTTTTACGATCGCACCGGCAGCAAAGGCATCTCGCTGATTTTGATCAACACCGCGGCCGTGTGGTGCTCGGCCTGCCGCACCGAGCACGAAACCTTATCGCAAAAAAACGACCAATACTCGCCCGAAGGCCTGCGCATCCTGAGCACGCTGTTCCAAGACGAAGCCAGTAACCCTGCCACCTTTTCCGATCTGACCACCTGGGTCGAGACCTTCTCTTCCGACTACGCGATGGCGCTCGATCCGGACTATCAACTCGGCAGCTACGCGCGCGCCGAGACCGCGCCGCTCAACTTGGTCGTCGACGCGCGCACGATGAAGATCGAAAAAAAGCTGCTCGGCGACGAACCGACGATACTCTGGCCGTTCATCGATGCCGCGCTCGCCTCACCTTGATGCCCGAAAATTTGCCGTAAAAAGGCTGGTTTTTTGGGGGGTGCTCCTGCGCTTCGCGGGCGGCGCAGAACAGGCGCATGCGCTCGAACCAACGGACGTGCTGGGCGTGCCCGTCGCGTTCGACATCACCGAAAGCTCGACCTTCGCCTACAACTTCGACAATCGCGACACGCGCGCGAACCAAGTCCCGACGCGCGCGAACGACAATTGGGGCATCTTTTACAATCGGCTCAATCTGCTCGCGAACGGCGGCGCGTGGCAAGTCGGTGTGCGCGTCGACAATGCTTGGTTCTTTCGCTACCCGAACCCGACACGAATCGCGCTCGAGCTTTCGAGCTCGCGTCCGGCCTCCGCAGGTGGCGCGAGCGCGCCCGACTATTTTCGGCAAAAAGTCGACGAAGCCGGCGTCGAGCTCTCGAATCGTTACATCGATTGGCTCTATCCGGCGAAATACTACGCCACGTATTCGAGTCCCGCCGTCGAAGTCACGCTCGGCGACGGCTACGCGCAGTTCGGCCGCGGGCTCGTGCTCAGCCTGCGCAAACTCGACGAGCTCGCGAGCGACACGACCTTGCGCGGCGCCCGGATCAGCGCGCGCGTGAAAAACCAAGAGCTCGTTTTGCGCGCCACGGCGCTTGCCGGCACCTTGAATCCGCTCCGGATCGATCCCGCGAGCGGCCGCTATCTCGGCGTGGACGCGAGCGTGACGCCTGGCTTGGTCGGCGTGTTGGAAGCCGGAATGCCGCGCGCAGTGGCCACCGATTTCGCGCCGAACACCGGAAATTGCGCCACATTCGCGACTTGCAGCTATGCGCCGGATCGCATCTTCGGCGGCCAAGTCGAGGTCAGTCAAGGCGCGACGAAGATCGCGCTGCAGAGTTCGCTGCTCGAACGCGGCACGCCGCTCGACGAAGACACCGTGCGCAGCACCCAGCAGATCGCGACGGGCAGCGCGTCACTCGAGCTCGCGGACTTGGGCGGTCACGGCGCGGCCTACGTCGAAGTCGCGCTCCAAGATCTGAAGCCCGCCGACCCGACCACGCCCAAGCTCGATCCCGGCCAAGCGATTTACTTGAGCGTGAACGTCAACGAAGGCGCGCTCAATCTGCTGTTCGAAGGCAAACACTATCGTCGGTTCTTTCCGCTGCTCGCCAACATCAGCCCGATCCGCGCGCGCGAGTTCAGCACCATCGCGGCCAGCGCGCCGCCCACGACCGAAGCGCTTTACACCGACACCGAGTTCGAAAACTTCAACACCTGCGTCAGCGGCGGCCGCCTGCGCGGAGACGTCGCGCTGTCGTCCGGAGTGACGGCGTACGCGTGGCTCGGCTACTACGAATCATTCGACGAATCGGTGGCGAACGACGCTTGCACCGTCTCGCGCGACACGCGCGACCGCGTCTGGGACGCTGCCAGCGGCTTCGAGCTACACAGCCGCGATCGGCGCGCGAAAGCCGACTTCTCGATCGGCGCGCGCGCTGACGACGCGGCGCGCGCGTTCGCGACGGACAGCGGCGAAACGTCGGTCTTTTACCGCGAAATCTGGCACCGCCACACCGTGCTCGCAGCGCTCGGCGGCCCGCTCTCGATCGAGCTTCAAGGTTGGCATCGCCGCCGGCATCAAACCGTCGGCGGCCCGCTCGAGCCGTGGAGCGAAGGCGACGAGCTGATTGCGCTCGACTACGCGCCGCATTGGTCGGCAGCGTTCGGCTTTTCGTACGACACGAATCCGCAAGTGCCGCCGACCTACGTCAACGGCCAACTCGGTTATCGCCCGACGCCGGATTCGAGCGTGTCCTTGTTCGTCGGTCAGCGGCGCGGCGCGCTCCGCTGCGTGGGCGGCGTGTGCCGCGTGTTTCCGCCGTTCGAAGGCGCGTCGCTCGATCTCACGCTGCGGTTTTAGTGTCGCGTCTCAGAAGTAACAATCGTTTTGGGGTTGAGGCCCCAAAACGCTCCTTAAGAAGCGTGGGGCCCCACTCGATTCACTCGAGCGGGCGGGAGCTGTGCTCCCGATGACAAGATACTAGTGCATCGATTCACTTGAATCGATGCACTAGTTCGATCGCGTGCCCGCGAGCGCGGCGAGCACGTCGCGATCGACCGCGTTCGCGTCGCCCGTCGTGTAACCCTCTTGCTTCTTCAAAATGCGGCCGTCGCGACCGATCAGCACGCTGTAAGGCGCGCTCGTTTTCGGGTTGTACAGCGCGACGACTCGCGTCTCTTGGTCGAGCAGAATCGGAAAGCTCACGCCCAGCTTTTCGACCGTGGTCCTCACTTGCGCGATCGAGTCCGGCCCGTCGATGTCGACGCCGAGCACGACGAAGCCTTCTTTCCGATGCGCGCGATAGAGTGCATCGAGGTGCGGCATGCCGGCCAAACACGGCTCGCAAAAAGTGGCCCAAAAATCGATCAGCACCACGTCTTTGCCGAGGCGCTGGCTCAGCCGCTCGCTCTTGCCATCGAGCGTGGAAAGCTCGAAATCCGGCGGCAAAACACGAGCCATTCCTGCCGGACCGGCCGGCCCTTGCGAGCTACACGCGGCCAGCGCCAACGAAAACGCAGCCGCCGCGAGCGCGCGAAGCGTGCGCATCAACCCTTGTCGAGCAGCGCCTGGATCGTGCCCCAGTAAGTCGTGGAATAGCCCATGGTAACGAGCACGATCGTCATCGAGCGTACGTCCACCACCATGTTCAGCGGCGTCGCGTCCGAGTCGAAGTAGGCGCCCATTTTGAAGCCGGGATCGAGCACGAGCGGGAATTTCACGTCGTGAGTCGGCGCGTCCCCCCAATTCGTCAGATCCGATGGCTGAGCCGGATAGTACGAGTTGTCTTGGAACAACGTGCCCAAGATCTCGACGCCCTCGGCTCGATACTTTTCGTACGTGCCGCTCGTGTTCATGTCTTCGTATTCGGCGCGGCACACGCTGCACCAAACGGCCGAGGCGTTGATCGCGAGCAGCTTCACGTCGCTGCGACCATCTGGGTTGTAGAAATCGGAGAGCCGAATCTTCTCGAACTTCGCGACGTCGTAGTTTGCGAGATCGGGCTGCCGCCAGCCCATGAATTCCAAGTTTTGGATCGTCGCGCCGCGCGTCGTGCCATAAGGGCCAGCGGGGTATTCTGCCCAATCCGAGTCGAGCGTCGGCGCGCTCGAACCGCTCGGAGAGCTCGTGCCCGAAGCCGCCGGCGCATTTTCTTGACCCGTCGATGTCGACAGCGGCGCACTCGAGCAAGCAACACTCGTGACGAGCGCGGTCGCGGCGACCAGAAGCGAGGCGAGCTTTTGTTTCATCATCACGATCCGCCGGGCCAAGCGCGAGAGAACTACTCGGTGGCCCGCAAAAACCGAGTACGATGAAACACGGTAGCCCTGTGCAAAGCCCCGTCAAGAGCTCGGTATTTTCCCGAGCCTGCGCCAAGACTTCGACGCGGGTCAAAGTCTTGATCCAGGTGCTGGTCGCGCTTCTTTCGAGCTCCGCGCTGCCACTCGCTTGTTCCTCCAAGCCGACACCGTGCGTCGACTCCTCGTGCGCCACGGGGCAACGCTGCGTGCAAGACGAATGTCGCGCGAGCTGCAGCGCGAGTACCGCGAGTACGAACTGCGGCGCCGGTCAGAGCTGCGCGCGCTGGGGTTTCGCCGACGGCACGCAGGGCAACTATTGCGTCGTCTTGCCCGGCTCGACCGCGGATGCCGGCGCGGCAGACGGCTCGATCGCAGTGCCGGTCAGCAAGAAGTGCGACGCGAACGCGGACTGCGCGACCGACATGGGCGAGTTCTGCGTCGGCGGCACGTGTCGCCTCGCGTGCAGCTCGCACTTCGATTGCCAAAGCTTCGGCGAATGCCTCGACGGCACTGACGCGGACGGCACGGCCGGGCTCTTTTGCGATCTCAGCCAGCCGCAGCAATCCGGCCAATTCTACACGCACTGCCCGTCCGGCACGGATGCCGAGTGCGACACCCGAGACGGCTTCTTCTGCGTCGGTGCGGGCGCGGACGATCTCGACGCTTACTGCACGAACGATTGCACGACCGACGACACCTGCGCGCCGGGCTTCGCGTGCCTGCCGCTCGTGCGCGCGCCGTGCAGCGACGATTGCTCACTAATGGGCAATCCCGCAGATCGCATGTGCGTGCCGTCGGATCAGATTGGACCGGGAAAGCCGTTTCAATGCGCCGCACACGGCGTGACGCGCAACGTGTGCCGGCCGCGCAAATTCTGCAACAGCTGCCAGAGTGACGCGGATTGTCTGGCTGTACCCAACCAAATCTGCGCTGCGGATCAAAGCGGCGCGAAGATCTGCACCGAAGCGTGCGACCAAGCGCATCCGTCTTGCCCATGGGGCTCTGCCGGCGAGTGCGGGGTTTGGGATCCCGCGCTCGGCATCGCGACTTGCGCGCACCGCTTCGGTGCTTGCGTGGGCACGGGCAAAAGCTGCGAGCCGTGCGAGAAAGATTCGGACTGCGGCGCGATGGGCGCTTGCCAAGTGTCGGACTTCACCGGCGAGCAATGGTGCGTCGACTTCAGCGTGAGCTGCAGCTGCAACGGCATGACCGACGCGAACGGGCTTTGTACTGGCGGCGGCTGTCCGATGTCGCCGAGCGGCCTCGCTATGTTGTGCGAAGACGATCCGGCAACGACGGGTTCGCCCACCGGCATTTGCGTGGGCGCGAATACGCAGACCGGGATCTTGGCTTCGTTGTCCTCGCCGCAGACCGGTTGCTGGCCAGCGAATTGAGAGCGTTTATCGCGCTTACCGGCCCCCGGCCCAGCGCAGCATGAGCGCGAACGCGTGAAGAATCGCGACGCGAAGGCACGTTTGCTTCGTTTGCGCACAACCTGCGTCTAAGGAATCGGTTGTGCCTCAAGCGGGCGGCGGACGAGGGACGTGAAAAAGTGGCGCTATTGCTGGGTTCCGTCCCTATCCGCGAAACTGTAGACTCCTTGCGCCGTCGCTTGAACAAACGTCGGAACTGAAAACAGGGAACGCGCGTGCCGCATGGTGGTGGTGGGTCCGATCCCGACGCATTCGTTAAGGAGACCTTCGCATGATTTTGAAGAATCGCTTGAAGCCGCTGACTGCGCTTGCTTTCTGTGCACTGAGCCTGCCGCTGATGGCCGCCGGCTGTAGCTCGGACAATCCGCTCAACAAAGTCCAAGAGGGCTTGTGCTGCAGCAAGTTCGTGGTCGGTGCCGACCTGACCGGCGTCAATTTCGGACTTTCGGGTCAAGCAGAGGGTCAATTCGAAGCGCTCGCGCAAGCCAGCTCGAACCTCAGCGCCGTCGCGAGCGCATCGCTGACGGATGTGGCCAGCGCGTGCGAAGCGCTCGCCCGCGACATTGGCGCCTCCGCGGACGACATCAATGCGGCCGACGCCACGACCGGCGATCAGACGGCCAAAACCAAGGCCTGGTGTGATCTCGCGGCCGCGACGATCAAAGCCAATTTCAGCGCCAGTGGCGCGTTCGGTGTGACGCTCAGCGTGGACTTTCAACCGCCAGTCTGCACCGCATCCGTCTCCGCGCAGGCGAACTGCGAGGCGGGCTGCACCGTCGACGGCAACTGCACCGCGGACGCGATGGTGAGCTGCACCGGCGGCAAGTTACCGACCGTCGAATGCACCGGCAGCTGCATGGGCATGGCGTCGGCTTCGATCTCGTGCACGGGCGCTTGCATGGGCGGTTGCTCGGGTAGCTGCACGGCTCAAGCCAACGTCGCGGTCGACTGCACCGGCAAATGCGACGGCGATTGCACGGTGGACGGCATGGCCGGCAGCGCCTCCGCAGTTCAAGCGGACGGCAGCTGCATGGGCAAGTGCAACGGCACTTGCACGGCCACCGGCGGCGCGAAAGTGACCTGCAGCGGCACTTGCTCCGGTCAGTGCGACGCGGAGTGCGACGCGCAGGGCAGCGCGAAGTTCGAATGCAACGGCACCTGCAGCAAGACGGACGGCACGCCGCCGAAGTGCGAAGGCTCGGCCGACCTCAATTGCAATGTGAGCGCGGATTGCAAAGCCAATTGCCAAGCCAGCGTCAACGCCAAGGCCGAGTGTACGCCGCCGAAAGTCGGAGTCACGCTCAGCGCAGCCGCTAGTGCCGACGTGCAAGCTCAAGTCGACATTGCGGTCGCGTCCCTCGAGGCGAACTTGCCGCAGCTCTTGGTCGTGCTCGAAGCGCGAGGCCAGACCTTCACGGCGGGCATCGCCGCGACCGTGGGTGCTGGCGCGACCTTGACCACGAACGCGGGCAGCCTGACGGGTGAAGCCGTGTTGTGCTTGCCGCCAATCGTGTCCGCGATCGGAACGGCGTCGGACAACTTCGCGGCCGCGTTCTCCGGTGCCGCATCGGTGACGACCTCGGTCGGCGTCGCGACCCCGAAGTAATCAACTTCGGCAGGGAAACGGCGCGAGCTTCGGGTTCGCGCCGTTCCTTTTTTGTCCCGCAGTGAGACATGTTTCGGAAAAATTCTGGGTTTTTGCGGCGTTCTTCGGCGGCGTTTTGCAACGTCTCAAGTTCGGTCAAGGGCTGCCGTTCCCTACTCTGGAGAGATGACCGTCGCCAAGAATCTCGAGCAGCGCTCGGCCCTGGACGGAAAGTACGCGCTCGTGCGCGAGATCGGCTCGGGGTCGAGTGGCACGGTGTACGAAGCCGAGCACCTGGTGGTCGGTAAACGCGTCGCGATCAAGGTGATGAATCCGGGCGCGTTCGCTGATCCGGCGTATCGCGACCACTTCGTGTCCGAGGCGCGCGCGGCCGCGCGGATCGCGCACGCCAACGTCGTCGATATCCACGATCTCGGTTTGACGCCGGAGGGTGTACCCTATCTGGTGATGGAACTTCTGCGCGGCGAAACGCTGGAAGACATCATCGATAGCCGCGGCGCGCTCCCGCCGACTTACGCCTGCGAGTTGATGCTGCAAGTGCTAGCCGCGCTCTCCGCGGCGCACGCGCAAGGCTTTTTGCATTTGGATTTGAAGCCAGCGAACGTGATGGTGACGCACCCACGCCCGGATCGCCCGCACGTGAAGGTTTTGGATTTTGGGATCGCGCGCCAAATGCGCGAAGCGGACGGCACGAGCGCAAAAGGTACGGGCGGTACGCCGATGTTCATGGCGCCAGAGCAAGCGCGCGGCGAAGCGGTCGACGCGCGCAGCGACATTTATTCGGCGTCCGCCGTGCTCTACGCGATGCTCGCTGGCCAAGATCCATTCGAGGGCAAGACCGCTGGCGCGGTGCTCGAGCGCGTGGTGCGCGGCGACTTCGTGCCGCTCGGGCAGGCCAATCCGCGTGTGCCGAAGCTGCTCGCCGCGATCGTCGAGCGCGGGCTCTCGCTCGAACCTCGCCGGCGCATCGAGAGCGCGGAAGAGTTCGCCGAACTATTGCACCCGTTCGTGAGCGACGCGGCGGCCGCGCTGTCGCTCGGGCCACAGCGGCGCCTGTTCAGCGATCCGATCCCGCTCGTGGCTTCACCACGCGAGATCACGATTCAAGAAGTCGCGTCTTCCGTAATGCCGAATCCCGAGGCGAGCGAGCGTCCACCGCGTGAGTCGTCCGTGATGCCGATTCACGTCGCGTCGTACGCGCGCGGCATCACCGATTCGGTGCTGATCGCGCCGCGCTTTCCGCGCTCGGCGAGTACACCGCGGCTCGAAGTCGGCAAGGACTTCATGCCCTCGCCTGGCGAGGCCGGTTGGGCCGAGTTGCAAGAACGCCGCTCACTGACGCGAGTGCCTTCGCTCCGCCGCACGAGCAAGAACGCGTGGCCCGCGCTGATCGCGATCTTGATTGGCTTCGGCATCGGCGTGGTGATCGCTTGGTTTTCGGGCGTGCTGTGACGCACTCCGCGCCAATTCGCCGCAAGATTTGACAGACTAGAGGATCGGCTCTACGCCCCGTGAGGTCATGAGCGAATTCCAGACCGCGCCGCGCGAGATCGGCCCGGACGATCCGGTGCCGGGCGTAAAACACGTGATCCTCGTCATGAGCGGCAAGGGTGGCGTGGGCAAGAGCACCGTCGCGTCGAACTTGGCGCTGGCGCTGTCGCGCATGGGGCACTCGGTCGGATTGCTCGACGCGGACATTTACGGCCCGAGCATCCCGACCATGTTCGGCATCACCGGTCAGCCGCAGAGCGACGGCAAGCAGATCCAGCCGCTCGAACGCTTCGGCGTGAAGTTGATGAGCATCGGGTTCTTGCTCGAGGATCCAAAGTCCGCGGTGGTCTGGCGCGGGCCGATGCTGCACGGTGCCCTGCTCCAATTCTTGAAGGACGTGAACTGGGGCACGCTCGATTTCTTGCTGCTCGATCTGCCGCCGGGCACGGGCGACGTATCACTCACGCTCGCGCAAAAGGTGCGCACGACGGGAGCCGTGATCGTGACCACGCCGCAAGAGGTCGCTCTGCAAGACGTCTACAAATCTGTCTCGATGGCGCAGAAGGTCGGCATCCCGCTGCTCGGCGTGGTCGAGAACGAGAGTTACTTCGTGTGCGACGGTTGTGAGAAGCGGCACGAACTTTTTGGTAGCGGCGGCGGAGCGAGCGTCGCAAATTTTGCAAAGGCGCCGCTGCTCGGTCAGATTCCGTTGCACGCTTCCGTGCGACAGTGGGGTGACGCGGGCACGCCGGTCGTGCAAGCGGCGCCAGCCTCGGAAACCGCGCGCGCTTTCGTCGAAGTGGCTATGAAACTCGCGGAAAATCTGGGCACGAGCGAGCCCGAAGCTGGGTTTTCGATCGATCGCTCGGGTGGCGTAAATCGGCGCTTGCCGATCGCGCGCTGAACGGAGCAGCAGCTAGAATCGCATCGAGAAACAAAAGCTGCCCCCGTTTCCAATCATTGGCAGGGAGCGGCAAGAGAGATATAGGGCTCTCGCCCCACGCTTCCCCGGCCATGATGTCCACCGAAACCATTTCCAGCGACGCTTCGTCCCAAACCAACTCCGCCGATACCGCGCGAGCGAGCGACGCGTCGGGCGGCGCGGCGCCGAGCGCGGAAGCCGCGCTGAGCGAACCAGCCCAGACCGAAGCTGCGAGCGAACCAGCTGGCGCTGAAGTCGCGAGCGACACGAGCGGCGAGCCGAGCGCTGAAGCGAGCGAGAGCGAGCACGAGGGCGAAGCCGCGGAAGAGGGCGAAGCCGAAGCAGGCACGGCGCAGACCAGCGGCGACAAACCGAAGAAGAAGCGCCGACGCAAGAAGCGGAAGCATCCCGCGGCGGCCGGCGGCGAGACGCGCGAAGGTGCGCCGCGGCCGCAGCATCGCGCGAGCGACCGCGCGCCGTTTCATACTGGCGAAGAAGTGTTCGGCAAAGTGACCGCCGTGCTCGAGACGGCGATCATGGTGGATTTGTCGGGCAAGGCGCTGGCCATCTTCGATCGTGGCGAGATGGAAGCGGACGATCTGGTGCCCGCTGTGGGCGACCGTTTCGTCGCGCGCGTGCACAACGACGGGCTCCGCGGCGGGCTCGTGGTGCTGACGCGCAAGCCGCTGCGCGAGGAAGAAGCCAAACCGAAGGTCGAGCAAGCCGCGAAAGACGGCACTCTGATTCACGGCCTGATCACGGGCGTGATCAAAGGCGGCGTCGAGGTGGACATCGACGGGCTACGCGCGTTCGCACCGGCGAGCGGCATGGATCTGCATCCGGCGAACGCGAACTTCGCGGTCTTGGTCGGGTCGCGTTTGGATTTCAAAGTCGTGCAGTACGAGAAGGCGGGGCGCGACGTGGTCGTGTCGCGCCGGCCAATGCTCGAAGCCGAGGCGCACGAGCGGCGCAAGCACGCGCTCACTTTGCTGCAAGAAGGCCAAGTGATGAACGGCGTGGTGCGCACCGTCGTCGAGTGGGGCGCGTTCGTCGCGTTGCCAGACGCGGAAAATCTCGAGGGTTTGGTGCACGCTTCGGAAGCGAGCCACGACGCGCGCACGCCGCTCACGGAGCTGTTCCGACCCGGCGATCGGATCGAAGTCAAAATCACGAAGATCGACGAGCGCGGCAAGATCTGGCTCAGCCGCAAGGCATTGATCGAAGATCCCTGGGCGCAGGCCAAGCAGAAATACGCGCACGGCTCCGTGCACCAGGGCAAGGTCGTGCGGCTCGAGAAATTCGGCGCGTTCGTCGAGCTCGAACCAGGTGTCGAGGGCTTGATTCACGTCTCGGATTTGTCGCTCGAGCGGATCGAGCATCCCGAAGAATTGCTGAAGCTCGAGCAAGAGCTCGATGTGCTCGTGCACCATTTCGATCCGCGCTCGAAGAAGCTCACCTTGCATCCCGCGCCGACCGGCGAGCGCGCGAATGAAGCGCCGCAGAAGATCGTGCGCAACGCGCTCGTGAAAGCCGAGGTCGTCAAAGGTGAGGCCACCGGCGTGCTCGTGCGCATGCTCGGCGTCACTGGGCGCGCCGCGCGCGGTTACATTCCCGGCGCGCAAACCGGCACGCAGCGCGGTACGGATCTGCGTAAGGCGTTCAAACCAGGCACCGTGCTCGATCTCAAAGTGATCGACCTCGATCCGCGCAGCGGCGAGCCGAAGCTCAGCGTGCGCGGCTTCAAAGAAGACGAAGAGCGGCGAGCACACAAAGAATACCGACAAAAGCTCAAAGCCGAAGGCGGCTTCGGCACGCTCGGCGACCTGCTCAAAGCGCGGCTCGGCGCGACCGAAACGAAGTGATTCGCCTTTCGCGGCGCACGCCGCTAAGCGCCGAAAATTAGCGGCGTTTTCCTGAAACCCACAAACACCGCTCGAGAATTCTGACGCGCGTGCGGCAAAGGTTCGCGCTTCGTCGGTTGTCGGATAGGGCGGTGTTACTCTATGTTGGTCCGAGGCCGCTTCCCCAAGAGGTTCCCGCGCGCGCTAAGATCGCGCAGGCTACGATGTCGAAGCAAACGGATCGCCAGCTCGTCGACAGCGCGCGTAACGGCGACGCTGAAGCGTTCGGCGCGCTCATGCGCCGTCATCAGCGGCGGATTTACCGGCTCGCCGTGCACCTCTTGCGGGACGCCGCGGAGGCCGAGGACGTGACGCAAGAGACGTTCGTGCGAGCCTACGGCGCGCTCGATCGCTTCGACGGGCGGAGCGAGGCGTTCACCTGGATCTACCGCATCGCGGTGAACCTTTCGCTGAACACGATTCGCGCGCGCAAGTCCGATCGCAAGGGGTTACCCGCGGACGATCCACGACTCGAGGGTGTCTTGGTCGAAACGCGCGCGGGCAGCGCGAGCCCGCACGGCGCGAGCGAAAATCGCGAGCTCGGCCGCGCGCTGTGCGAAGGCATCGACTCACTGAGCGACACGCTGCGCACGACCTTGATCCTCGTCGGCGTGGACGGCTTGAGTCACGCCGAAGCCGGCGAAGTGCTCGGCTGCCCGGAGGGCACCGTCGCTTGGCGCGTGCACGAAGCGCGGAAGAAGCTCAAAGCGTTTTTGATCGAGCGTGGTTTGGTGAAGGCTGAAGAGGGTGCTGCGTGAGTGAGCGCCGTTCGGCCGCGGATCTCGGCGCGCCGGCCGAGGCTGCACTGAGCTCGTTTCCGTTCGCCGAGCGCGATTGGGAACAGAGCGCGCGCGCACTCGAAGCCAGGCTCGGCGAGAGCGTGCACGGCTCGACCGACAGCGCATTGCTCGCCGCGCCGCTGCCGAGCGAGCCGGGCGAACCCGCCACGTTTTCCGCGACGCAAACGCCGCTGACGAGCTCGGGCGTGCGCACGCAAAGCTTGGCCGAGATGGCGCGACGCAGTGTCGAGCAGAAGCAAGCGAGCGAACGCGAGCTCTTGCGCGCGAGCTTCGCGCTCGCGGCGCAACGTCCGAGCATGGAAGAGAGCGCCGCAGAGCGCGAAGCCGTGAGCGCGGTGCGCGCGAGCGTGCCGCCGAGTGCGGAAAAGGCGGCGCCGCACTCGGTGCCGGCGGCAGCGCCGCAGAGCGCCGCGAAAGCCCCCCCCAACCAAATCCAAAGAGGCGCGCTCGGGTTGGGTGTGCTCGCGCTGGCCGCTGCAGCGCTGCTCTGGTTGCGCAAACCGGCGCCAGCACCGGCCGCCTGGGGAGTCGCGACGCCGACTGCGGCAAACGCGGTCGCTGCTGCGCCGATCACGCAAGCCGTGAATCCGGCGAACACGGGGACGAGCGTGAACGACGGCGCGCAAGCGCTGCCCGCCGCGGTCGATCCGAATTCGCTTTCGCCGGAGAGCGTCGCGGCCAAGCCCGCCGAAGTTGCGCATGCAACTCAAGCGAGCGGCGCGGCACCGGCCAGAGCCGCGCCGAGCGCGTCGGCGAGCGGACCGAGCCCGGAAAAGATCGTTTTGGAAGACGAGCAACCGAGTGCGCCAGCGCCAGCCGCACCCGCCGAGAAGCCCGCGGACAAAGCGCTACCGCCGGATCCGGCGCTGCGCCCGGCGGACAGCACGACGGCAGGTTCGATTCCGGTGAAGCCTTCGACCGGCGCGGTGCAAGCAGCGCTCGGCGCGGTGATGAGCGGCGCGCGTCATTGCGTGGCGGGCGACGACGCGCCGTCGAGTGCCGTCGTGGTGTTCGGCTCGGACGGACACGTGCAGAGCGTGAACGTGAGCGGGCCGGCGGCGGGCAAGCCGTCCGGCGCCTGCATCCAGAGCCAGTTGTCGCGCGCGCGGGTGCAACCGTTCGCGCAATCGACGTTCAGCATCAACGCGACCGTGCGCCCGGATTGAGCCGTTTTTCGGCCAATTGTCGGTAGAAATCGCGGACTTCGCGGTGGCTTCGCGGACGCGCGGCGAAATCGCCGAATCAGCGGCGGCCGCGCGTTGACAAGGCCCGATCCTTCGCTCATAGTCCCGGCCCCTCGCGCCCTTCTGGGCTTTTTCGAAGGTATTCTGATGGTTTCTTCCACTCGGCAGACCGAACGTCGCAGGTTCATCCGTGCGCGCAGCCACGGCGCCAACAAGAAGGCGGCGGCAACGCCCAAATTCCCCGTTCACCCCGAGGGTTACGATCCCAAAGCCGCGGACGCGCGCAAGGCGAAGAGCTGAGGCTCCGCTAAAGGATTTTCGACGCATGGCCAACCACGCATCAGCAGAGAAACGCAATCGCCAGCGCCTCGTTCGCGCCGAGCGCAATCAAGGTGTGCGCAGCGCGCTCCGGACCGCGGTGAGGAAGGCGCGTGCTGCCATCGCTGCCGGCAACTCGGAAGCCGCGAAGGCACCGGTCGCTGCGGCGTCGAAAGCGCTGGCGAAAGCCGTGAGCAAGGGCGTCGTGCACGCGCGCTCGGCATCGCGGACCACCTCGCGCATTCAGGCCGCGCTGCACAAAGCTGGCGTAAAAGCCTGATTTCTTGCTGCCCGCGCGTGACGGCGGCCTGAGCCGCTGAAACACCGCGGGCAGAGCCGTATTTGGCGCCGAACGAGCGTGCTACGCTGTGCGGGCGCGCACGGAAGCGCGCAGAACGCGCGCGCCATGATCAGCCTGGAAGACGAAAGCGACAGCGAGCTCCGCGCGCTCGTCGGCAGCACCGTTTCCGGCAAGTATCACGTCGATCGCTTGATCGGTCGCGGCGGCATGGGCGCGGTCTTTCAAGCCACGAACCTCAGCATCGGCAAACGCGTCGCGCTCAAATTCCTGGACCAAGAGTCGGCCAAGAATCGCGAGGCGAGCCAGCGCTTTCAGCGCGAAGCCGAAGCCGCGGGCATGGCCGAGAGCGCACACATCGTACAGATCTTCGACTCGGGCACGAGCGAGAGCGGGTTGCCATTTTTGGTGATGGAGCTCCTCACCGGCGAGGATCTGCGCGCTCGCCTGCGCCGCGAAGGTCGGCTCGAAGTCAGCGCCGCGCTGCGCATCGCGAGCCAGGTCTTGCGCGCGCTCACCCGCGCTCACGCGGCCGGCATCGTGCACCGCGACTTGAAGCCGGACAACGTGTTCCTGTGCGCGCGCGACGACGATCCGTCCTTCGTGAAACTCGTCGACTTCGGCATTTCCAAAGTCGCACGCGCGCGCGGCGCCACCACGCTGACCAACAAAGGCACCGTGCTCGGCACCGCCTATTACATGTCGCCCGAGCAAGCTCAGTCGTTTCACGACATCGACGGACGCACCGATCTGTTCAGCCTCGGCGCGATCCTATTCGAAATGCTGGCCGGCGCGCCGCCGCACAGCGGTCGCACTTACGAAGCCGTGCTGATCGCGATCTGCACGCAAGACGCGCCGGATTTGCGCACGCGCGCGCCGGAAGTGCCGGCCGCGGTCGCCGCGCTGGTCCACAAGGCGCTCTCACGCGAGCGCGAGCAACGCTTTCAATCGGCCGAAGAATTTTTGGGGGCGCTCAGCGCGGTGGCCGGCGGCACTGGGGTGGACGCGACCGGCCCTGCCCCCATCATCAGCGCGCGCACGCCGAACGAACAACTCGCGACGCGCGCGTTCGCGCCGAGGCGCTACGGCACGCTCGTCGCCGGCGTGATCGCGACGCTGTCCGGCTTCGCGCTGACGGCGTACTTCGTGGCCAAGGGCAACGCCTCGCAGAACGCCGATCCGGCGAACCAAGAGGCGCCGAGCAAAGCGCCGTCCGTGGCGTTGGCCGCGAGTGCGGCGCCGCCCATCGTGACACCGGTCGCGAGCACGATCGCAAGCGCAGTGGCAACCGCGAACGCGCCGTCCGCGACTAGCGCGAACCCGGAAAGGCCGCACCATCCGCCGCCTCCGAAGCCGAGCGCGCACGTCGCGGCAGGCCTCACGCTCAGCACCAAAGAGCCATAAATCCGCCATTCCACGCGCGGGTATGATAGGCGGAGGTGTGATGCGCGCGCGCGCCCTGGTGCTGATCGGCTGTGTGCTCGCCGCGCTCGCGGCGTCGTCCCGAAGCGCGCGCGCCACTGCGAGTGACGGCAGCGCGCCTCGCAACGCGAATCCGAGCGCCGCCGTCGCGCCGCCCGCGAGCCCGAACCCTGCCTCCAAGCCGCCCGCACTCGCGCCGGATCAAACCGCCGAAGCGCGCCGTCACTTCAAGCTCGGCATTCGCTTGTATCAAGACGCGAATTACCCCGGCGCGCTCGCTGAGTTCGAAGCCGCGTACGCGGCGAAGCCTGGCGCGGGCTCGCTGCAGAACGTCGCGTTGTGCCAAAAAGCATTGTTTCGCTATCGCGAAGCCGCTGCCACGCTCGAACAATTGCTCGAAAAGCACGGCACCGAGCTGAACGAAGGCGAACAAAAAGCCGTGCGCGCTGCGATCAGCGAGCTCTCCGGTTTAGTCGGCTCGATCGTCGTGAACGTCGAACCGAGCGACGCGAAAGTCACGATCGACGGCCACGCCGTCGCGGCGAGCGAGCTCCGCGCCGGCGTAGACGTCAACGTCGGTGAGCACGAAATCGTCGCGGACGAGCCGGGCTACGCGCGGCTCACGCGCGTGGTCAGCGTCGCTTCGGGCCAGAAAAAGCTGCCCGTCGAGATGAAGCTCAAAGCGACGGACGGCTTTTTGAACATCGTCGCCGACGATCCTTTGGCCGCGATCGCCGTCGACGGCGAGACGCGCGCGTTCCACGACTGGCATGGCAGCGTGAAGCCGGACGCGGATCACTTGGTGCAAGTCTTCCGCGACGGCTACGAGAGCTACGAAGCGACGGTCACGGTCGCGCTCGGCCAAACCCTCGACGTTCACGCGCTGCTCGGCGCGCGCATCGCGGGAACGCCGACGCAAAGCACGAAGCCCGGCGCGCTGCCGCCGCCTCCGCCGACTCGCGCGAGCAAAGGCTACTACGGCCTACTCACGCTCGGCGTGCTCGGCCTCGGTCAACACCCGCTCGAGCTCACCAGCACGAGCTCGAACGGCACCATGGGCACGATTGGCCTACGCGGCGGCTATCGCCTATTTTCACCAGTCGCGGTCGAAGCCATGCTCGACTTCGGCAAACTCTCAGTCGACGACGCGACGAGCAGCGGCTCGGACGTCAAACGAAAGTACACCATCGCCACCGTGCGCTTTGGCCCGAACTTGCGCTTGATGACCACCGGCAAGACGCTGCGCTTCTCTTCGACGCTCGGCGCGGGCGTCGTGCACCACAAACTCGTGCTCGACGCGGTGCCGATGGATCCGGTGCATACCGGCGGCAGCGCGAGCGGTTTCGATCCGTATTTTTCGATCGAGCTCGGCATTCAGTGGAGCATCGACAAATTTTTGCTCGGCGCCGAAGTGATCACGATGATCGACGGCGCTTCCGGTTTCAACAAGCAGAAGCTCGACAACGACAGCGCCGAAGCGTTCGAGTCGCGCGCCACGCTGGCGCTGTTCGGACTCGGAATTCACGGCGGCTACGCGTTCTGGTGAGCCGCGCAGAGCGCCGGCTCGAACCTGCGCGGTCCGCGCGTTCTGCGGCATAAATGAACAGAGAATCGATAATTTTCGGCATGTGTGCACTTTACTCGCCACGCATACTGACTCACGATTCTCGAGGCAGAAACGCGCGATCTCGGGGCACAGGCTAGCAACGACGAGAGTGAGGGCCGAAACGATGAGCGACATCAACTCGATTCAGACGTACTCCGCGGAAAATCGAACATTCGAGCCGAGCCCCGAGTTCGTGAAGCATTCGCGCATCGGCTCGCGCGCAAAATACGACGAACTGTACAAAGAGAGCCTCGAGTCGCCGGATACATTTTGGAAGCGCGAGACGTCGGAGCTCGTGTTTAGGAAGCCGTGGTCCGCGCTCTGCGAGTGGGAACTGCCGCACTCGAAGTGGTTCATCGGCGCCGAGCTGAACGCGACTGAGAGCTGCCTCGATCGTCATTTGAAGACCGCGACCAAAGACAAGGCCGCGCTCATCTGGGAGAGCGAGCCGGGCGAAACCAGCACTTGGACGTACGCCGAGCTGCACCAGAAAGTCGTCGAGTTTTCGGCTGCGCTGCGCAAACTCGGAATCAAGAAGGGCGACCGCGTCGCGATTTACATGGGCATGGTGCCGGAAGTGGTGGTCGGCATGCTCGCCTGCGCGCGGATCGGCGCGCCGCACACGGTCGTGTTCGGCGGATTTGCGGCCGAATCATTGCGCGATCGGATCAACGATTGCGGAGCCAAAATCGTGCTCACGCAAGACGGCGCGCTCCGCCGCGGCAACATCGTACCGCTCAAGCAAACCGTGGATCGCGCGGTCGAAGGCACGCCCACGGTCGAGAAAGTGATCGTCTTTTCGCGCCTCGGCAACAAGAGTGAGACCGCGTTAAAGCCGGGCCGCGACATCGATTGGTACGAAGCGGTGAAAGCCGCGAACGCTGCGGACGGCACTCCAGAAATCGTCGACAGCGAACACCCGCTGTTCATTCTTTATACTTCTGGCTCGACCGGCAAACCGAAGGGCGTGCTGCACACGACGGGCGGCTACCTCGCCGGCACCCACCTCACGACCAAGTACGTCTTCGATTTGCAAGACAACGACGTCTATTGGTGCACGGCCGATGTCGGTTGGATCACCGGACACAGCTACCTCGTGTACGGCCCGCTCTCGAACGGCGCGACCTGCCTCTTGTACGAAGGTGCGCCAAATCAGCCGGATTGGGGCCGTTTTTGGCAGATCATCGAGAAACACCAGGTCACGATTTTGTACACCGCGCCGACCGCGATTCGCGCCTTCATCCGCGCGGGTGATGAGTGGCCGGCGAAATCGAATTTGTCGAGCTTGCGCTTGCTCGGCAGCGTCGGTGAGCCGATCAATCCGGAAGCGTGGATGTGGTACCGCGAGCACGTCGGCAAGAATCGTTGCCCGATCGTGGACACGTGGTGGCAAACCGAAACCGGCGCGATCATGCTGACCACGCTGCCCGGCGCACACTCGACCAAACCGGGCTCGACCGGCTTGCCCTTCTTCGGCGTGTCGCCCGAAGTCGTGACGCAGGAAGGCCAGAAAGTGCCGAGCAACGAGGGCGGCTTGCTCGTCTTGAAGAAGCCGTGGCCGAGCATGCTGCGCACGATTTGGGGCGACGACGAGCGCTTCAAACTGCAATATTGGAGCGAAATTCCCGGCGCTTACTTCACGGGCGACGGCGCGCGCCAAGATCACGACGGCTATTTTCACGTCTTCGGCCGGATCGACGACGTGCTCAACGTCTCGGGTCATCGCATCGGCACCGCCGAAATCGAGAGCGCGCTCGTGGCGCATCCCGCGGTCGCCGAAGCCGCGGCCGTCGGTCGCCCCGACGATTTGAAAGGCCAAGCGCTGGTCGTGTTCGTGACTTTGAAACCGACGTTCAGCGCATCGCCTGAAATGAAGAAGACCCTCGCCGAGCACGTCGGCAACGAAATCGGAAAATTCGCGCGCCCGGACACGGTGCGCTTCGCCGAGAGCTTGCCGAAGACGCGCAGCGGCAAAATCATGCGCCGCCTGCTCAAAGACATCGCCGCCGGCAAAGAAACCCAAGGCGACGTTTCAACGCTCGAAGATCTGAACGTGCTCGCCAAGCTACGCGAGGAATGACGGCTCCCGAGATTTCAGCGCCGAGGACGCCGATTTTTTTGGGTTCAGCCGTTTACGTCAGAGTACGCACTGGTAGCTCGTAGTTCGACGAACCTCGGGCTACCTGGGCGTTGAATCGCCGGCCGCGCTGAACCCCAAAGCTCGGCGTTCTTGGTAATTTTGGCGACTTGGTGAAAAAAATCGCTGTCCGCCGTAAGCTGCGCGTCGTGCGAGCGATCATCATCGGCGCGGGCCGCGGCAGCCGGCTCGGCGAAAATACGGACGAGCTCCCGAAGACGCTCGTGCCCGTGATGGGCAAACCGATGCTCGATTGGATCTTGGACGCGCTCGGCGCGGCCGGCATCGCGCGCCAGGACGTCGTGTTCGTGTGCGGTTACGCCGAGCATGTGGTGCGCGCGCGCTACCCCGAATTGACGTTCGTCAAAAACGAAGATTGGGCGAACAACAACATCTTGCTCTCGCTCTTGTGCGCGCGAGAGTTCATGAGCGAAGGCTTCATCTCCACTTACGCCGACATCGTCTACGACGGCGAAATCGTGCAAAAGCTCGGCGCGTCGCGCGCGGATATTTGTCTCGGCTGCGACACCGCGTGGCGGCGGCGCTACGTCGGGCGCACTGAGCACCCGGAGACCGACGCGGAAAAGCTGCGCGCGGACGGCACGCGCGTCCTCGAAATCAGCCGTAAAATCCCGAGCGAACGCGCGGACGGCGAATTCATCGGCGTGATGAAGCTGTCCGCGGACGGCGCGCGCGTGTTCGTCGACGCCTTCGAGCGCGCGGAAAAGAGCTACGGCGCGGGCATGTTCCGCGAAGGGCGCACG
>DATATR010000327.1:0-27414 GCA_036268695.1 Polyangiaceae bacterium | reverse complement strand
GAAAAAATCCGACCATTTTGTCGTGGAATGCGCTGTACGTCGCGGCGCTGCCCGAGTTCGTCCAACCGTCGATCAGGGTGCCGATCGCGGCCGCTTGATCCTTGGCGTTTTGCACCGAGGCGACTTCGTCGTCCGTCGGGGCCAAACCGGTCAGCAGGTTTTTCACCTTGCGCACGGCCGCGAACACTGAATTGGGCTGAAACGGCTGCACCGGATCGCCGCCCGGGTTCAGCGTCGAGCTGCTACCGGCGTAACTCGGGTCGGTGCCACTGCCACCCGCGGTTGCGGTCGAGCCCGCGGAGCTCGATCCGGGCCCGCTGCGCGCGCCTGCGCCCGGACCCCCGATCGCTCCGTTACACGCGATCGAAAAGCCGAGCGCGCACGAGACAACGAGCGCCGCCTGATCTCTTCGCGCTGATGTTGAACGAGCTCGAGGGCGCGAACGCTTCATGCTGGTCTCCGCTGTGAACACGGCGGGCACAGCCACCAGTGTCTTTTGCCGCTGAGTCGCGGAGCTCACCTCTCGGGTCAAAAAACTGGATCCGAGCCCGCAATTACCTGCAAGAAACGAATCTTGCGCCGATTCTGGAACCGATTCCTACACCGCAGCTTCGAGAAGATGGCTCACAAACAATCGACGCGTTCGAGTTGCCACGTTTGCGTCGAGTCAGTCGGCGCGCATGGGCTGATTTGCGCGCTCGCAGCAGCCACGCCGACACAGCTCGAGCTCGCATGCTGCGGTCGCAGCTCGACGTACGACGCGCCGCGCGCGCGCACCGCAAATTGCTGATTCGAAAGCCCCGTCGCTGCATAGAGGATCACCGGCGTGCCGCTCTGCGTGGCAGCCATGCGCACATCCAGCGAATCTTCACTGATCACGTTCTCGAACGAGAATACGTTCGCGCCAGCTTGAGCGGAAAGATCCCACGTCTGCGCGGGCAAACCGCAGTCGCCAAACGCGGTCTCGAACGCCGGATTGCCGAACACGGTGGTCGGCGCGCCGACGCCGAGACACTCGGCATTGAGCCCGGATTTCAGCACGAATCGCCCGCTTTCCGTGACGAAACACGCGCCGCTGTCGGCTGCGCCAGAATCACTCGCAGTGCCGGCATCTTGGCTGAGGACGACGTTGAGCGGCGTCGTGCCGCAAGCCGTGGCCAGCACGAACAGCAAACACGAAGCGATCTGAAAAGACATTTCCTTTCTCGCCATTCACTCGCCGACGCGCGGAGCGTACACGAACTCCGAAGCTCGGTGTATCGTTGACGCGGTGGTGCGGCTCTCCTCTCCGAAGTCCGTCGAGCGCAGCGCCGCACAGCGCGGCGATCCGCAAGCGGAGCTGCATCACGCGATTCAGACGGACGCCGCCAACTGGCGCGAGCGCGCGTTCGACGAATTTCACGGCTTGGTTCACGGGCTGCTCTTGAAGACGCTCGGACCGCGCGCCGAAATTTCGGACTTGGTCGGCGACGTGTTCGTGATCTTTTTCGCGAACGCGACGCGCATTCGCCTCGCCTCCGCAGTGCGCAGTTACATCGTCTCGATCACGATGAACGTGGCGCGACGCGAAGCGCGCGTGCGCAGACGGCGCGAGTTTTTTCAGGGTTTGATCGGTTCGGCGCGCGACTGCGATCATCAGCCTGGGCGCGACGATCCGAAGGCGAAAGCCGCGCTGATTCAACTGAGCCGAATCTTGGACGAGCTCAGCCCGGACGAACGCGCGGCGTTCGTGCTGCACAACCTCGAGAACATGGGCAACGCGGAGATCGCGAGCGCGCTCGGTGTCTCCGAATCGACCGCGAAGCGGCGCGTGCGCAGCGCGAATGCACGCGTGCTGAAGCGGGTCGGGCGCAACGCGTTACTCGCCGATTACCTGATCGCTCGCGCGGAGCCGACCGATGGCGATTGAGCGGCCGCTGCTCGGCGCGCGTCACATCGCAGTCGCGCTGCGTACGCTTTTTGCCGAACACGCGCGCGAGCGCGAAGCGTTCGACAAGCGCCGCGCCTGGCAACGCATCGAGCGACAGTTCGCTGGTGCACAGGGCAACCCACCCAAATCAAACCGCTTCGCGCTCTCCTTCGCGCTCGCCACCGCTCTGCTCGGCGCGATCGCATTCGGTGTTTATCGCAGCTCGGTTTCGACCCTGCGCTATGAAGCGCGCGGCACGACGCTAATCGACGGCATTCTTTGCACCGGAGAGGCACCTGGCGCACTCGATTTTTCGGATCGGAGCCATATTTCCGCGGGGCCGCACACGGCATTCAGCATCGAAGTGGTCGGCACGCATGCAGCGTTGATGCGACTCGTGCGCGGCCAATTGCACGTCAGCGTGCATCATGAACCGAGCACCCATTGGCGATTTTTTGCCGGCCGCTACGAAGTGCAAGTCGTCGGCACCGAGTTCGACTTGGCTTGGAACGAAAAGAGCGAAACCATCTCGCTCGAAATGGTGAGCGGCGAAGTGCGCGTGCTCGGTGCGCCCGGCGTCGTACGCGTCGTGAAGGGCGGGAGCGTGTTGCGCTTGCCGGAGGCAGCGGGCGAAAATGTTGCTGCGGCAGTCGTCAACGCGACGCCGAGCGCGAACGAAGAGCCTGCCGCGACCTCCGCGCTCGACCAAACCAACCCACTCGCCGTGACCGCAACGGAGCCTGACCGCGCCAAGCGCGCGCACGCGTCGCCGGAGCTAGGAGCTTCCGGTCCGGCTGCGCCAGAATCCGTCGCGTGGAGCTCGCTGCTCAAGAGCGGCCAATTTTCGGCCGTGGTTTCCGCCGCCGAAGCGCGTGGAGTCGAGCGCGTGCTCGAGAGCGACGGCGCCGCGAATCTCAAGGCCTTGGCACAAGCAGCGCGCTACACCGGGCGCGCGCAATTGTCGCTTCAGGCTTGGCAAAGCTTGCGCCGGCGCTTTGCTGCCGAGTCGCTCGGCGTCGAGGCGAGTTTTTTCCTCGCGCGCTCGTACGAAGAGGCGGGCAATGCAGGCGAGGCTTTGCGTTGGCTCGACACGTACGTGAGCGAAGCGCCCGCGGGCGTGTACGCGAGCGAAGCGTGCGGGCGGCGCTTGCTGCTATTGAAAAAGATCGGCGGTCGAGCTGCTGCAATCGCCGGCGCGCGTGAATATCTGAATCGCTTTCCCGGCGGACCGTACGAAAAGACCGCGCATGCGATTTTGGAATCGGATTGATATAGTTGTCGCGCGTGGTCGAGCTCGGAAGGGTGCTGCGCTGGACCATGCTCGCGTCCGTGCCGGTCGTGTTCGGTCTGCCGACTTCGGCGCGCGCGGCAACGCGACCGCACGTGATCATCGTGGTGCCGGAGCCGCGCAGCGCGCTGATCGAACAAGCGCTGCTATTGATCCGCGGCGAGCTGATCGCGGTCGGATTGGGCGCGGAAATTCGCGGCGATTTGCCGTCATCGACTGCCGCGAGTGACGGCGCGTACGGCTCATTGCAACTCGAAGACGACGGCACCGAGACGCGGATCAGCGCCGCTTCGCCCGCTGGCGAAGCGATCGTCACGAGCGTGGACGACCGCACCGCGGAGGCCGACGCCGAAGTGATCGCCGTGCGCGCCGTGGAGACCTTGCGCGCAGCGGTCCTTCAATACGCGAAGCAACATCGCGAAGGTCTGCCCGAAGTCGTGAGCGGGTTTGCGCGCTTGCCAAAAACGGAGCCAGCGCCGACTCGCCCGCCCGAACGGCAGGCTGCGCGCGTGCCGTGGCTCCAATTGTTCGTCGGTCCCGAGCTCGCTTGGGAGCCCCGGCTGACGCCGAATTTAGGCGCACGCGCGGGCGTCGATCTTGGACCGCGCTGGGGTTTCGTCGCCGCAGCTTTCGAGAGCACACTGTATCGTTTTCGCGCGGACGCTGCGGCCGGTGACGCCGAGATCTCGCGCCGAGCACTGTCGCTCGCACTCGGGGCGCGATTTCAACCGGTAAAATCTTGGGAAATCGGCACGCGTGCCGGCGCGGGCTACGCGATCTACTCGGTCGCAGGCCGCGCAGCGCCGGGATTTCGCGCGGTTTCGCGCGATCACGCGAGCCCACTCGCGCTACTCGGCGTGGGAGCCGCGTACTATCCGCTGCCCGCGCTCGGCGTGTATTTGGATCTCGGCGGCGCGGTGGCACTCGATGCGGCGAGCGTACTCATCGCCGGCGAAGAGCGCACCACGCTCGATCGCCCCTCGCTCGAGATTTCGAGTGGAGTCGCGATCTGTTTATTTTGATTCCGTATTTTGCGTTCGCGCGACGCAATCGCAAACTGCTGTGGCATTTCGCTCGGGAGCGCGGCTGTCTCGATTGACTAACGTGCTTCTCAGCCGCGCGCGTTGGTGCTCTATTCGAGTCATGCGAAGTCGCGCTCGCACCGCACTCGGATTTGCGTCGGTTTTATTTGCCGCGGCGAATTTCGCTGCTTGCGGCTCATCGTCGAACGACAGCATGGTCGTGGGCGGAACGGCCGCGAGCGCGGGCGCGGGCGGAACCGCAACCAACACCGGCAGCGGCGGCTCGCTGGTCGTGAGCAACGGCGGCTCGAACAGCGGCGTCACCACGATCGGCGCGGGCGGTGACGGCAATGCATGCGCCGCGCACGTCTCGACCGCACAACTCGTGCCGCTCGACATGTACATCATGCTCGATATTTCGAGCTCGATGCTGGAGCCGGTTTCGGGCCAAACCACGAAGTGGGATGCCGTAAAGAGCGCGCTCGAGACATTCTTGAACGACAGCGCCTCGGCCGGGCTCGGCGTCGGCTTGCAGTATTTCCCGCAGATCAAACCGAATGCACCGACATCGTGCACCACGGACGCGTCTTGCGGCGACAGCGGGCCGTGCTTCACCCAATTTTGCAAGGGCTACGCCGACGACGGCCTCGGCATCTTCCCCTGTTCGTCGAACACCGATTGTCCGACGCTCACGGACGGGATCAATCTCTATCGCGGCACGCCGTGCACCGCGCTGACCGAATGCACCGTCAATACGGACGTCGCGTGTCCGAACCTGGGGAGCGGCTGCGGCAACGATCCGAACGGCGCCGATCTCGGGATGTGCCAGCTGAAAACGAGCTTCGTTTGCGAGCACACCACGAATTGCGACACCGCGGTTTACGCCGCTCCAGCGCGCGCGATCGCCGCGTTGCCCAGCGCGGCCGCCGCGTTGATTCAGTCGATCGACGGCACCACGCCGAACGGCGAAACCCCGACTGGACCCGCGCTCACCGGTGCGATTCAACAAGCGAGTACGTGGGCAAAAGCGCATCCGGATCACCGCGTCGTCGCGGTCATGGCCACGGACGGCTTGCCCACCGAGTGCACGCCGACCGACATCGATCAAGTCGGCGCGATCGCTACGGCTGGCGTGCAAGCGAACCCGAGCATCGACACCTTCGTGATCGGCGTGTTCGGCGCGGACGACATCGCGGCCAACGCGCCAGACAACCTGGACACGATCGCGAAAGACGGCGGCACCACCAGCGCATTCATCGTGGACACGACCAAAGACGTGACCGCGCAATTCCTCGCCGCGCTCGATGCGATCCGTGGCGGCAAGCTCGACTGCGCGTTCCAAATCCCGCAGCCGGATAATGGCGGCACGCTCGACTACAGCCAAGTGAACGTACAAGTCTCGATCACCGGGCAACCCGACACCGTGCTCTATTACGTCGGCAGTGCCGACAAATGCGATCCCACGAGCGGCGGCTGGTACTACGACGTCGATCCGGCCGTGAATGTGCCGACGAAGATCATCACTTGCCAAACCAGCTGCAACGCATTTCAAGCCGCCAAAGACGCCTCGGTGCAAATCGCGCTCGGCTGCCAAACGGTCGTGAAATAGCGCGCGTGCGGCTTTGACCGCACAACGCGGCGCCATATGCTTCCGCGCATGAACGAGCGTGTGCTCTTGGCGACTCAGTCGCGCACCGAAAGCACCACCCGCGCCCCCGCATGGAGCTCGTGCGACGCGTCCGCGATCGGTGACACCGCGGTGCCCATCGCGACGAATTCGATCACGTGACTGTGCCAGCCGTAGTTGCCCTCGCGCACTTCCATCCCGACGATTCCGCCGGTCGCGCGGAAGCTCTCGGCTTCTTGCTGCACGCGCCCGACCGCGACCTCGCGCGCGTCGTACAGGGCTTGAGTGAAGCTTTGCATTTCTTGGTTCTGCCCGACCGATTTGAACCAACCGCGCAGCCCTTGATGGGCGACGTGATAGACGCACACGCCGTGCACGAGTGAAACGGGCCGGAATCCGCCGCGCACGAGCGCCCAGAAATCCGCGCCGCTCAAATCGCAGGTGAACGGGCGACCGTTTTCTTGGCGGTAACTTTTGCCGTCGCCCGCGCGGCGGCGCACTGCCGTGCCGACCGCGGAAAATTCGGCGTGATGGCCTTCGCGCTCGATCTCGATGCGCATGCCGACGATGCCGTCCGCGTGAAGCGCATGCGCTTGCTGCTGAATTTCGGCCATCGCGGTTTGACGTGCGAGCCGCATCATGGTCGACATTTCCACGAGCTCTTGGTTCTCGGACCAAACAGAGGACTGATAGCCGATGTGAAAGTAGCTCGCGCCGAGCACCAGCTCGACCGGCTCGAAGCCGACGTCCTCGAGCAGCAACAGCTCGTCGATCGTGAGATCGCTCGTGAACGGGTGCTCGGCGACACTCATTCGTTCACCGTCATCACCAGCACGGGCGCGGGCGGCGCTTCTTGCATCGGAATCGGCGCGACGCTCGTGCCGATCGCGAAGAACTCGATCACGTGCGCGTCCCAGCTGTGCGTGCTCTCGTTGATTTGCGTGCCGACCACGCCGCTCGCGCCGTCCAGTTGGGCTTCGTACTGTAGGCGTTCCATCGCGAGCTCGCGCGCGTCATAGAGTGCTTGGGTGAAATTCGGCATTTCCTGGTTCGCCCCGACGGATTTGAACCAGCCGCGCAAACTCTGATGCGCGACGTGATAGACGCAGTTGCCCATCACCAGCGAAATCGGACGATAGCCGCTCTTGAGCAGCATCCAGAAATCCTGGCCCGAGAGATCGCTCGTGAACGGCATGCCGCTCGGTGCGCGCCAATTGCTGCCATCGCGCGCGTAAACCGCCGTTCCCACCGCCAGAAACTCGATCATGTCCTCGCCCCAAGTGTGCCGGTTCACGTGCAAGCGCACGCCGATCACGCCGTCCGCGCCGAGCTCGTGCGCCTCTTCCTCCATTCGCGCCATGGCAAGCTCACGCGCTTGATACATCGCTTGCGTGAGCACGGTCATCTCTTGGCTCTGCGACCAATCGCTCTTTTGATAACCCACATGGTAGAAGCTCGAGCCCATCACGAGCCCGGCGCACTCGAAGCCGCTCTCGCGCACGAGCAAGAACTCCTTCACCGAGAGATCGCTGGTGAAAAAGCGCTGCCCTTGCGCGTTGCGCGAACGCTGGATGCGCTCGACCGCGTGCTGCGGCAAGGGTTGGCGTTGGGTTTGCGGGCGCCCGGGAGTTCCTTGGGTCATGCGTGCCTTTCGGGAAAGCGATCAGAAGAGCAGCCGTGCGAATTTCATTCGTCGCTCGAGTCGAGTTCGTCTTCGAGATCCGAGTCCGAACCAAAGGAGACTTCGTCGTCGGGGTCCGGATCTTTCAAATCCACGACCAAAAAAGGCCGTGGTGGCGTCTGTGGGTTTTCGTGACGCACGACGGCGGTGCCCATCACCACTAAATCCAGGTAGAAATTGGTGTGCGAGCGATCATTTATTTCGTACTCGCGATCGCGGCCGAAGCGATCCACGCGCGTGCCGACTACGCCGTGCGCGTTGAAAAAACGCGCCGCGTGCCGAAAGCGTTCCACGGCGAGCTCTCGCGCTTGCCGCGCCGCGCGCGTGTGGCTCGTCAGCTCTTGCGAAAACCAACTGCCCTCGCTGGCGCAATCCGCGTGGTGCTCGTACCAAAAACAATTGCCCATCGCGATCGCGACGGGCGCGTAGCCTGCGAGGTGCAGCTTGTACAAGTCGTCTACACTGAGCAGCGTGAGGGCGGCGCGCTCCGGCAGCGGCGCGTTCGCGAGTCGCACCGCGGTGCCGATCGCTTGGAACTCGAGTAGCTCGGCGCCCCACTCGAACTCGCGCCGCTCGAAGCGCACGTCGACCACGGCGTGCGCGCGGAGCAGCGTGGCTTCCTGCTGCAAGCGCGCGAGCGCGCGACTCCGCGCATGCTCGTAAGCTTGGGTCAGCGCGACGAGCTCGCCGCTACTGCCGACCGAATACGAAAACCCGACGTGATAGACCGAAGAGCCCATCACTTGGCTCACGGGCGTGATGCCCGTCGCGGCCGCGACCACGCCTTCCGCGGGTGAAAACGTGCTGGTGAAGAGCGGCGTCGCGGCTTGATTGTGCTCGTGGATCCGGCGCTGCGCGCGGAGCGGCAATCCGCCCTGCTCGAGCGAGCGCAAACTCTCGGCTTCGTCGACGGGGCGATCGGGCAAGAATGGATGCGGCATCAGCGCTGGCCTCCGAGTTGCGTGAGCACCCAAGCCGCGCGCGAGTTTTGGTTGGCGTGCGCGGCCAGCGCGTCAGTCAATTTTTGGAACCAAAGATCGAGTGGCAGCGTGGCCGTGCGCAGCGCCACGCCGCGCACGACTTTTTTATGATGCGCGACGAACTCGCGCCCTTGCCGCTCGATCGAAAAATGATCCGGCTCGAGCGTGAGCTCGATCGCGTGCACGACGCGACCGCTCGCGCTAATCTGCGTGTGCTCGGCGAAGCCTTGGCTCAGCGCGTTCGCGAGCTTCACCACGAAATCCTCCAAGTTTGACAGATCGATCGCCATGCCGAGCGCGATTTGGTCGCCGCCAATCGCGACTTGCATGCGCGAGCCGCAGTAGGCGCAGGCGTACGTGCGACCGTCCGCCTCGGGAGCCATCACCGCGCCGCAACGGTTACAAGGGACTTGCCCGCTCACACTCCAAAGATACGAGGCTGCCTGCCCACTGCGAAAGCCACAACTTTGCGGCCGCGCTTTCTACGCCGCAAAATCGCGGCAAACGCCAGGGAGCCCGCGAGCCAGGCGCTGCCCGACGTGCGTCGCCGCGCGATTCCGCAAGACGACTCGCCGTTCACCGATCCCGAGTCGGCGCGCGAACTCGACCCGCCGGCGACGCTCGCGGAACCCGCGCCACCACCCGTCGCGACGCCGCTTGCACCACCGCTTCCGCCGACACTCGCGCTGGTCGTGCCGGCGCCAACGGCGTTTGCGGACCCGGCGGAGCCACCCGCGCTCGTGCCACCAGCTCCGCCGCTCTGTGGACGTGGCAAGCGCATGCCGTTGAGCGGAGTCGGCGTGTCGAGCCAATTGACCAGATCGCGCAGCGGCCTCATGCGCACTTCCGGCTTGCTCAGCGCATAGTCGATGAAAGACGAAATCGCGTTCTGGCGATCTGCGACGGACAGTGCGTTCGCGGCCGCCGTGTAATTGTCCGCATAGATGTGCGAATGCGCGACGAACACGAGCGGCGAGCGATTGCCCTGCAAATGCAAATCGAGATTGTACTTGAGCACGCCGAGCACTTCGCTCGCGCTGAGCCCAGCGTCCACGAACAGCGTCGCGTCGAGGCCCGCGATTTTGCCCGTGTTTTTTTCGTAAAAACTCGGCAGCGGCATGGCCGGCGGAATGCGATCGCGAAGCCCAGGCGTGATCCCATATTGCGGCGCGATCTCGTCGCTCGGCACGATCAACGCGGGGATCGCGAACTCGATAAAGCCCGGATTCGTGCTCAAACCCGGGCGCTGGAACTTGTCCGTCACGGTGGCGGCGTCCGGGCTACCTGCATCGAGCGTGTACGGCCATGCGCAATTCGTGCCGTTCTCGTTGTCTTGAAAGCACGATTGCACGCTCGAGTCGTACACGAAGTGGTCTTGTTGCAAGGTCGGAACGAGATTCGGATTGTAGGCGAGGTACGGGCTACGAAACCCGATCACGTCGCTCGCGCTGATGCCGATGCCGATGTCCGGCGACGTGAGCTCGTTCACGCAGCCACCGATTTCGCTTTGCCAATCGTCCGCGCTGAACTCGGTGCCGTCGGAGTGATGCACGGTGTGATCGGCGGGCTCATGGCCGTCGGTCACGGCGGTGCGCCAGGCCGTGCGATTGCCGTCGTCGGTCTCGATGTACAAGCTGGTGAAGAAAAATGTCGTGCGCACGGGCGTGCCGTCGAACGTGCCGGCGGTGCCGTTGCCCGGCGGATTCAGCTTGTTGCGCAGCAAATCGGTGACGAAGGTCATGCCGCCCGTTACGTCGCCGAGGCCGGAGATGAAATTGTCGTCGAAGGTGACGGCGACGAACTGCGGCGCTTCCGCGGGCAAGAGTTGCGCGGGCGGGCTTTCCGACCAGGGCAGCGGCGCGCTCAGCGATTCGCCGACTGCGCGCGTGCCGACTTCGGGCGCCGAAGCGGCGCACGCCGCGACGAACAGCGCCGCGCAAGGCACACCCAAACCAAACCAAACGCGGAGCGCGTGCATCCCAAACACGCTGACACCGACGTCAAACGCTCGTTGACTGAAACGAGTCGAGTGCGTGGCGCTTTGTGCTCAGCGCGAATCGCGCCGCAACGCGAACTGGAATGTTGTTGCGCGACTGAAGCGCGAGCGGTTACGGCACTGGCAGCGACACCAAAGCACACTGGCCGGCAATGCACTCGACCGGCGGCGCCGGGGTGCACGGTGGAACCGGCTCGGGCGGGCAGGCGGCGCAGTCGATCATCGCGTCGCTCGCGAGGTTCGTGATGAAGTCGTTCAGCGCCAGCTTTGCGATCGGGAAATAGCTGCAGCCGCTCTCGCATGAATTCGCCGGCACGTAGGCGACGCAATCGGCCGGGCTCACGCAGCCGAATTTGTATTTGTCCGCCATTTGATCGCGGCTAGTGCTGTAGTATTTTTCGCCGGTCGCGCAGTCGAGCATCATCGGGTTCGGCACGCAGATTGGGCAACACTGACCCGGCGGCGTCTCGGCCGTGAAGCCGCTCGTGCAATTGACGCCGACACACAATTGCTCGACGCAAGACGACTCGCAGACCGGGCAACAGCCGCCGGGCGGCACGACCGGCACTTCATCCGGCGTGCAGGCTATGTTCGGGCATGGGACCACGCCGCAGTTGTTGCCCGAACCCGCGTTTGCGCCCGCGCTTCCGGCGCTCGACGACGTGCCGCCACTCGACGACGTGCCGCCACTCGGCGAGCTGCCCCCGTTGGCGGAGCCCGCGCTGCTCGTGCCGGCGTGACCAGTTTTTCCTGCGACGGCGCCGGTGCTGACCGAGCCGCCTGCCGCGACGGAGCCACCGCCCGAAGTGTCGTCTTCGATTGTGATGGCGCGACCGCCGCAAGCTGCGGCGAACAGCACGCTCGAACCGAGCACGCAGCCGAGTAGCGCTTTGTTCTTCGAACTTCGATTTTTCATTTGGGGGTGCCCAGTACGGCGTGGGCGGCGAAGTGGGGGCGCTTCAGCTCTCGCTGCCTTCCGGCTCAGCGACACGCGCGTCTGGCATCGCCGCGCGCTGGAGTAGCGCAATCGCAGGCGCCCGAGTCTGAGCGCGACGCCCAATTCTAACCACGCGGCGCTCGACCCCGTAGTGAAAAATCACGGCCATCGCCATGCTCAGGCCGTAAGCCGCGACCATGCCCAGCAAGGAGAGCCACGGAGTCGGCGGAACGTGGCTCGACCAGAGCGCGTTCACGACCAGGCTGACCGGGAAGTGGACCAAGAAGAGACTGTAGGAAATACGGCCGAGAAAGCGCACCCAGGCAGCGCGCGGCCACTCGGAAATCCAACCAAAATGCTGGGCCGCGGCCAGCGTGAGCGCGGTCGCGAGCGCGACCAAGAGCCGCGAGCGGAAATCGAGCACCAGCGCCAGGACCAAGAGCAGCGCGTACGCCCAAAACAGCATGCGATCGACGGCGCGAGATTGCACCCAGGCGAGGATCAGCCCAAGCCCGTAGCTGCCCATGAAGTAGACGCACACGCGATCCAAGCTCGGGTCGCGATTGAAGTAGAAGAGTGAGAGCACGCCGAGCGCGACGAGCAGCGCGCGACCGACGTTCGGGCCGCGCTCGGGGCTACCAGTTTGCTTCGCGACGTGCGCGCTGAACCCAAAAACCAACGCCACCAAAGTGACGAGCTGCAGATCGATCGCCAGATACCAGATGCCCGCCGAGAGCGGTTCGTAGCCGACCAGATCGTGGATCAAGAGCGCGTGCGCGAAGAGCGAGAACAGGCTCGGCCGGCCCGAGATCGACGAATGCGTCATCCACGAGCGGGCGATTTCGTTGGCGCCGATAGCCAAGAGCAGCGCGCCCAAATACGGTAAGCCGATCCGGCGATAGCGCCCGAAGATCACGCTGAAGCAATCGCGGAGCCGCGACGGCTCGCGGCCGTTCAAACTGATCGCCGTGAGGTAACCGCTGACGACGAAGAAGACTTGCACGGCCAGGCGCGCGTGCTGGGCCAGGCCGTCGATCAGCGCGGTCGCCACTTCGTGCGCGGAGTCCGACAGTGGGCCGTAAAATGCGAGGTGATGCCAAACGATCGCTTGCGACGCGACCGCGCGCAGCAGATCGAGAAATGGCAAGCGCGAGTCGTTATCCTTCAAAACCCAACCACCAAAGCGACACTCACGTCGGAACGCGAGATCGAGACCGGTCCTAACACGGCCTCGTACGCGAATCGTGAATCGAAGCTTCCCTCAGCCTCGGTTTCCGCGAGATTTCACAGCCTGGACGAAAATTTACCTGCCGCGACCGTCGAATAACGGCTGTCAAGCCTGCTCGCGCAGCTGGCTAAATGAGGCTGATTTCGCATCACGCGCGCTTCTTCGCTTCGCGCTCGAGGCGCATCGCGAGCACGGCGAGCGTGGTCGCTGCCTCCGCCAACTCAGGCTCGTCGAGCTCCGACAATTGGTCGACCTCGCTTTCGATCGCGAGCAAAAGCGAGTCCGCTGACATGCGGCTGGCTTCACGCATGTGCGCGCGATAGCGGCGCCACAGGCTGCGTAAGAACTGCGCGCCCGAGCTCGATTCGTACTCGTCGTCATCCGCGAACACGGCCTCGGGCATTTCGTCGGACTCGAAGCGCGGCGCACGTTCGCTGACGACGGGCACGCTCAACCGCTGCCGCGCGAGTTCGTCTTCGCGCGCGCGAGCGTTGGCCAGCGCCGATGTCAGCTGCTCATGAGCCTCACGCAAGAGCGCGCCGTAACCCTGCGCGGCGAGCCCGCGTTCTTCTTTCAGCGCGTCGAGCGCCGCGAGCAGCTCTTGCCAGCCTTCCACCGGCGGCGCCAAGCGCTCGATGCGCTTTTCGGCTTCCTGGAGCTTTTCACGCAGCGCCTCGACCGATTCCCACGCCGCGCGCTCGGTGTGTTCGAGCCAAAGTTTGTTCGTGGGCATACGGCGTCCTCCGGGCGAGCGCTCGGAATCTTGCCATAGCGTTGGCGCGCGCCCGAACCGGAAAGTTTGGCGCGCGGCAACTCTTCGGAATTATTCTGCCGACACCGACACCGGCGCGGGCATGACACTCATGCTGCCGTTGGCCGAGCTCGCGCCGGCCTTCGCGACGATGCCCCAGGTGCGCAGCTGCGCGTCGATCGGCGCTTGGCCTTCGCTCGGGCGCCGACGTTGATACGTGCCGTCCGCGTTCATCTGGTAGACGCGCTGGTTGTCGAGCTCGAGCGGCATCAAGCATTCGTTGCGAATGCGCGCGCGCACCGCTTCACTCGCGACCGGGAATAACACTTCCACCCGTCGGTCGAGGTTACGGGGCATCCAGTCTGCCGACGAAAGGAAGAAATCCTCTTCGCCTTCTGGCCCGAACAAGAACACACGCTCGTGCTCCAAAAAGCGACCGATCAGCGAGTACACCTTGATCCGATCCGAAAAGCCCGGCACGCCTGGCCTGAGGCAACACACGCCGCGCACGACGAGCTCGATCTCGACGCCCGCGCGCGACGCTTGGTAAAGCTCGCGGATCATCTCCGGATCGACCAGCGCATTGAGCTTGGCGAAGATGCGCGCGGGCTTGCCTTGTCGCGCACGCTCCGCTTGTTCGCGCACGCGCGCGGTGACCGTGCTGCGCAGCGTGACCGGCGCGACGGCGAGCTTCCGATAGCTGAAAGTGGTGGAAAAACCGGACAAAGCGTTGAATAGCTCCGAGGCGTCTTCGCCGAGGTCGGGGTCGACGGTGAGCAGCGCCGTGTCGGTGTAAAAGCGCGCAGTGGTCGCGTTGTAGTTGCCCGTGGACAAGTGCACGTAGCGGCGGAGCTCGCTGCCTTCGCGGCGCACGACCAAGAGCACCTTGGCGTGTGTCTTGAGTCCGGCCGCGCCGTAAAACACGTGCACGCCCGCGCGTTCGAGCGCGCGTGCCCAACCGATGTTGTTCTCTTCGTCGAAGCGCGCCTTGAGCTCGATCGAGACCGCGACTTGCTTGCCGTTCTCGGCCGCGCGCATCAACGAGCGCACGACCTCCGAGTTCGAGCCGGCGCGATAGAGCGTCATTTTGATCGCGAGCACGTTCGGATCTTCCGCCGCGCGACGCAGGAACACGAGCACGGGCATGAACGCTTCGTAAGGGTGATGCAAGAACACATCGCCCTGACGAATCGTGGCGAACGGATCGCCGAGCTCGCTGAACTCGTTCGGCACGCGCGAAGACAGCGGCGCGTCGTGCAAATCCGCGCGCGGGATCTGCGCGAGCGACATCAAGCCCGAGAGCCCGAGCGGCCCGGCGGTTTCGTAGACGTCGTCTTCGTCCATCTCGAGTTTTTCGAGCAGGAGCTTGCGAATGCGCTCGGGGATCCCGGGCGAGACTTCGAGTCTTACGGCGGCGCCGAAGCGGCGTTTCCGGATTTCGCGATCGACGGTCGCGAGCAAATCCGCGGCTTCCTCCTCGAGAATATCGAGATCCATGTCGCGCGTGACGCGGAACGGATAGCAGCCGAGCGCGCTCATGCCGGGGAACAGATCCGACAAGTTGCCGGAGATCAAATCCTCGAGCGCGACGTAATCGGTCGCGTCCACGCGGCCCTCGCTCACGACCTCGATCGGCACGAAGCGCGGCAAGCTCTCCGGCACCTTGATCCGCGCGAAGCGGCGCTCCTTGGTTTCGGGATTCTCGGCTTCGACCGCGAGCGATAACGACAAATTCGAAAGAAACGGGAACGGATGCACCGGATCGACCGCGAGCGGCGTGAGCACTGGAAACACCGCGCGGCGAAAATACGCGCGCGCCCACTCGGCCTGCTCCGGCGAAAGTTCGGCGAAGCTTCGCACGCGGATTTGCTGGCGCGCGAGCTCGGGCTTCAAATCGTGGAGCCAGAGTAGCGCGGCGGATTCGGTGAGCCGGAGCACGAGCGAGCGAATGCTAGCCATCTGTTCGCGCGGCGAATGGTTGTCGGGCGCGGTGCTCGGCGCCTTCGCGTCCAAGAGCTCATGCAAGCCCGAGACGCGGATCATGAAGAACTCGTCCAAGTTCGAGCCGAAGATGGCCAGGAACTTCAAGCGTTCGAGCAGCGGCCAGCTGCCGTCGCAAGCTTGGTCGAGCACGCGCTCGTTGAAGGCGAGCCACGACAACTCGCGGTTCAAATACAGATCCGGATTGTGGAGTTCGCTGTCTGCTTGATTCGGTTCGGACATGGCTCGGCTCGCGGTTTGGTTTTGAGGGAGAGCGAGTGTGGCTCGGTCGTGAGGCGTTCTAGTCACGACTCGGCGCGCGTCGCGAGGATCGAGTGTAGCTGTTTCCGCGACATTTTGGCCGTGTTTTGCCGACCGTCACGCACCCGTCACCTGACCGACACCGCTCGGTTCGGCGCGAGCTCCGCGGGCTGACGCTCAGGCGTGTTCGAGCACGAAGCGCACGATCGCGTCGAAGGCCGGACCGCGGGTGGGAATCACGTGTCCAGCCGGCCAGCGGCAGACCGCGCGATCTTTTTCCGCGAAGTGCTGGACGAGCTCTTCGCAATATTTGCCAGTGATGGTGTCGGCATCGCCCCAAACGTGGAGCGATGGCACGGCGATCGGATCGATCAGCGCGGCTTGGAGTCGCGCCGCGCGCGGTGTACGCCCGGCGATCAGCACGGCCGAGTGAATGTGCGGTAGCTCACCGTGCTGCGAAAGCGCCGCGATCGCCGCCGCCAAAATGCCGCCTTGGCTAAACCCCAAAATCGAAGCCGGCTCATAGCGCTCGAGCGCCTCGCGCACGACCTCGAGCGTCGCGTCGAGACCGCGGTATTCGAGGCCGTCATCGCTCGCTTCCCACCAGCGCAAGTGCGGACCCGCGGACTCTTCGCGTTCGCGCCCGGCATACATTCGCGCGATGTTCTCTGGCGAGCAAACGTGCGGTGCGTTCAGACAGATCGTGCGGAGCTTCGGCTCGAGCGCGTGCACGATCGGCTCGAGCGCTTGGCGCATGATCTCGGCGTTCATGGTGAAGCCGTGCAGCGCCAGGAGCGTGTGCGTCATCGCCCGCACAGCTTGCCGTACGAAGAGCGCCGCACGCAAGTTGCGCTCGACCAGCGCGTGCGACGGCCGAACGAGGGTGCTACGTTCGCGCCGTGAAGTTCGCGAAAGCGCCGTGCTTGCTCGGAGTTTCGTGGCTATTTCTCGCCGCACCCGCCAAAGCGAACGGCGCGTTCCCCGAAGTCAGTCAATTGGTCGCGGACCCTTCCGACCGCACGCACCTGATTTTGCGCTCGAACTTCGGTCTGCTCACGACGAACGACACGGGGCAGAATTGGGATTTGATTTGCGAAGCCGGCATCGGTTACCAAAACATCGAGCCACCGGTCGCGCTGCTCGACGACGGAACGACGATCGCCGCGCTCGCGAGCGGCATCGCACAAGCGGACGCGCGCTCGTGCAATTTCACGCTCGCTAGCGGCGCGAACGCCTACATCGCGGACGTCTCGCGCATCCCCGGCTCGAACGGCCACGCCGTCGCGGTGAGCTCGGATTTGACGGCGTACGTTGCGCAAGTTTGGCAATCGAGCGACAGCGGCGCAACCTGGACGGCGCTCGGCACGCCGCTCACGAATTTGAACGCGGCGACGCTCGACGTCGCTGCCGACGACGCGAACATCGTCTACGTGAGTGGTTCGAGCCAAGACGATGCGCCGAACGGCGTGCTCGCACGCAGCGCCGATGGCGGGCAAACTTGGACGACTTACACCGTGCCGGGCACGAACAAAGTGAGCGCGCCGTACATCGGCGCGGTTTCGCCGAGCGATCACCAAACCGTCTACGTGCGGCTCAGCGGAACGCCCGGGCAACTTTACGTGACGCACGACGGCGGTGCTCACTTCGAGCTCGCGCTCTCGTTCAACGGCCCGTTCGATGGCTTCGCGCTTTCGCCCGACGAACGATTCACGCTCGCGAGCGGTCGCAGCGACGGCGTGTGGCGCGCGGACACGAGCACGCTCGCGTTCGAACACCTCTCCTGCGCGAAGATCCGTTCTTTGAGTTGGAGCGAGAGCGGGCTCTTCGCCAGCGCGGATGAATTCGAAGCCGGGTTTTTGGTCGGGCAATCCAGCAACCAAGGGCTCACGTTCGACCCGCTCTTGCATTTGTCGTGTCTGCGCGGGCCGCTCGATTGCGCCGCTTCGACGAGCGTGGGCAGCGTGTGCCCCGAAGCCTGGCCCGCAATTTCCGAGCAGCTCGGCACCGATTGCGCTTCAGCCGGCTCGTTCGTGCCGAGCACGCAATGTCGTGACGCGGGCGCGCCCGACTCTGACGCAAGCTCGAGCACCGACGCAGGCGACGGCGAACCCCCGAGCACAATCACATCGCTGCAAAGGAACGCGCTCCGCCCGCACGGCGGCTGCAGCTGCCGCATCGATTCGACCGCGCGCACCCCTGCATCATGGCTCTGGCTGATTCCACTCGGCTTGTGCGGCGCTCGGCATTTGCGCCGGAAAAAACCAGTCGTGACCCAAGACAGAACGCGCCGAGTCGCGTGAAACCAGAAAAGCTCGGTGCTAAGCTCGTGCTTTCCGTGAGCACGCTTCCTTTGCGGATCGGCTGGGCCGTGGTGCTCGGCGGGTGCCTCGCGGCGGAGAGCAGCGCGTGCGGCTCGAAGTCGGACTTGGTCATTGGCCAAAGTGTGACGAACGATGCGCCTCAAGGCGGGACCAGCGGCGAAACGGACGGAGCACCCGGGCCTGACGCGAGCAGCGCTGGCGCGATGCCCGACTCGGGCGATGCAGCGCCTGTGTGCGCGCCGGACGACGTCGCACCGGTTGGCAGTTTGTTGCATCGCTATTCGTTCAGCGGCACGGGCGCGACCGCGACCGATTCCGCGGCCGGCGCGGACGGTCAAATCGAGCTCGGTGGCAGCCTCGACGGCAATGGCTCACTCGTCCTCGACGGCGTGACCGGCTACGTGAATTTGCCGAATCACCTGATTTCGGTGCTGACCGACGTCACGTTCGTGACTTGGTGCACGTACCTCGGTGGCGCGGGCTACGAGCGCATTTTCGACTTCGGCGTCGGCGTCGGCGAAGACGACACGAGCGGCGCGGGCGTGAGTTACGTCGCGGTCGCGCCGTACGGCGGCGCCTCGAGCTTGCTCATGCTCGCGCGCCAAGACGCGATGCACGGCGAGATCACGATCCCGAGCAATACCGCGATTGACGACAATAAAGAGCACCAAGTCGCGCTGGTTTTCGCCGGCTCGTCGCAGGCCGAGCTTTATTTGGATGGCGCGCTGCTCGGTCGCACGCCGGTTCCGTTTCCGCTCTCGGACGTGAACGACGTAAACGACTGGATCGGTCGTTCGCAGTGGAATAACGATCACACCTTCAACGGCACGGTCGACGAATTTCGCATCTACGGTGCAGCGCTCACGCCGTGCGCGATCGCCGCGCTGAACGCCGCCGGGCCGAACGCGCCGTAACGCGTCTCACTCGCCGAGCGAGCAAGCCGAACGAATGCGCGAAGCGAGCGGTGATTTCGCGGCGTGCGCCAGGAAGCGCTGAGCCGAACTCTGGCCCTGGCTCAAATTGCCGCCGGCGCAGAGCGCGATCGCGCGCATGCCTTCGCGCTCTTGGCTGAGCTCGCCGCTCGGATAGAGCTGCGCGTGCCTGTTCAGCGCCGCAAGCGCGCTTGCCGAATCACCGCGACGAAGCGCGGCGTCGGCGCTGCGCAGCAATTTCATTTCGCCTTCGAGGCTCGGCGAATGCGCGCGCGCAGAGCGCGACGGGCTCGGCTTGGCGTCATCGGTTGGCAAATCGTTGGCGTCGACCGCGGCGGGTTCCGGATCTGCAGCCGGCGCGGGCGCTGCGGCCGGCGCGGGCGGAGCAACTTCCGCGATCGGGTTCGCAGTCGGCGCAATCGCCACAACCGGAGCTTCGATCCGGTGCGCCGGGCGTAGCGCGACGTACGCACCGGACGCGACCGCGCCCGCCAGCACGACGGCCACGCCGACCTTGGCAACCAACCCACTGAAGATCGTGGTCGTGGTGACACCGCTCGCGATCAGGGGCGCAGCGCTCGCCGCCGCAGACGACGTCTTTGCTGCAGTGATCGCGGCCGTACCAATCGCCGCGGCGCCACCGATGCGCAACAGCACGGCGCTGTGCACACGTTCTTGATCTTCGTTCGTTGGGTCGTCGAAGCCTCGCGCTGCATCGAGCAGCGCGCGAGTTCTGGGGTTTAAGTCATCCATTGCGATTTACCTCTTCAGCCTGAAGCCGCTCGAGCGCTACCTCGAATTGCTTCCGGGCGGCGCGTAGCCGCGAGTAGACTGTGTTGACGTTCGCGCCGACCGCATCTGCGATCGCGGGGACGGTCATGCCTTCGAGCTCTGCCAGCACGAATACTGAGGCCTTTTCCTCGTCCAATTCGGCTAGGAGTTTGTGCAAAATTCGGCCGGCCTGCGCGCGGCTCGCCTGCTCGTGCGGATCGAGCCGGTTGTCCGCCAAGATTTCCGGATCGACCACGGTGCTCGTGATCGGCTGAGCCGCGCCCTTGCGGCGGCGACTGCGGCGATAATTTTGGACGACGCGCATCACGATGCTGAACACCCAGGTCTTGATCGCGCAGCGGCCCTCGAACTCGGCCAGCCGGCGATGCACCGTGACGAAAACCTCTTGCGTCACGTCGTCGACGGCGCTGTCCGCCACGCCGAGGCGGCGAACCGTGCGCCAAACGAAGGCGAATGTTTCTTGATAAACCTGGTCGAAAGTTGGACGCACCACGGCCGTACCAGCTGATGCCGGCATGGCGAGATGAGCGACCTCATCTCCGGAGCGAATGGCGAATGGGATTCGTAGGGTCAATCAGCAGCCTTTTCGAAAGCCGCCGCGCCCAAACCGGTTGGCGGAGGCGCTTCATCGAGTACGTGTCCGGCCCTCGGCAATTCTATCAACGGATTCCCGCGAAGCTGGGTTTTTCCAACTGCGGGGAGATCTCACACTTTGACGCTCATTTGCGGTATCCGCGCGATTTCAGGCATAAGATCTCGTGATTACCGAGAGTTAACCCGGAACTGAATTCGAGATCGCGGTCCAGCTCGAATGACAAGTATGAGAGGAAGGATGAGCGGAAGGCACGCTCGGTCGCCTTTGCGCGCACTCGTCGTCTCCCTGGTCGTGTTGACCGGGACCGGGCTCGCGCGCGCCGAGGACGCGCCGCCGTTCGAGCTCGAATGGCGAGCACCCGCGGGCTGTCCCACCTCGGATCGATTGCGCGCCGAGATCAGCCGCTTGATCGGACCGAACGCGCACGTCGAAGGGACGACTCATGTCAGCGGCGAGGTGAGCTCGCAAGAGAACGGAACTTTTCTTGTCCAACTCGAGCTCGAACAGAATGGACATCCGGGTGAGCGCACGCTGACGGGCGCGACTTGCGCGCAAGTGAGTCGCGCCGCTGCCTTGTTGATCGCGCTGGCGATCGCGCCGGACGCGCACGACGAGCCGGAACCAGAACCACCGCCGCCGCCTCCTCCGCCACCGCCGCCACCTGCTCCGCCGCCGCCACCTGCTCCTCCGCCGGCTGCACCCAAGCCGAGCACGCCGATCGAACGACACTTCGTGATCGCGCTCGGCGTCGCGACCGAAGTCGGACTCTTGCCGACGCTCAGCCCAGGCGGCGAACTCTCGCTCGGCGCTTCACTCGATCGCTTTTCGTTCGAAGTCTACGGCGACACCTACGAAAACCAGGATCACGCTGCGCAGTCCGGAAGCGGCGGCGGACACTTTTCGCTCAGCAGCGGGGGCGCGCGCGCATGCGTTCTGCTCGCGCCCGGCGCTTTGAGTTTCGCCGCCTGCCTGGGCGGAGCCGCGCACCACGTCGCGGCGCGCGGCTACGGCATCCAAGAGCCGAGCACCGAGTCGACCAATGTCGGTGCGCTGTCGCTGGCTGTGCGCGTCGAGCTCAACCTGAGCCATCATGCATCGCTCCGACTCGACGCGGGTCCGAGTTACCTGCTCGGAAGCGCCAGTTTCGTGCTGTCGAACACGGCGAGCGGCGAGACGACGAGGACTCCAGTCTACGAGGTGACTCCGCTCGACGCGGGCGGAAGTCTGAAATTGGCGTGGCGCTTCTGAGCTCGTTTTGGCCGCACGAAAAGCGGTATAGAATATGGGATCGCATGAAACTCGGCCGACGGCGGATGCTCTTGCCGCTGCTGCTCGTAGGAGCCTGCTCGTTTCCCGAGTACGCCTTCACCGATCCGAGTTCGATGCTGCAAGGCCCCTCGATCTGCAGCGACGGGGTCCGCGGCCCGAACGAGACGGACATCGACTGCGGCGGTGTTTGCCCGGTGTGCAGTGCCGGGCAAGCCTGCGCCGCGAACACCGATTGCGAAAGCTCGCACTGCGAAGACGACGTCTGCCAAGCAGCGACTTGCAGCGACGGCATCGCAAACGGCGCCGAGAGCGACGTCGATTGCGGTGGGCGCTGCCCGACCTTGTGCGAAAGCGGCGCGCGTTGCACCTCCGAAGCCGATTGTGCCAGCGGCAGCTGCGACAATGGGCGCTGCTCGCCGCCGAGCTGCAGCGATCGCGTGAGCAACGGCGACGAGACCGGCATCGATTGTGGCGGCTCGTGCGCGCCGTGCGCGAACGGCTCACCGTGTCACAGCGCGCGCGATTGCAACTCCCAGGCTTGCGACGTGACGCAGCTCATCTGCGTCGACGCGGGTTGCCAAGATAAGCTCAAAAACGCCAAGGAAACCGACGTCGATTGCGGCGGCCCCGTGTGCGCGCCGTGCACGGCCAATCAACGCTGCACGACGGATGACGACTGCGATAGCGACATCTGCGACGCGCGCACGTTGCGCTGCGTCGCGGCGAGCTGTTCGGACGGCGTGGTCAACCAAGACGAAACGGATACCGATTGCGGCGGCGCGCTCTGCGACCCTTGCGAAAACGACCGCAAATGCACGGCCGCGAGCGATTGCCAGAGTAGCGTCTGTCAAGCAAGGTTGTGCGTTCCCGCGGCGGCAACCGGCGTCATGCTGCCGGAGAACAAATGGCAGCTCACCGCGTCGAACACCTTCAGCGACTCGTCGACAGCATCCGCGCTCGATGGCGATTCGAGCACGCGCTGGACTTCCGGCGCGGACCAAGCGCCCGGCATGTGGCTCGAGCTCGATCTCGGCCAGAGCGAGATCTTTTTCTCGATCGTGATCGACAGCAGTCAATTTTCGACGGACGCCGCGACCAGCTACAACGTCTACTTCTCGAACGATGGCACCTTCGCTACTGCCGCGCGCACGGCCGTGCCGGGCGCCGCGATCTCCACGCTCAAATTCGATAGCGCGGTGGTCGCGCGTTACATCAAGCTCGAGCTCGCCGCCGGCAGCAGCAACTGGTGGAGCGTGGGCGAGCTCAGCGTCTACGAGTAACGCGGAGCTCGCCGATTCGCGCCTCAACCGAGGGTCGATTCGCTACGCGTAGACTTTCGCCTCGGGCTTTTTAGCGCGAGATCGCGGGCATTTTGGGTCCGCGCCGCGCAACCCGAGGATGGTCCCGACTGAATTCATTTCTCGCGGGGCGGGAGCTCTGTTCCCGATGATGGACTCGTAGCAGCAGGCAGCTTATCAGTCGCTTTCGATGCTCGAGCGGCTACTTGATTTTTCTCTTTCTCATCGCATTGCCACGTTCGTCCTGACGTTCGTGCTCTTGGCAGCCGGGCTCTTTGCTTTCAAGAACCTGACGATCGAAGCCTTCCCCGACCCGACCGACACCCAAGTTCAAATCATCACGCTGTTCAGCGGGCAGCCGACCGAAGAAGTCGAGCGCCGTGTTTCGCTGCCGCTCGAGCGCGCCTTGAACGGCACGCCCGGCCTCACGCGCCTGCGCAGCATCTCGCTGTTCGGCCTTTCGTTCGTCACGCTCACTTTCGACGACGCGACCGATCCGATGCGCGCCCGGCAGCAAGTGACCGAGCGCATGGCCGACGCGACTCTACCGGACGACGCGCATCCAACGCTCGGCCCGTACGCGACGCCAATCGGTGAGATTTATCGTTACACGCTCGAAAGCAAAAAATCCGATCCGATGGTGCTGCGCACGCTCCAGGATTGGGTCGTCTCGCCGCGTTTGCTGCAGGTGCCGGGCGTCGCGGACGTCGTTTCGTACGGCGGGCTCGTGCGTGAAGTGCACGTCGAGCCGGACGTGAGCAAGATGGTCGACCTCGGCGTCAACCTGAACGATGTGTTCGACGCGCTGAAAAAAGCCAGCGCGAACGCGACCGGCGGCTATGTGGAGCGCGGCGCGGAAATGTTCGTCATCCGCAGCCTCGGCATCTTCGAGAGCCTCGAAGACCTGCAGCAAGTCCGGGTTGGCTTCAACAAGACACGCCCGGTGGAGCTGCGCGATGTAGCCAAGATCAGCGAAGGCTATGCGCCGCGCCAAGGCGTCGTCACGCGCGACTCGAACCAAGACGCAGTCGAAGGCATCGTGCTGATGCGCCGCGGCGAAAATCCATCGGTCGTGCTCGATGCTCTGCGCGAGCGCATTCAGAAGCTCGGCCACGTCTTGCCGCCGGACGTGAAGATCAAGGCGTTTTACGACCGCACCGATCTCGTCAACACCACCCTGAAAACGGTGTTCGAAAACCTGGCCGAAGGCGCGACGCTCGTCACGATCGTGCTGTTCGCGTTCATGCTCTCGCTGCGCGCCTCGTTGATCGTGGCCGCGGTGATCCCGCTCTCGCTCGCTGCCTCGTTCGCCTTTTTGTACTCGCGCGGCATGTCCGCGAACTTGCTTTCGATGGGTGCGGTCGACTTCGGCATCATCGTCGACGGCGCGGTGATTTTGGTCGAGCACTTGTTCCACAAGCTCTCGCCCGGACCACACGCCCCTCCGCTCAGCGACCCGTCGCGGCGCCTGGTTTATCGCTTGGCCGAAGCCGCCAAAGAAGTCGCGCGCCCGACCTTGTTCTCGCTCTTGATCATCATCGCGGCGTATATCCCGATCTTCTCGCTACAGCGGGTCGAAGGGCGTATTTTCTCGCCACTCGCTTACACGGTGGTGAGCGCGCTCGTGGGCGCTCTGCTCGTGAGCTTCACCTTGGTGCCGGTTTTGTGCATGCTCGCGCTGCGCAAGCCGAAGCCGATGCGCGAGTCGCCGCTGCTCGTCGCGGCTCAACGCGTATTCGATCCGACGATCAAGTTCGCGATGAAAAACGTGTTGATCGTGCTGATCGTCGCGAGCGGCATCATGGGCGGCGCGATCGCGCTGATGCCGCGCCTGGGCAGCGAATTCTTGCCCGCTTTGAACGAAGGCGCGCTCTACGTGACCTTCCTCTTGCCTGGCAACATTTCGCTCACCAACGGTCGCGCGCTCACCCCTCGGCTCGAAGCGATCTTGAAGAAGACGCCCGAGGTCGTGTCCGTACTGTCGCAGCTCGGTCGCCCCGAAGACGGCACGGACACCAAGCTGCCGAACAATCTCGAGGTGTTCATCAAGCTCAAGCCGATGAACGAGTGGCGCAAGGACAAGCACACGATGGAGGATCTGATCGAAGAGATGACTTTCAATCTCCAGCAGATCCCGGGCGTGGACTACAATTTTTCGCAGCCGATCCGCGACAACGTCGAAGAGAACGTGAGTGGGCAAAAAGGCCAAGTCGCGCTCAAGATTTATGGGGAAGATCTGGACAAGCTCTTCGCCGCCGCGGACAAGGCGCGCGACGTGATCGCGAAGATCCCGGGCGCGGTCGACGTCGGCATCACCAAATCCGGCAGCACGCCACAGATCTCGGTCAAGCTCGATCGCCAAGCGCTCGCGCGCTTCGATCTCGATCTCGGCGACGTGCAGGACTACATCGAAACCGCGATGGGCGGGCACACCGCGAGCGAGTTCTGGGATGGTGAAAAGCGCTTCGACGTCACCGTGCGCTTGCCGACCGCGACGCGCGAAGACATCGGCGCGATTCGCAAGATCATGCTGCCACTCAAGAACGGCACGCTCTTGCCACTGTCCGCGATCGCCGACGTCTCGATGGCCACCGGGCGCGCTGCGATCACGCGCGAAGGCGGCTCGCGCTACATCGGCGTACGCATGAACGTACGCGGCCGCGATCTCGGCTCGTTCGTCGCCGAAGCGCAACAAAAGATCGCGGCTCAGGTCCAAATCCCGCCCGGCTACGAAATGACTTGGGGCGGCGAGTTCGAAAATCAGCAGCGCGCGATGGCGCGCCTGAAAATCGTGATCCCACTCGCGCTGGTGATCACGTTCCTCTTGCTGTTCTCCGCCTTCAACTCCGTGTTCGACGCGGCGTTGATCATGTTCAACGTGCCGTTCGCGCTCGTCGGCGGCATCTTCGCGCTGGGCGTCGCGGACATGCCGCTCAGCGTCTCCGCCGCGGTCGGATTCATCGCGCTTTTGGGGCAGGCCGTGCTGAACGGCGTGCTCGTGGTGGCAGCGATTCGCGGCCGCATCGCGCTCGGCGAAAAGCTGGAAGACTCCGTGATCAACGGCACGCGCGATCGGCTACGCGCCGTGCTCATGACCGCGCTACTGGCCTCGCTCGGGCTTTTGCCCGCCGCGATGTCGCACGCGATCGGCAGTGAAACGCAGCGCCCGATCGCGGTCGTCGTCGTGGGCGGCACGATCACCGCGGCCGCGCTCGCGCTGATCGTGCTGCCGGTCACGTTCTATCTCGCGACCTTGGCGCGCGTGAAACTGAAGGGGCGCACGGTCGAGCCCGCCACCGTTCACTTCTCGACCCCACCACCAGCGGCGAAATTGCCCTAGTCGGCCGCGCGAGAGCAGAGGCGCGCCGCTCAGGCTAACATCGCCGCGGTTCGTTTGGGCCTTTCTTCGGTAGTGCATGGATCTCAATCGCCTCGCGCTGTGGTTTGCCGGTATCGCCGCGGCGAGCTTGTTTTGGCGCAGCCTGCGAGCGCCACGCTTGGTCAAGGATTGGCTTGCCGTGAGCGTCGTGATCTTGTCGACCTGCGCGCTCGGTTGGTTTTTGTTTCCGAACAGCGAAGGCTACGCCGCGGGCATGCTCACGCTGGTTTTGGTGCTCTTGCCATCGCGCGCGGCGCAGGCGGCGGCGCGCGCGAGCGAACGGCAACGTTATGCGCGCGCCCGGCGTTTTTCGACGCTCGCTGCGCTGTTTCATCCGAGCGCGGACTACCGCGTGACGCCGCCGCTGTTTCGCGCGTTCGAGCTCGCGCAGAACGGTCAGCTCGGCGAAGCGGAGGCATTGCTCCAAGTGCTCGCTCGGAAGAGCCCGCGCGTCGCGCTCACTGCGCGCGCTCACCGCTTGCGCTTGCTTGCGCATTGGCAGGAGCTGCGCGCGCTCGGCGAAGAACAGGGCCTGCTTGCGCTACAAACCCAACCGACGCTACTCGCGCTCTACTTGCGCGCGCTCGGCGAGCTCGGCCAAATCGACGATCTAGCCAAATTCATGGCCGCGCAAGAAGCGACGCTCACTCGCGGCGGTGCTCAGGAGCTCGCCCTGCTCTACCTATTTGCCTTCACCGGCCACGTCGAGCTCACCGCGCGCGTGCTCGGAGCGAGGGCGCGGCGCTACTCGGCTGCTACGCGGGAGTTTTGGCTCGCGGTAGCACATCAACATGCCGGTCACACCGCCGAAGCGCGGCTCGCTTTCTCTCGCTTGCGCACGAACGAAGACGCGCAGATCCGCGCGCGCGCCGAAGAGCACTGGAGCGCGCTCTTGGATCAGGCACCGGAGCGCCAACTCTCAGCGCAGACGATGGCACTCATCGCGCGGTTCGCTCGCAGCTTCGACGAGAAGCAGCGCTTTGGCTGGCAAGCTTCGCCAAAGCAACGTTCCAACGTAACGAGCGCGCTCGTGGTCATCAACGTCGCGATTTATTTGGTCGGGAGCGCGCCGCAATTCTTCGAGTCGCGCGAAGCGTTCCTGAAGCGCTGGGCGTTCGTCGCTGAAGGGATTTTGGGCGGAGAATGGTGGCGCGCGCTGAGCTACCTC
>DATATR010000326.1:0-2205 GCA_036268695.1 Polyangiaceae bacterium | reverse complement strand
TCCTGCACGCGGACCACGAACAGAACTGTTCGACCAATGTGATGCGCAGCATCGGCAGCTCGCGCGCCGATCCGTACGTCGCGGTCGCCGGCGCCGCCGCCGCGCTTTACGGTCCGCTCCACGGCGGCGCGAACGAAGCCGTGCTGCGCATGCTGCGTGAAATCGGCTCGATGTCGAATATCCCGGCCTTCGTCAAAGAAGTGAAAGGCGGCGTCGGCGCACGGCTGATGGGCTTCGGCCATCGCGTGTACAAGAACTACGATCCGCGTGCGAAGGTGATCAAGCGACTCGCCGATCAGGTGTTCGATCTCGTCGGCAAAAAGAGCCCGCTCTTGCCGCTCGCGCTCGAGCTCGAAAAAATCGCGCTCACGGACGATTACTTCGTGTCGCGCAAGCTCTACCCGAACGTCGACTTTTATTCGGGCCTGATTTACGAAGCCTTACAAATCCCAGTCGACATGTTCCCGGTGCTGTTCGCGATCCCGCGCACCTCGGGCTGGCTCGCGCAGTGGGAAGAGATGTTGCTCGACAAGGACCAGAAGATCGCGCGCCCGCGCCAGATCTACACCGGCTACGACGAACGCGAGTTCTTGCCGATGGATAAGCGAACTGCAGCCTCCGTCACGCCCGCCACTTCGTCGGGGTCGAAGCGCGAGACCGATTGAGCGCTGCCGGTCCGAGCACCGCATGCCGCCTCCCGCCGATCCGGAACGCCGCTCATCGCACGCTGCTCCAGGCGATTCGCCTGGCGAGAGCGAAGGTGAACGGCGCTCCGCGACGTTCGCCTCCTTCGGCGTGCGCGAGTCGACGCAGAGCGGCGCGGTGCTCGCCGGGCGCTATCAAGTGCGCGGTTTTCTGACGCGCGGCTCGACCGCGCGCGTGTACCTGGCCGAAGATCTCGTCACGCACGCGCCCGTCGTGGTGAAGATGCTGGCGCCGGAAACTGCGGCGTCCGCCGAGTTTCGCAGCCGCTTGCTGCGCGAAGCCGAAGCGGCAAAAGCCGTCGTGCATCCGAACGTCGTCACCGTGCTCGACGCCGGACAAACCGACGAAGGCGCGCCGTTTTTGGTGCTGGAAGCCTTGCTCGGCGAATCGCTCGGCGAGTACCTGCGCCGTGAAGGCACCATCCCACTCGATACGGCGCTGATTTTATTGAAGCAAGCCGCAGCGGGCCTCGCTGCCGCGCATCGCGCCGGAGTCGTGCATCGCGACGTGAAGCCGGACAATTTCCTGCTGCTCGGCCCGCGCGGCGAACCGTATGGACTCAAGGTGATCGACTTCGGCCTGGCCAAGCTCTGGACGTCCGGCGACGGCAGCGGCGCGCACAACATCCTCGGCACCGCGGAGTACATGGCACCCGAACAAATCCTGGTCGAACAAGTCGATCCGCGTAGCGACGTCTACAGCTTGGGCGTGGTGATGTTTCGCGCGCTGACCGGGCATTTGCCATTCGAGTCGGTCGGCCAAGCGGATTTGCTTCGCCATCAATTGTTTTCCTCGGTTCCACCGCCCTCGTGGTTGAACGAAGATTTGGAATCAGGCGTCGACTACGTCGTCGGGCGCGCGACGCGCAAGCACCGCGAGAATCGCTACCCGACGATGGACGCGTTGATCGCCGATCTAGATGTTCTGCTCGGCCTCGACGCGCGTGAGATCGCGCCGCCCATGCTGGTCGTCACGCCAGACATCTACGTGCCGACCAGCGAACGCGGTCGTGAAGCAGCGAATTTGCTCGCAGAAAAATTCGGGCAACACGCTTCGAGCATTCCGAGTTCGCGAGCCTGACGAGCCGAGCCGAAGTGCCACGAATCGAAACGCAACGCGGCGACGCAGGCGACGACTTCCACGGCACCTGGGTCGAAGATCCGTATCGCTGGCTCGAAGACGACGCGGATCCCGAAGTCAAATCTTGGGTCCTCGCCCAGAACGCAGAAACCGAAGCATTTCTTGCGCGCGTGCCCGAGCGAGCTCTGCTCCGGACGCGGCTCACGGAACTTTTTCAGATCGGCTCGGTGTCGCTACCAGCGATCGCGCGGCTCTCGTCCGGCGTCTGCCGTTACTTTTTCACACGCAGAAACGGCGGCGAAGATCAGCCGCGGCTCTTCGTCCAAGACGGCATCGACGGCACCGAGCGCGTCTTATTCGACCCGAATCGTGAAGCGACGAACGGCCCGCTCGCGCTCGATTGGTATTATCCCTCCCCCG
>DATATR010000325.1:0-17201 GCA_036268695.1 Polyangiaceae bacterium | reverse complement strand
TATCCGCGCGCCATCAACTATTGGGAAGACGCTTACCGCCGCGATTGCACGGCGAATTTGCTGCTCAAAAACCTAGCGCGGGCCTACGAGCTCTACGGGCAAAAACGCCAAGCAGTGGTCGCGCTCGAGACCTTTCTGGTGCGTGAACCGAACGCGGCCGACCGAGATCAGATCCAGCGCCGGATCGAAGTGTTGAAGAAGCAGATCGCGTCCGAAAAAGCGGCTCCGCCCACGACGACGACGCCTGCCGCGAACACGACCACGCCTGCACCAACCGAGCCCCCACCCACGCAGCAATCGCCCGCGCCGCTCGCAGCCGATCACGCTCACGGCGGGCGCCCGGTTTTGGCGTTGGTCGTCACCGGCGTCGGTGGCGTCGTGCTGATCGTCGGGGTCGCGGTCTATGCGAAAGCCGCGAAGGACACCAAGAATTTCGAAGACCAATGCCCGAACCGCGTCTGCGATACGAGCAAGATGGGCTATCAAGCGCTGATCGACGGCGGTAACGACGCGCGCAGCCGCGAAATCACCGGTGGCGTCGTCACCGGCATCGGCGCTGCGACGGTCGCGGGTGGTTTGCTTTGGTATTTCCTGGCGCCACACGGCGGCGGCACGAGCGCGACTGCGAGTGCCGGCACACTGAGTCATCCGCTCGTGACACCAGCCGTGTCACCTGGTTTCAGCGGCGTCTCGCTGAGCGGTGCGTTTTAGAGCGCAGCCCGCGGACGAGCCGTTCCGCCAAACCCAAAACCTTGCTCAGCGCCGCGGCGACGGAGTGCCCCACGTGGAGCGCGCGGGAGTTCGCGGCTCGTCATCGTCGTCTTCTTCGTTCGCGTGGTGTCGCGTGGGTTCGACGCCTGCATCGAGCGGAGCGGAAGCCGCAGCCGAGACACCCGCGTAGTGAAAGCCGGCGGGATCGGGCTGCAGTGGCGGCGGCGTTTCACTCGATGAGCCGCCGCAAGCGCAGAGCGCGAAGGCAAACACAATTCCTAACACTCCGCGCGCAGCCATCGCGAGCGCTCTAACACATCGCGCTCCGTCGCGAACAGATCGTTGTCGTCAAACCCAATGCCGCTCGCGGCGCGTCTGCTACTTTTTCGAGCGATGACCGAGAGGTGCGGGGAAATGAAGGAATTCGATGAGATTCAGGCACTTGTTCGCAGCGCTTCCCATCCTGCTCACGCTCGCTTCGCTCGGCTGTAGCTCGACCACGAACCCCGCGGGTGGCAGCTCGAGCGACTGCACGACCAACCCGATCACTCCAACCTGCGCCCCGCTCGATTACTCGAACCTCGGCAGCGGCACGGTGAGCTTCAAAGACGACATCTTCAACCCGATCATTCGCTCGACTTGCAACACGAGCGCGTGTCACGGCGTCACCCTGCAGAGCAGCAATGGAGTGTATCCCGCCGCTGGGCTCTATCTCGGCCCAACCGCGACGGACACCAGCACCCCCGTGGACGCGACGTTACTCGCCGAGATCACTGGCGAGCTACTCGCCCCATCCCATACCGCGCCGAGCCTTTCGATCGTCAAGCCGATGGACCCGGCGAACAGCTTCTTGATGCTCAAGCTCACCGGTTGTGAAAACGCTCAGAATCTGAGCTGCATGCTGCAATCCTCGACGATTGCGGAAATCAAGACCGACTGCGGCGGACCCATGCCACCGAGCTGCGAAGCGCAAATGTCGGACCTCGAGCTGACCACGGCGGAGATTCAGACTTTTGCGCGTTGGATTGCTCAAGGCGCACAAAACAATTAGCGTCCGCTTCGTGGTCCCAATGCGAGCGCGTTCGTGATCGGTCGGCTGCGCGGGCACGTGCTCGCCGACGAAGCGACCGGTGCCGTCGTGCTCGATGTCCAAGGCGTGGGTTACGAGCTCGCCACGCCCGTCGGCACGCTGGGCCGCGCGCGCGAGACGGGGAACGCCGAAGTCGAGCTGTGGGTCCACACGCACGTGCGCGAGGACGCGCTCGATCTGTTCGGGTTCGCGAACGAGACCGAGCGCCGAGTTTTTCGTTTATTGCTCGCGGTGCCCAACGTCGGGCCGAAGACGGCGCTCGGGCTGCTCAGCGCACTCAGCGTCGAAGAGCTGGCCCGCGCCGTCGAGCGGAGCGACCACGCGCGACTCGGCAAGGTGCCCGGCATCGGTAAGAAGACGGCCGAACGGCTGGTTTTGGAGTTGAAAGAAAAACTTCGCGGCCTTGAAAGCGCCGCGGCGGCGCCGTCGGCCGAGAGTTTGGGCGACGGCAACGAGGCAGCGCGCCTGCTGAGCGCGCTGGTCAACATGGGCTATCGGCCGAGCGAAGCAGAGCGCGCTGTGTCGGCCCTCGGTCCGAAACTCGAAACCGAACCGCTGGGGGATTTACTCCGCCAGGCGCTCGCGAAGCTTACGCCGTGAACGCCCGAGCCCTTGACCCAGGCAGGTGGGCGTGGATAATCTCGCGCGCTTACGAGGGAATTTCGTGCGCGCTCGCGAGCTCGGTCCGCTCTCTGGAGGACACCTGTGATCACGTGTTTGAAGTGCGGTAAGGAGAATCAGGACCATTACAAGTTTTGCTTGGGCTGCGGAGCGGAGCTTCCGCGTGCAGCCGCAGCGAAACCCTTTACGGCAGCAACGCCTCCTCAAGGCGTGCCCGCGATTGCGGCGCCGATGCCCGCGCCTGCGCCGATGCCGATGCCCGCGGCGGCAGCGCCGGCTCCGGCACCTGTTGCGTCTGCGCGTCCCTCTGCTGCAGCGCCCGCGCCAGCTGGCGGCACCGTCACTTGTCCGCAGTGCGGCCACGTGAACGGCACGAACAATCGCTTCTGCGCTTCGTGTGGTTACAACTTGGGCGCGCTCGCCGCGAGTCCGTCGGCCGCACCGGCGGCAGCTGCACCCGTGGCAGCAGGCGGCCAATCAGTCGTGCTCACCGCACTCCGCGCGGACGGCAGTGAGGCCGGCACGTACCGCTTGCCGGATGCAGCCGTGATCACGCTCGGCCGCGATACGGGCTCGATTTTCGCCGGTGACAGCTACCTCTCACCGCGCCACGCCACCTTCACCCGTCGCGGCAACGCGCTCTTCATCAAAGACGAAGACTCGTTGAACGGCGTGTATTTGAAGCTGCGCCCGAACGAGCCGTGCTTGCTCGAGTTCGGCGATCTGTTCCGCATCGGGCAAGAAATCATTCGCCTCGAAGAGCTCAAGGGTCAGGGCAAATCGCCGGACAACGTGGAGCGCTTCGGCAGCCCCGCGAAGGGCTACATCGGTCGGCTCGCGCTCGTGATCGGCCGCGACACGACGGGCAACGCGTTCCCGATCCCCGAGCGCGGCGTGCACTGCGGGCGCGAACGCGGCGACATCTTGTTCTCCGAAGACGGCTACGTCTCCGGTTTGCATTGCAGCGTCGCCAAAGGCAAAGACGGCAAAATTTACCTGACTGACGTCGGCAGTTCGAACGGCACCTTCGTGCGTCTGCGCGCCGAACATCAGGTCGGCGCGACCGACATCTTGTTGATGGGACAGCAGCTGTTCCGGATCGACTACTAAGCTCGGCATGGCCACGCCGCGCACCATTCGGGTGGTGGCTGCCGTGATCGAGCACGGCGGGCGCTACCTGATCACGCAGCGTCGGCCGAGCGCCGTTTTGCCGCTCATGTGGGAGTTCCCAGGTGGGCGCGTCGAAGACGGCGAAAGCGACGCCGCGGCGCTGAAGCGCGAAGTGGGCTTTCGTTTGGGGGTGTCGGTGCAGGCCGGCAAATTGATGAGCTTCGTCAGCCATCCGTACGAGCGCTACGTGGTCGAGCTCTACTTATACGAAGGGCGCCTGATCGAAGGCGAGCCGAGCCCGGTCAACGTGCACGATTTTCGCTGGGTCAGGAGCAGCGAATTCGACGCTTACGATTTCACGCCGGCCGACGAAGCCTCGATGACGACGCTGCTCGGCCTGTAGTCATCGGGACAGCTCCCGCCCCAGGAAGTGAATTCCTGGTCCCACCCTCAGGTTTTGGGCCCCAGCCTCAAAACGCTTGAGCGACGTGCCCGCAACTCGACGTGGGCGCGCGCCGATCCGCCGTGCATGCGACTTGGGATTTGGGGTGCGCTCGGCGCGACTTTGCTCGACGTACTGGCGCCGCGGCGCTGCGTGGTCTGCGAAGCACTCGAGCCCCAGCCGAACGGCTACTGCACCGAGTGCAACGAACCCGAACCGTTACTCGACGTCGCGCTTCACATCGACGGTGTGCCGGTATTCGCTGGCACGCGCTACGCGGAGCCCGTCGCGACCATCATTCAGCGCTTCAAATATCGCGACGCGCCGGAGCTGTGCGGCGCGCTCGCCTCGCTCTCCTTGCGTGGGATCGATCTGCTCGGGATCGAGCCGGAGCACGTGTGGGTGCCGGTGCCACTTCATCCGCTGCGGCTTGCCGAGCGCGGCTACAACCAAGCGGCGCTGCTCGCGCGTGAGCTCGCGCGCGCGGCGCGCGGCAGCGTCGATGCGCGCCGACTCGAGCGCGTGCGGAACACCGAGCAGCAGGCCAAACGCAATCGCAAAGGCCGAGCCGAGAACATCGCGAGCGCGTTTCGGGCCAGAGAATCGCGCGCAAACCGCGCGCGGAACGCGGTCGTGCTAGTGGACGACGTCGTCACCACCGGGGCGACGCTCGGCGCCTGCATCCGCGCGCTACGCGCCGCGGGTGACGAAGTCGTCGGCTGCGTGGCCGTCGCGTACACGGATCAACGCCGCTGAATCTCGCCCCGCGCGGCAGGCGGGCCGCGCGAGTTTGTGGCTCCGGCGGTGGCAATTCTGGGCATAATCGAGGAGTCTGTGCTCTGGAGCGCGCTTTGGCCGAATCCGCGGATGATCGAGTTCACTGGCTCGCAAGCAACGGCAAGCGAGTGTCGGGGAGCGAGCGCGATCTGCGTGCGGCGCTCAGCGGCGGATCGGTGCCGGCGAATGCGCTCGTGTGGCGACCAGGCTGGGCCGAATGGCTGCCGGCCAATCGCGTCGCCGAGCTCAACGATGCAATTCCGGAAGCGAGTCGCGAGAGCACGCTCAAACCGCGGCGCGATCCGAACATGCACAATCCGCCGACCGCGCCCGGCGAGCGCACGCCGGTGAGCGCCGCGACAGCGCCGCTCGCGCCGAAAACGAGCGCGCCAGTCCCGCGCGTTTCGCCACCCGCGCAGCGCACGCAGCCCCCGCCCCCACCGATTCGCGCCAAAGCGAGCGCGCCGCCCGCGCCCGGCAACGCGTCCGTGAGCAATGCGCCCGCATCCGGCGGATTGCCGCCGCTCGCGCCGACCATTCCCGGTCAGCGTCGTGAGCTCAAGCCTTCGTCGCCGAACCCGAGCGAAGCGGCGCGCGACACGCTCGCGCCGAGCAGCTTCGGCACGATCGGCGCACCGCGACGCGCTGCGCCAGCGGCGACCGTGGTGCGGCGAGACGCGGTGACACCCGTCGCACGCGGCCGTTCACCGCTGCCCACGCTGACCGAAGAAGGCACTGTGCCCTCGGCGACCGCGACGCTCCGCCCGCCTGGCGCCGTGCCGCCGCCGGCTCGCGGTGTTCCCGCGGTGCCCGCGCTCGATTCTTCGAGCTCATTTTCGTTCGAAAAACGTAGCGCGGTGGTGACGCCGATTCCGTCGCTCGGACCACCGGGTGGCGGCTTCGGAGCGGTACTCCCGGCGGGCTTGGCGCCGCGCATCGCACCCGCGACGACCACGCCGCTCTCGGCAACACCAGCCCCCGTGCTCACGCCTTCGATCAACGAGCCAGCGCGTTCAGCGAACGCGCTCCCGCCGGTCGTGAACAAGGCGCTCTTGCAAGCCGAAGCCCAAGCTCCGAATTCGCAAGCGCCACCGTCGATCGAACCCCCGCTCGACTCGACACTCGAGGTGATGCCGACGGTGCCGCCCGAAGCGCGACGCACTCCGGTCGAGCCCTTGCTCGCCGCGCGTGCACCGCTCAACTCCGCGAGCGAAGACGTGCTCGCGCGCGCGCTTTCACGGCATTCGCTGGTGAAAATTGGGCGCTTTGCCGTCGATAGCCGCAGCGTGGTGATGGCGCTGTCGGCGCTGTGCGGCGCGCTGCTCGTGGCACTCGTCGCGGTGTTCCTGACGCAGAACCATGCGAATTACGTCGCGCCCGCGCCCTCGGCAAGCGCGCTCGCCAGCACGCCGCCCACGCCTTTGCCGGCTCCGGGCTGTCGCGTGACGGTGCCGGCGGCGCTGATCGCGGCGAACGTCGAGCGCAGCGTGCCACCCTTGGCGACGCCGATCACCGCCGGCTCGGAGAAGGCGCTCGCGCTCGGCTTTGCCGCGACCAAGACCAAAGGCGTCGGACTGCGCTTGAATCCCGACACGCTCGACACGGCGCCCGCGTTCGAAGAAGACGGCAAAGACGCCGTGCGCGGCGTCGTGCCGCTGACGCGTTCGGGCTCGCTCGCATTCTTCGTCGATCGCGACGACAGCGCGCTGCACTCGGCGCACACGGTCGACGAAGTTCCGCCGTTCACCCTCGGCGTGAGCGACGTGGGCTTCTCACGCGTGGTCGCCGGCAGCTCGAGCGTGATTTGGCCGCTCGATCCGGACGCGAAGATCACCGAGCCGCGCAGCGCCGCGGTCGGCGCATTCGGTTACGGCGTCACGTTCCGACGTGGCGGACAATCGGGCGCGGTGCTGCTCGGCTTCGTCGGCAGTGACGGCGCGAAAAAATCCGAACTTGCGCCAATCCCGGGCGCGCCGAAGCTGCTCGGCACCCCGGTAATCGCCGGTAGCGCGGCGGGCGCGCTCGTCGCGTTCGCCGGACGCAACACGCCGGACGCGCCGTGGCAGGTGTTCGTGTCACTGGTCAAGCCGGGCGCCGCGCCGAGCCCGGCGCGCGAGCTCGTCTCGGGAATTGGCGGCGGCGCGATTTCGCCGACGCTTTCCGCGCTCGCTCCGGATCGCTGGCTCGTGCAGTGGACCGAAGGCATCTCGGGGCAGTATCAAGTTCGCGTGCAAAGCTTCAGCGCCGATCTGACTCCGCTCGAAAACCCCGCGCTGGTCTCGCCGAAAGGCGCAAACGCGGGCCAGGGTTCGCTCGCGACGTTCGCGGGCGGCGCGACCACGCTGTTCATCCTCACGACCGCAGGTCACGACGAGCTATGGGGAGCCACGCTTTCATGCCAATGATTTCGCACTCGAAGACCGCCATCTCGCTCGCGCTCTCGCTCGGCGTGGCGCTCGGCGCTTGCACGCTGCTGCCCGGCTGCGCGGCGTTCGGGATGGGCGGACCATCGACCGTCGCGCAGGGCAAATATTATTCGTCCGGCAACGCCGACTACGACCAATTTTTCATTCGGCTCTATCAACTGCAAGTCGAGATGGAAAACGCGCCGCGCGTTCCGGACAACGAGCGACAAGGCCTCGCCCAAGCGCTCGAGCTTTCGCCCGAAACGCCGGCGGATGGCGTCAGCTCGCGCATCCACGAAGAAGCGCAGAAGCTCGGCCACACAGGCGTGCGCATGCGGCTCGAGCAAAACCCGTCGCTCGACAAACCCGAAGCCGCCAGCGCCACGATCCGCGCCACGATTCGCCCGAAAGACGACGCTTCCGCCGCGCTGATCACGCACATCGAAACTTCGGCCACGAACCTCCTCCGCAACGTCAGCCAAATGAAGGCCGCCGAGGTCGAGCTCGGCAAGCTCGAGCTGGACGAGATCAACCTCGACGCCGAAGTGCCGAACGCGTTCGCCAAAGCGCACCTCGGCAAACAGAGCGAAGTGAAGCAAAACCTCGCAGACGGCCAAAAACTCATCACGCTGATGAAAGCGCGCGGCCAAGAAGTGATGGGCCAGAGCGAAGAGCTGCTCGCCGCGATCGCGAAAGCAGTGAACACCGACGACGGCTCGCTGAGCGCGCCAGCGCCCACGCCCGAGCCGGCAGCAGCGAACGAAGAAACCAAAAAGCCGAAAGCGCACGCCAAACCGCACGCCGCGACCAGCGCTGCCACGCCAGGCGCGGCACCCGCCCTGCCCAAGCCAAAACCCGCCGCGGCGAAGCCGAGCGCGGCTGACGACGAAGCGCCGCCGAAGCCCGCCGCACCCGCAAAGCCCGCCGCGCCGCCCAAAGACTTCGAACCCTGAGCGTCATAAAATTTAGGGTTCAGCGCGGACGACCGAACGCGCACTGGTAGCCCGCTGCGCGGTTCACTCAGAGTTCGACACCGACGTACCGCAGCGCAAAAGGCAAACCCCAAAAATCAACTGGCGCCCTCGCCGATCCTTTGGCGCCTTGGCGGTAAAATCTGCAAACGTCACTCGACGGCTTTGATTGCCGGCAAAAAAAGCTCCGGCGGAACGAAGTCGTTGAAGCGCAGCGCTTCCTTGCCGTGCGAGTCGAGCACGACGACCGTCGGCAAACCGCGCACTTTGAACGAGGTGAGCGTGGCCACGATCTTGGGATCGTCGTCCTCGGAAGCATCGACCTTGGCGTTCACGAAGCGCGACATTTCGATCGCGACGTCCGGCGAGGCGAACGTGACTTTGTCGAGCTCTTTGCAGGCGGTGCACCAGCGCGCGCCGAAATCGACGAGCAAGGGCCGGCTTTCACGCTGCGCGCGGCTCTGCGCGACTTCGAGCTGATGCTCCCACGACACGATTTCGTTGGGCTTGAGCGCGGTTTCGATGCTCAAAAATAGGCCCGCGCTGACGCAGACGATGCCGAGCGCTTTGGCGACTTTCACGCCCGCGCCGGGCTCGCCGAATTCGCGGTGCACCGCGCCGAGCAAGGCACCCAGCACGACCAGCGCGAACATGCCGCCGAAGAACGCGAGCGACGGGTGCGTGGCGCGCGTGAGCACTGGCAGCACCGTGCCCACATAGTGCAGCGCCACAACCACGAGCACGATGCCGAGGATCGATTTGACGTGCACCATCCAAGCGCCGCTCTTCGGCAATTGCACGGCGAAGGTGCCGACCGCAAAAAACGGCACGCCGAGTCCGACACCGAACGCGGTCATCGCCGCCGCGCCGAGCGCTGAGCTCTTGGTTTTGGCGATGAACGCCAGGATGCCGGTCAGCACCGGGCCCGTGCACGGCGTCGCGATCAAGCCGCAGGCAGCGCCGAGCAAGAACGCACCCTTGTAACCAATGCCGCCGAGCTCGGCGAGCTTGTTGGTGATGGCCGAGGGCAACGCGAATTCGAACGCGCCGAACATCGCGCTCGCGAGCGCGAGAAAGAGCGCGGCCATACCCAGCACGACCCAGCGATTTTGCAGCACCGCGCCGAAAATCATCCCGCTTTGTCCGGCGATCACCCCGAGCGGCACGAGCATCGCGACGATGCCGAGCACGAACGCGAGCGACAGTGACGCACCCTGCCAGCGGCTCTTGGATTGGGCGGCGCCGAACACGCTGACGGTGATCGCGACCATCGGATAAACGCAGGGCGTGAGGCTGGCCAAAAAACCGCCGGCAAATGCGGCGAGTGCGGCGTAGAGCGGGCCTTTGTCGAGCGCTTGCGTGAACGCGTCGCTCGCTTCGGGCGCTGCCAGCGCGACGCTCGGCGCGAACAGGCAAACGAGCGCCGCGCCGAGCGCCAGCTGAGCTTTGGAAGAGCGGAAAAACTTCACGATCAAGGTACCGCCGAGGCCATGCGAGGTTTCAGGATTAGGCCGCGCCCTGCTGTTTTGTGCGCATGGCGCGGATCAGGCGGCGAGCGTGCGCGATTTCGGCCGACAACGCCACCTCGAGCGCGACGCGCCCTCCGGTCGTGCGCTTGATGAACAGCCGCAAATACTGGCGCGCAGCGGCAAAATCGCCTTCGACGTAGGCCAATTCGCCGAGCACGAACTGGCCGTAACCTTGGCCGCACGGCGCATCGGCGAGACGTTCGCGCAATGCGGCGAAGTCGGCGCTCGATTCGCCGGCCGCACGCCGCGCCAGCGCGACTTGCGCGAGGTAAAGCGGCTTTTCGGTCGTGCCCCAGCGCGACGCGCGCGTGAGCGCGCCCACCGCTTGGCGATGGTTACCCATCAGGTACAAAACGCTGCCGAGCGTCCATAAATGAAACGCGCGGCGCGCCGCGGGGCTCACGCGACTGGCCAGCCGCAAATGCTCGACTGCTCGCTCGCGTTCGCCGAGACCGAGGCAAGCGCGCGCCGCATCCTGCCGCGCGACGTCAGGCATGATGTCGGCTTCGATCATCTTTTCGGCCGCGAGCAGCGCTTCGTCGAAGCGCCGCGCTTCCATGTGCGATAAATAGAGCTGCCGTAACAACAGCGCGCGCGTGGCGCGGTCGAGCCCCGCGCTCAACGCCAGCCCGCGCTCGGCATATTTCGCGCGCGTACCCGAGGTCCGAGCGAGCGTCGCTTTCCGGAGCAACAGCTCCGGAGTCGGCCGCGGCGCCGTGCTCGCGCGAGTTCGAGGCATCGACAAAGAAGTTAGCAGCACCTGCACACACGTCCAGATTTCAGCGAGCGCTGAGCCCATGCCGCGAATAACCGACAAAATACCGCGAATTTAGCGAATTTCGCAGCGCGGAAATTCTTGGTTGCACACGCCTGGTTGCCCTGCGCCCGGGAAGCAGGCAAAAGCCTCGAAGCTCGCATGCGCCCGCTGCTTTGGTTTTCGCTCTCGTTCGTGCTGCTCGCGTTCGTCAGCGGCTGCGGCCACCCGGCTTCCGACAAAGAGTGCCAGGAAATCGTCGAACGCATCGCCACGCTCGAGCTCGAAAAGGCGGGCGGCACGACCGACCCGAAAGCGGTCGGGCAAGAAGTCGACGAGACGAAAAAAGCGCTCGCGAACAACACGCTCAAAGACTGCGTCGGCAAGCGCATCACCGAGCGCGCGATGCAGTGTGTGCGCACGGCCAAGACTTCGTCGGAAATCGTCGACGATTGCTTCAAATGAGCAGAGCTCGCTCGCGCGCTCTGCTCGCGTTCGGCGCGTGCACCGTCGCGTTCGTCATTGCTTGCGGCAAACCGCCGAGCCGCGACGAATGCGACGCGCTGCTGGATCATTACGTCGAGCTGCTGGTGAATTCGGATCGCCCCGGCACGAACGCGACCGAGCTCCACAAATTGCAGCGCGAAGCGCGGCAAAAAGCCGAAAGTGATCCCGAATTCGGCCAATGCCAAAACCGTGTTTCACGGCGAGCTTACGACTGCGCAATGATCGCACCGAACGCGGACAAGCTCGAGCAGTGCCTGCTTTAGCGCGCCGCACGCATCAAGGCGCGAGCGCCGAGAGCAGCTGATCGAAATACGGCGTCAGGCTTCGGTAGCCCTCTCGTGCCCCAGCGCTACCGAGCCGAGCCGCGCATCAGTCGAGCCTACAGGATTTGCCGCACGCGCACTTTCGCCGTCTTCGTTGGCGCGCCGTGGTCGAGCACCACGAACAGAACGACGTACTGCCCCCAAGCCGCGCCAGGCGCTCGATAGTGCGTCACGCCCACTTCGACCTCGAGGGTGCTCGAAGTCAACAGCAGCGGGTCGAAGTGCATGTACTTCGGGCTGGAGGTCTCGACCAAGAAAGCGGAGACTCCGCGGCTTCGGGCGGCCACGGTTTCGTGCATCACGCCATTGAGCGCGTCCGAGCTCGATTCGGCGCCGCTGTTGATTTCGCGCAGTGCGCGCTGCATCGCCGAATCATTCGGCACGCGGCGTACCGGAGCGACGTCGTGTGCGCGCCGCTCGCGATCGAGCTCGTCGAGTACCGTCGCTTCGTCCGCGCGATGATCGACATCGTCGAAAAACGCGTAGGTCGTCACGACGGCCATTTCGCCCGCCGGCGAAAGCTCGCTCGCGCCGATGCCGATGCGAGACATGGTCGGTTCGAGAAGCACCCAACGCCCGAGCGGACTCGCGAGCGCTTGCGTGAGCCAGCGGCTCGGATTTCGCGCCGTGTTCACCGAGCTCACGAAGATGCCGCCATCCCGGATCAAACCTGCGACGTCCCAGCCGGCGAGCAAGCCGAGCGTGATCGTCGTCTCTTGCACGTCGTCCCCGGCGGACATCGTTTGATAAAGGTAGGGCGCGAGGCGATCTTCGGTCGCCGATTGACGCGGCTCCAGCGCGAACGGCCGGAGCCCCGCCGCAGCGCGAACCTGATTCAAATCTTCGAGCAGTTGACCGCGAAATTGGCTCGAATCTCGGACTACCTTGTTCGCGCCGTATTGCGCGGCGTTGTAGGCGAGCTCGGCTTGGTCATCGTGCCGCAGCTCCAGTTCGGCGGCAGGCTCGAGCAGCACGCGACCCTCTTGTTTGGTCACGAGCTCGATGCGCGTCGCCGGATCGTTGGTCGCGAGCTGACAAGTGACGCGAAACGCCGGCAAGCGCTGCGACGGATCGAGCTCGCACGGCTTGACGCCGTATTGACCCTGCGTCGCGAGCGCGATCAAGTATTCGGATTGCACCTTCAATTGCCCACTCAAGCTGACGCTGTCACCTTGAACCACCGGCGCGAAGTCGTTGAAATTCGCGCGCGGCTTGCCGCTGAACACCACTACCGCGTAGCGCCCGCTGCCGCGCGCCGAACCCAACCCGACTTCGGCATGCGGCTCACGGAATTGTTGCGCCAACATTTTCTCGACGCCGGCACGATCGGAGGCCTCCACGTCAGCGAGCGGCGCGCTGTCCGGCACTTGCTGCGTGAGGTATTCGAACGAATGACCAGGCAGCGTGCTGCCGCAACGGAGCAACAAATGTTCGCGCAAGCCGTCATCCGGCATGCCGCCGTTGACGGTGTAGAAGCGGGCGGCTTCTTGCGCGGCGCAACGCAGGGCCGCCGACAGCGTCACGCTGTTCTGGTGCGCCTGGTTCGTACTGATCGCAAGCTGATCCCAAGTCGTCTCGCTCGGGTATTGGGCGAGCGACGCGGGCGCCTGCATTTGCCAGCTATCGACGTCCGCGACGCCGGTAGCACCCTTTGGAGTGATTGGGCCGCCGCTCGCGACGCTGTCGAGCTCCGACCGTGATGGAAATTGCGAAACCGGTTTGCCGACTCCGCTACCGCCGCCGCACGCTGCACACGAAATCCCGCCGACCACCGCCCACGAAAGCCACTTCATCCGCCGAACCCTTTCAACCCAAATAAAAACCCCAACGCGCGCTCACTCTATCATCCACCATCGGGCGCGTGAAGCCGGCGATTGCCCGGAATTCGTGTCGATTTTCTGCTTTAGAGATATTTGGAAAGCGCGGCGACCGCGGCCGGCACGTTGGGTCGCGCGCTCATGAAACCCGCAAAGGGATCGCCGACTTCCTGCACGCGGTTCGGCACGGTGAGCATCGTGAAACGCGAAGGGTCGAGCGCAACGTGCAGCTCGTTCCAGGAGATCGGAGTCGAGACGGTGGCGCCCGGATGCGAGCGCACCGAATACGGCGCGACGATCGTGCGCGACGGCCCGGTTTGACCCGTGTCGACGTAGGCGCGCGCGCCGCGTTGATTCACGCGTCGCTCCATGGTGGCGATGGTCGGATTCTTGTCGGTCACGAGGCGCCCCAACAGCTCGACCAGTAACTTCGCCGTGTCGTAATTCACGCCCGGGCCGAGCGGCACGAGCACGTGCAACCCTCGTTGCCCGGACGTCTTGGGAAACCCAATCAAACCCACGTCATCGAGGATCGCGCGCAAATCCAGGGCCAAACGCACGGCATCCGAAAACGGGCGCTCACCGAGATCGAAGTCGACGGTCAGAAAATCACATTGATCGAGCGAGCCGCGTTGCGCCGCGAGCACGTGCAGCGGGATGCAACCGAGGTTCGCGATGTGCACGAGCGCATCCACGCTGTCGATCAAGAACAAGGTTTTTCGCTGATGATTCGCGTCATCTTCGTCGATCAACTCGATGCGCTCGATCCAGTCCGGAGTACCCGCGGGAACGTTCCACTGATAAAAATATTTGCCCTTGATCCCGTCCGGATAGCGCACCAGCACGACCGGGCGCTCGTGCAAAAACGGCAGCATCACCTCGGCAATCGCGGTGTAGTAAGCGCACAAATCGCCTTTGGTGTAGCCCTCGTCGGGCCAAAACACTTTGTTCGGGTTCGAGATCGTCACGCGCCGAACTGCGCTCGGCGCGCTCGCTTCACTCGAGGCTGATTTGGGGTTCAGCGCTGACGACGCTTCGCGCGCTGGTAGCCCGCGGCGCGGCAGAGGCCCGGACTCGGCTTGATCGCCCGCTTCAGCGAGCGATGCGCGGCTCTCCTCGGCAACGAGCGCCGGCGTCGCTTCGATCATTTCGTCGGGCGGCGCGGCGCGACAATCGCGCGGCTCGATGTCGCTACGGAGCCCGCGAAACACGGGCGCGCGCAGGCGATGATCGCTCTCCGTAAAGCCCAAAAAGCGGACGCTCACCACGAGCTCGGGACGCACCCAAATCGCGCCCTTCGCGTCTTCGGGTGGCTCGCCGCTGGCCGGAAATTCCTGCACGATGCGCGACTCGAGCTCGGCTTGCATCGTTTTCAACATCGCCGCATCCATGCCACTGCCGACGCGACCGCGATAAACCAGCTCGTCTCCCGCGTAGCTCGCAACGCAAAGCGCGCCGACCATGCCGCGCGTGCCCTTGCCGGTCATGAACCCGATCACGACGAACTCGTCGTCGCGCTCACTCTTCAACTTGACCCAGTCGTCCGTGCGTTTCGGGCCCGGGCGATAAATCGACGACACGCGTTTGGCCACCACGCCTTCGAGGCGCTCGGTGCGACAAAGCTCGAACAGCGGGCGCCCATCGCCCTCCAGATGGTCGAGCGCGCGAATGTAGCCGCGCCCGCGCACGAGCTTCATCAGGAGTGATTTGCGCGACAAAAGCGGCACATTGCGCAGATCGAAGGCGCCGAGCGCCAGCAAATCGAAGACCAGGTAGCTCACTGGCGCTTCGTTCATCGCCGCGCGCACGTCGTGCGGACGCATGGCGTGAATGCGCGGCGCGATGCGCTGAAAGCTCGGCCGGCCCACGTTGTCGAACGCCACCACTTCGCCGTCGAGCACCACGCGCTCCGGCGCGAGCGAAGCAACCGCGCGCGCGATTTCGGGATAGCTCGAGCTCGCCGCGCGCCCGTTGCGATAGCGCAGGGCCACTGCTTTGCCATGCTTGTCCGCCACGATCCGCACGCCGTCGATCTTGAGCTCGTACAAGCGCGAGTCGTCGACCAGCTCCGCGCCTTCGAGCGCGCACAGCATCGGCGTGAAGGAGCTCACGTCGACCGCCGCGCGCACCGCGCCGAGCGCTTCGGCTTCGGCTTCGAGCTCGCTCACTAGACGATCGCGCTCGGCCAATTCCTGCACCGTGAGCCCCGACATCACGCTGTGCGGCAGCTCGTTCACGATGTCGCTATTCGGGTTCGAAAACGCGTCCTGCTTTTTGATCAGCAGCCATTCATTGGCTTTTTTGTCGTTTGGGCCAGAGGCTTTGCGCCTTCCCGTCGCGACCAGCGCGAAGCGGCCATGCAGCTTGAAGCCATCGAGCTCGAAATCGAGCTTGCCGATTTCGAGCCCACGCTCCGCCGTCGTTTCGAGGTAACGCACGCGCCCGATGTCCCACGCGATCATCGCGCCGGCGCCATAGTTGCCCTCCGGGATCACTTCTTCGAATTCCAAATACTCGAGCGGATGATCTTCGGTCAGCACGGCCAAATGTTTGTCGAGCGGCTTCAAGCTCGGGCCGCGCGGCACCGCAAAGCTCTTCAGCGTGCCGCCGATTTGCAAGCGCAGGTCGTAGTGCGGCCGCGTCGCGTCGTGCAGGTGCACGACGAAACGCCCAGTGCGCGTCTCGCGCGCCGCGGGCTTGTGCTCGGTGCCGAACGGCTCGTTCGTGCTCAGCGGATCGCGCTTTTGGCGATAGAGCTCGAGCGCGTCCGCTTTCGGGTCCGAGCTCGGTTCGGTCTTTTTTTGGGGTTTCGTCGCGGTCTTCTTCACGCGCTCACCGAAAAACGAAGCTTAACCCAAGGCCGCCGGGCTCGTTACCAACTGCACGTGTCCGCGCAAGGTGGTCAGGGAAACTTCCGCGCAATGCTCACACCCAAGCTAGCTCGCTCGGGTGGATGGTGAGCAAGAAATATCACAACGAAGCCGCGGCGCTGCGCAGAGCCGCGGCGGCATCGGCGCCTTCGGACATCCGCACGTGCGACACGATCAAGCGCACCAAGCGCGGCGTGAGCGCCAAGCGCTCGAGCTGCGTTTTGAGGGCGAATTTGTCTTTCACCATTTCGAGCTTCACCACGGGCGTGACGCGTGCACCCGGACCAAAACCGACGAGCTTCAGCGCCGCGCGCCCGACCGCACTCTTCGGCGGGTCCAAGTCGAACACGACTTCGTTCAAGACGACACTCGCGCCGTCCGACGATTGCACGATCAGCACGCCCTCGGCCTCACCCACGCCGTCGAGCAGTTGCAATTCGAGCGCCGGATCGGGCGGCATGTCCGCGTACGTGCCGTCGACGTGCACGACCGCGCTCGCGCGCTTCGCCACCGCCGGTGGAACCAACACGCGGAGCGACGGATAGCGCGCTTTGTAACGAGCCGCGTCGAGCCGGTGGCGCACGTGCGGAATCAACAAGAATGCAGGGGTGCCAAAGGCTTCGAGCCGCTGCATCGAGGGCTCGTCGAGCGCGATCGCGCTGTGAATCACCAGCCGGCCGTCGCTGAGCCGGACTACGGTCATCACTCGGCGCATCGAGAAATGCGGCAGGTCGCCTTCGACGCGCCAGAGGTTCTCGCTCAGCTCCTGAATCGGAGCGTGCGGCAAAGTTTGAAACGCCTCGTGTTCCGAACGCGCAGCGGCCGAGCTCATGCTGAAGCATGGCGCCAGGTGCCCGCGCGACAACTGTGGCAAAGCTACGCAGGTTTCGCGCGAAGGCTACAGTTCGCCCCCGCAGGTGCTGGCGGAGGCGAGCGTGTCCTTCCCGCAAATGCCCTCGGAGCCGACCGTACCCGCTCCAGAGAATATGCAGGCGCCGCCCGCGCACTCATCGTTGCTCGCGCAGCTCGCGCCGTCTGCCTGGGCTGGCGCGCAAAGGCCGTCATTGCAGTACAAGCCGAGCTTGCAGGTCTCTTCGAACGCACACGGCTGACCGGCATCGGCTAGCGGCTGGCAGGTCGACGACGAATCGCAGAATAGGCCGTCTGCGCGATAACAACCGACTTGAGTGTTCGGAGCCGGGCCAGAGGTCGGCGAACCACTCGACGAGCAGTCGTTCACGTCGCAGCTGCCGACACACGCATCGTTGTGTTTG
>DATATR010000324.1:0-7380 GCA_036268695.1 Polyangiaceae bacterium | reverse complement strand
TGCTCGACTTCGGCATCGCCAAGCTCAGCGGCTCGCGCTTCGAGACTGCGACCGGCGTGATCAAAGGCAAGTTGCGCTACATGTCGCCCGAGCAAATCGCGGGAGGGCCGGCCGATCGCCGCGTCGATCTGTTTGCGGTGGGCGTGATGTTGTGGGAGGCCGCGGCGGGTCGAAAGATGTGGCAAGGCCTGAGCGAGCCCGTGATCATGAATCGCATCCTCAACGGCGAGCTGCCGGCGTTGTCCGAAGCGAACCCCGAGGTGAATCCCGAACTCTTGCGCATCATTCAAAAATCGCTGGAGCTCGAGCCGAAGGACCGCTATCAGACCGCGCTCGAACTCCAGGCTGAGCTCGAAACGTATCTCGATCAACAAGCCGCGAGCGTGCGCCTACGCGATCTCGGCAAGGTCGTGACCGAGTTGTTCGCGGCGGATCGCGCCGAGACACGCCGCGTCGTGGATGAGCAGCTGGCAAAGGTGACCGCGCTCTCGGCGGCGGAATACGCCGCGACTTCGCCAGTGGAGTTGACGCAGATCGGCACTCACTCGGGCTTGTCCGCGAACTCGGCCAACGACGAGCAGGCTGCGCCACGTGGCCGAGCTTGGCGCTGGATCGTGCCGGTCGTCGCCGTCGCCGCGGCGATCGCGCTGTTCGCGATCTGGCGTCAGGGCGCTGTGGCCACGCCGGCCTCGGACAAAGCTGGGCCGAGTGCGACCACTGTGACGTTGAACGTGACCGCTTTTCCCGCCGCTGCGCATTTGTATTTGGATGATCAGCCGCTCGCGTCGAATCCGCTGTTCCAAACGGTTCCGCGCGATGATCGCGAACATCGGATCGAGGCGCGAGCCGCGGGCTACGTGAGCGAAGTGCGCAGCGTGCAATTCGACCAGAACGCCAATATCGTGTTGCATTTGTCCGCTGTTCCTGCGGCACCGGCGGAGGCAGCGGCCGTTCCGAGCGCCAGCCCACCGAGCGTCAAATCGCAGCCAGCGCGCCGTTCGGTCTCGAAGCAACCGGCGGCACCGAGCAAGCCGAGCGTCGATTGCAGCGTGCCGTTCACGCTCGACAGCTCGGGCGTGAAGCACTTCAAGCCCGAGTGCTTGTAGTATCGCGGCCATGGCGCGGGCGGCAGCGAAGACGAGTTTCTCCGAAACGAGGTTCGTTCAGGGCGAGCAGCCGGACTTCGTGCTCGTCGACGCCGAGTTCGAGGATTGTTCATTTGCCAAGCTCGCGTTGAGCGGTCAGAAGCTGGGCCGCTCTCGCTTCTTCGATTGTGTGTTCAGCGACTGCGATCTGTCACTCTGCAGGTTGGTGGATTGCGCGTTCGTGCGTTCGACGTTCGAGCGCTGCCGGCTCAGCGGAATCAATTGGTCCGAAGTGGAGAAGCTCGAGCGCGTCGCGTTCGACGGCTCACAGCTCAACGATACGACCTTCATCGGCGTAAAAATGGAGCTCTGCGATTTCTCGCGTGCAATCGCACATCGAGCTTCGTTCCGCGATCTCAGCTTGAAATCGTGCATTTTTCGCGACGCAGACCTGAGCGAGAGCGAATTCGTCAACGCCGATTTGCGCCAAGCAGATTTTCGCGGCGCGAGCGGCTATGTGATCAACCCAAAAGAAAATCGACTCGAGAAGGCGCGCTTCTCCTTACCCGAGGCGGTCCGACTGTTGAACGGGCTCGGCGTGTTGCTCGATTGAACACGAGCTCGATGGACGCACGACTCAGCGGTTAGCTGTGCGCATGCGCGCACGCCGAGTCCTCGCGAGGCCAATTGCGACGCGGCAATGTGCTTTTTGCGGGCTTGCCAGTAAAAAAACAGCGCGCGGCTTTGGCAGCCAATTTGCAATGTTCGCAGTGAACGAGGCGTCTCCGCGCGGAGGCGCCTCACACACGGAGCAAGAACAATGCTGACGATTTTGCTGATTCTACTCGTGATCGCACTACTCGGCGGTGGCCTCGGTCATGCGCGTTACGGCTACGTGGGCTGGTCGCCCGCGGGAGTCGTGGTGCTGATCTTGCTGCTCTGGCTGATCACGGGCCACAGCATCTGAAGCGACATCCGCGCGACGGGCCATGCGTACGGCGCAGAGTTCATGCTGCGCCGCAGTTTCGCGAGCAACCTCGGCGGCTTCATTTCGAACGCGCTCTCGCGCTTTTCGGATGGCCGCCTTCGCAGCGAGCAAGCTCAGCGCGAACAACGCACAGGCTTCGAGCGCGCGACGACCAAGCACCGCTCGAGCGTAGCTCCGCGCGACCCGCGCGCGAAGCCGCTCGAGAGAGCTGCTCAAGGTTCGAGTGCCGGAATGTTCCAGGCCTCGTCTTGCGTCGAAGTGCCGTCGTCGCGCATGACGATTTTTACGGGGGCTTTGCCGGGCGCGAACAGATACATGTGCCGAACTTCGATCGCGCTGTTCGCTGGCGCCGGAGTCTTTGTCCGAGGAGCCACGTTCGCGACTGCCAGCTCATGTTCAACGGCGCACCCGCTCAAAAGGGCAAGACATAAAAACAAAAGCAAAGAGCGCATGCTGCGTTTCCTTTTGCGCGCCGAGCGGAGCAGGCCCCGACTCGAGCGCGCGTGAAGTCGCCTTGCACGCCACTTGAGCAATAAGCGCACCACTACCCACACCGGCGGCTGCAAACGTGGGAAGCCCGGATTTTGTACTGGTTTTCGTGTTGATTCATCAATGTTTCCCTCGGCTTCGGTGTGTCGCGACGACACACAGCGGCGAGGTCAGAGGGACGGCGTGTGACAATTTGCCGTGCTCGGCTCGTTGCGCGAAAGCGTGCTTTCGATCGTGCGCCGAGTTGCGCCAAATCGAGCGCGCGGCGCAGCGCGTGTCAGAGCGCAGTTGGCACGCTCGTCGCGATTTGCGCGTAAATGGGGGAGTGGCACGCGGCCTGCTCAGGCTCACGCCATGACAAAACGCGGGGCTTATCCGTGGGCGCTCTTGGGCCTGAGTCTGTCGCTCTTTGGCTGCTCGTCTTCCGACCAAAGCAGTTCCGAGAGGGGCGCAGACTTGCCGACTTCGAATGGAGAGAATTCCGGCATCGATCTCGGCGCTTCGACGGGCACGAGCAACGGGACACCCTCTGCAAGCAGCTCGACGGATCCGAGCGTCCCTGCCGCGAGCGGTTCCGCAACGGACACGGGAACGCCGAGCTCGGCGCCGTCGATCGGCACGGGTGTTCCGAGCACGGGCACGAGCACCGGCGCGGCCCCGCTGCCCCAAGCCGGCCAATTGACGGCCGGCGCTTGGGACGACAATCGAAACTTCGATCGCTTCAGCCAGTACCGCGCTGACCTTGCCCAAGAACAACTTGCCGGTGTTCCACCGATCACGACCGACCAATATGCCGCTGCACACCAGACTTTTAGCGGGCAGCCCGGTGCGAAGGCAGAGCTCGACGTTGCGTTCGTGCTCGACACCACGGGCAGCATGCAAGACGAGCTCAGCTATTTGCAGAGCGAGTTCATTTCGATCGCGAAATCGATCGGCGACAAATACCCGGATGCGGACGAGCACTATGCGCTCATGCTCTATCGCGATCACGTCGATGAATACCTCACGCGCACGTTCGACTTCACGGACGACGCGAACGCGTTCGAGAAGAATCTGGCGGCGCAGGCCGCCGACGGCGGCGGAGACATCCCGGAAGCGCCGGACGTGGCGCTGACCCAAGCGGAGTCGCTCTCTTGGCGGACGGATCCGGGGACCGCGCGGCTCATGTTTTGGGTCGCGGACGCGCCACATCACACTCAAGACGCCGGCACGATGCGCGACGCGTTCCTGGCGCTACAAGCCAAAGACATTCACGTCTATCCCGTCGCGGCGAGCGGCACGGACGAGTTGCTCGAAGTCACGATGCGCTCGGCGGCGCAGCTCACCGGCGGACGCTACTTGTTTCTCACGAACGATTCCGGCATCGGTAACGATCACAAAGAGCCGACGATTCCTTGCTATTTCGTGACCACATTCGACAAAGCCATGCTGCGCATGGTCGACATCGAAATGACCGGCGTCTATCGTGAGCCCGATCCAGCCGAGATCATTCGCACCGGCGGCAACCCGATGGATGGCGCGTGTCAGCTCGATTCGGGTGAAACCGTGCTCGTCTTCTGAGCGTGAATTCCTCTCAAAACGTCGGGTTTTGATGATCCGCTGGCACGCCGAACGCGATGTTCATCGCGGCGTCGGTGTTCGCCGGCGGATTGCCGGCGGAGAGAAAATCGAGGTGGCCGGCGTCGGCATAGTAGCGGTTCGTGCTGCTGAGATTGCTGCCGGTCATGTCCCAGCGCACGGGCTCGCCGGGATAGTGCAGTCGCTCCATCGCGAACATGATGTCGCCGTACTCGACGTCTTGCATGCCGACGAACGCGAAGAAGCGATTGATCGGCGTGAGCGGCGTCGAGTCGAGCCATGAGGCGATCTCCTTGTCCATGCAGTTCGGATCCCAAGGCGGAGTCGCGCGGTCGAAGTTGCCCTGGGCCACGCCGCCGGCGATGCCACAGGTATTGTCGCGCGGACCCGAGCGCGACACGACGCGATAAAGTCGCACCGCCGTGCCGATCACCGCGGCCGTGCTCGCGCCGTGCGACATGCCCGTGAACGCGACGTCCGACCAGCGCACCGTGCCGTCCTGATTCAAAAAATAACCCCAATCTTCGGCTGGAAATTGCATTTGCAATTGCGTGAGCCCGGTCTGCACCTTGCTCGCGATGCTGTCGGCTTTCGCGACCATGCTCTGGTTGCCGTGCGTTTCGCCGTCGAACGTGTTCAAGCGACAATCGCCGTCGTAGTCGCGGCCCAAGCTCCAATCATTGATCTGGCCGCACATCGGGAACGACACGCCCAGCACGTGAAAGCCGCGCTTGCCGAGCCAAGGCTGATAACCGCCCGAGGTCACGCCCAAATCGACCACCAATTTGCCGAGCGGTTTGGCGCGCGGATCCAGCCCCGCGCTGTTGCCATTCACGGTGTGCGTGAGCGGCTTCGTGCCCGCGGCTGCCGTCACGTCGAGCGGTCGCCACGGCGGCGTATCGCCCGGATCGGTGCCGCCGCTGCCGCCGCTGCCCGCGGTTCCAGTCGCGCCGCCGCCATTCGTGCCCGCGCTGCCCGCGTTGGTCGTGCCCGCGCTCGCGCCCGTTCCACCGTTCGCGTTGCCGCCGCTCGAGCTCTGTCCGGCGCTGCCCGCGCTCGCGGTCGAGCTCGATCCGCTCGTGCCCGCGGCACTGCCGCTGCTGCCGCCGTTGCTTGCGCCGCCCGACTCGTTCGTCGTGCCGCTCGAATTCGACGAGCAAGCGCACGAAAGCGCGCCGAGCCACGCGAGCGCCGCGAATCCACGCAAAAACCTGGGTGCGAACATGTGCGCCGCTCCGCGAACGTTCGGCAAATCGAACGCCCGAGTCGAGTTCGTGTCCGCAGCCGCGAAGGCTCGTGCATTCGCGCGCGCGATTCGCGCCGCTCAGCGCTTCTTCTTCACGGCCGGCTTTTTCTTCGCTTTCTTCTGCGGCGCCGGCTTGGCTTTGGCGCGCTTCGGGCTCTTGGCTTTGGTTTTTGTTTGGGTTGCCTTGCCCGACTTTTTCGCCGCTTTGGTTTTGCCCTTTTTGGCGCGCTTCGACTTCGGAGCCGCGTCGCACTCCGGCTTGGGCTCGGCGCTCGGCGGCTCCGGCGGGCGCGTCGATTCCGACGGCAGATCCTGGACTTCGCTGTCGTCGAGCCACGCCACCGAAGGGCGGTCTTCCGGAGCCAACACCTGTTCGAGCTCGCGCTCGGCCGCGTTGATACGCAAAGTCGACTCCGGGTCGATCGTGATCAGCATCGCAGGTCGGATCGGACGCGGCGCAGCCGGCTCCGCACGCGTGGCGACCAGCAACGTCTCGCGCTCCGCTGCGTCGTCGCTCGGCTCGCTCGGCTCGCTCGGCTCGCTCGGCTCGCTCGCGCTTTGCCCCGCCTTTTGCCCGATGAATCGTTGCAACAACGAGGTGGCTCGTTCCCAGGCCAGCGACAGCACGTTCTTGTTCTCGCCGCGCGGCGCGGCATGCGCCTTTTCACGAACGCCAGAGAGTTCGTCGTCGTTGTTCAAGGCCTGCACGAGCGAATCGTAGAACTCGCGCGCGCTCTGAAAGCGGGCTTCAGGATCGACCGCGAGCGCGCGCTTCATCCAATCGTCGATCGCGGGCGGCAAATCCGGACGCAGCGCGCGCACACTCGGGCGCTCCGCGGTCGTCACGAGCTCGAGCTTCTTGATCAGGGACGGCGTATCGAACGGCAATGTGCCGGTCAGCGCGCGGAACACGATCACGGCCAATGAAAACAAATCGGCACGATGATCGATCAGCGCGGAATTCCCGCGCCAAGTCTCGGGTGGGATGTAGCTCGGCGAACCCATCACCATGCCCATGGCCGTGAGCGGCGCCGCCGTGCGCATGCGCGAAAGCCCGAAATCCAAGAGCCGCACGCCGCCGCGTAGCGTCGCATCGTGCTCGTCGCTCGCGCGCGTCAAAAAAACGTTCGCCGGCTTGATGTCGCGATGCACGATGCCGAGCTCGTGCGCGCGACCGAGCGTCTCGGCGAGCGGACGCACGATCAGGAGCAGCTCGGAATTGCTCGGATGAGCGCCCGCGGATTCCCACTCGCTGAATTGGTGCTCGAGGTCGTGCCCGTCGAGCCACTCCATCACGAGGCACGGCGCCCCGCTCGGCAATTGACACAAATCGATCGCACTGACGGCGCAAGTGCCTTCGAGCGCGACCATCGCTTGCTGTTCGCGCAGCATGCGTTCGACCAGATTCGGATCGCGGCCCGCATCCGCCGAGAGCACCTTCAAAGCGACGAGCTTGCCCGTCTTGCGATCGATCGCGCGGCGCACCATGCCGTAGCCACCTCGGCCTACGACGTCACCGACTTCGTAGCGACCCGCGATGATCCAAGGAGCAGCTTCGGCCATTGGCAAGAACGATAGCGTCCATCCTCGCGGCCTGGTATCGAGCGCGTGATATAAGGCGAAGTCGTGAACGAGGCTGGGTTAACTGGACGACCGTTCTCATCGAGTGGTCGGATGTGACCAAGAAGCGGTTTACGTAGAAACATGTGCGAGCGCCGATCAGTTCATCGCGCTCGCGACGTTCACCGTCAGCGTGTGCATCGCGTTGCCGGAGACCCAGCCGATGTCACCCGCGTTCGGGCCCGCCGCAAAGCGGAACATCGGCGAGCTCGCGACGAACTCCACGTTCGAGAGCGCGTTGACGGCGGACACCGGCTTCAAGCTCGGGTCGATCAGCAAAGACGACCAAGTGATCGTGTGGTTCGTGCGACTCGTCGAATCCCACGAGCCATACGTCACGAACAAGTTTGGCCCGAAGACCTCGAGCTTCGGCA
>DATATR010000323.1:0-11071 GCA_036268695.1 Polyangiaceae bacterium | reverse complement strand
GAGTCACCGAGAAATATGTCGAACCTTCATCCGCTAACCGAGCTGCTCGAGAACCGCATCGTGATCATCGATGGCGCGATGGGCACAACCATCCGAACTTATGGCATGAAGGAAGCCGACATCCGCGCGGAGCGCTTCAAAGACTCGAAGAAAGATCTGCTGAATAACGGCGATCTGTTCTCGCTCACGCAGCCCGCGATGATCTGCGACATTCACCGCCGCTTCCTCGAGGCCGGCGCGGACATCATCGAGACGAATACGTTCGGCGCGACGACGATCGCGCAGAGCGAATTCTTCGTCGACGACCCACGCGAGCACGGCGGCCGCAAGGACCCAGAATTTTATCAAAAGATCCTCGAGGACAAATTCCTGCAGGGGCTGGCCTGGGAGATCAACGAACAGTCCGCGCGGCAATGCCGCGAGTGGGCGGATCGCGTCGCCAACCAAGACGGCAAGCGCCGGTTCGTCGCGGGCGCGATCGGGCCGCTCACGGTGTCACTCTCGAATTCGCCGGACGCGGACGACTCGGGCTTTCGCGTGGTCACGTTCGATCAGGTGAAAACGGCTTACATCGAGCAGATTCGCGCGTTGATCGCGGGCGGCTCGGACGCACTCTTGGTCGAAACCATTTTCGATTCGCTGAACGCCAAAGCCGCGCTGGTCGCAATTCGCGAAGTGTTCGACCAAGACAGAATCGAATTGCCGATCATGATCTCGGCCGCGGTTGGCCGCGGTGGCGAGACGATGATCTCCGCGCAGACGATCGAAGCGTATTGGAACGCCGTGAAGCACGTGAAGCCGATTTCGATCGGGCTCAATTGCTCGCTCGGTCCGGATTTGATGTATCCGTTTTTGGCCGAGCTCGCCGAAAAATCGAACACCGCGATTTCGTGTTACCCGAACGCTGGTTTGCCGAACCCGCTCTCGGCGACGGGCTTCGACTTGGAACCGCCGGACATGGCGCGCTTCCTCGGCCAATTCGCGGACAGCGGCCTGATCAACATCGCGGGCGGCTGCTGCGGCAATACGCCGGAGCACATCGCGGCGATCGCGCAAGCGCTCGAGGGCCGTCATCCGCGCGAGTTCGCGGCGAAGTCGGCACGCGTCGTTTCTTTGCCGACGGCAGAGCGAGAGCCCGAGCGTCCGTTGCGCCTCTCTGGTTCGCAGCCATTTACCCAGCAAATCGGCGTGTATTTGCTGATCGGCGAGCGCACCAACGTGGCCGGTTCGCCGAAATTCGCGAAGCTCATCAAAGAGGGCAAATACGAGGAAGCCGTCAACGTCGCGCGGCAGCAGGTCGAAAACGGTGCGAACGTGATCGACATCTGCATGGATGAGGGAATGATCGACGGCGTTGCGGCCATGTCGCGCTTCCTGCAGTTGCTCGCGAGCGAGCCCGAAGTCGCCAAAGTGCCGTTCATGGTCGATTCCTCGAAATGGGAGGTGATCGAGGCCGGGCTCAAGTGCTTGCAAGGCAAGGGCATCGTGAACTCGATTTCGCTCAAGGAAGGCGAAGAAAAATTTCGCGAACGCGCGCGCGAGGTGCTGAAGTACGGCGCGGCCGTCGTGGTCATGGCGTTCGACGAGCAAGGCCAAGCCGCGACTTTTCCGGATCGAATTCGGATTTGCGAGCGCGCCTACAAAATCCTAGTGAACGAATTGTCGTTCCCGCCGGAAGACATCATCTTCGATCCGAACATCCTCACTGTCGCGACGGGCATGGAGGAGCACAACAACTACGCGGTCGATTTCATCGACGCCACGCGCTGGATCAAGCAGAATTTGCCGCACGCCAAGGTGAGCGGCGGTGTGTCGAACATCTCGTTCAGCTTCCGCGGCAACAACAAAGTGCGCGAAGCAATGCACTCGGCATTTCTTTATCACGCGATTCGCGCGGGCATGGATATGGGCATCGTCAACGCCGGCATGCTCGAGGTGTACGAAGAAATCGAGCCCGAGTTGAAAGAGCTCGTCGAAGACGTGCTCTTGAATCGGCGTCCGGATGCGACCGAGCGGCTCGTCGATTTCGGTGAAAAACTCAAAGCGCAGGGCGCCGCTGGCGGCAGCAGCGAAGAAAAGAAAGCCGAAGAGTGGCGTTCGGCCCCGGTCGAAGCGCGGCTTTCGCACGCGTTGGTCAAGGGCATCGACAACTACATCGACGAAGACACCGAAGAGGCGCGGCAAAAACTCGGTCGTCCGCTATCCGTGATCGAAGGCCCGCTGATGGACGGCATGGGCGTGGTCGGCGACTTGTTCGGCGCGGGCAAGATGTTCTTGCCGCAAGTCGTGAAATCCGCGCGTGTGATGAAAAAAGCCGTCGCGTATTTGTTCCCGTTCATGGAGATCGAGAAAGCCGCGCTGGCGGCTTCGGGTCAAACCGTGAAAACGCAGGGCAAAATCGTGCTCGCGACCGTGAAGGGCGACGTGCACGACATCGGCAAAAACATCGTCGGCGTCGTGCTCGCGTGCAACAACTACGAAGTGATCGACATGGGCGTGATGGTCCCATGCGAAAAGATCTTGGAGCGCGCGAAAGCCGAAAAAGCCGATTTGATTGGCTTGAGCGGCTTGATCACGCCGTCGCTCGACGAGATGACGCACGTGGCACGCGAGATGGAGCGACAGGGTTTCAAATTGCCGCTCTTGATCGGCGGAGCCACGACGAGCAAGGCGCACACCGCCGTGAAAATCGCGCCGCACTACAGTGAACCCGTGGTGCACGTGCTCGACGCGAGCCGCGCGGTGCCGGTCACGACCAGCTTGCTCAGCGACGAGAGCAGGGCCGCGTTCGTCGAACAGCACCGGGTCGAATACGAAAAATTGCGCCGCACGCACGCCGGCCCGAAACAAAAGCTCGTCTCGCTTGCCGAAGCGCGCGAACGTCGCACACCGATCACCTGGCGCGCCGAAGACATTCCGGCGCCGGAGTTCAGCGGCGTGCGTGTGCTCGAAGATTTCCCGCTCGCCACGCTGCGCGATTACATTGATTGGACGCCTTTTTTTCACACCTGGGAGCTCAAGGGCGTTTACCCGCGCATCCTCGAGCACGAGAAATACGGCGAGCAAGCCAGGCAAATCTTCGCCGAGGGCAACGCCTTGCTCGACCAAATCATCCGCGATCGTTCGCTCACCGCACGCGGCGTGTATGGTCTTTTTCCGGCCAATGCCGTCGGCGACGACGTGGAGCTGTACACTGATGCATCCCGCGGCGTGGTGCGCGAGCGTTTCCACTTTTTGCGCCAGCAAGCACAGAAAGACACGAGCGAGCCGTGCAGGTCACTCGGCGATTTCATCGCGCCGAAAGCCACGGGGCTCGCCGATCACCTGGGTGGCTTTGCCGTCACGTCCGGCATCGGGCTCAAGGAGCTGTGCGATCGTTTCCGCGCCAAGCACGACGACTACAACGCGATCATGGCCGAAGCGATCGCGGATCGCTTGGCCGAAGCCTTCGCCGAATGCTTGCACAAGCGCGTGCGCGACGAGTGGGGCTATGGGCGCAGCGAAGATCTGAGCAAGGCAGAGTTGATCTTCGAGAAGTACCGCGGCATCCGCCCGGCGGCGGGCTATCCCGCGTGCCCGGATCACACGGAAAAAGGGCCGCTTTGGCGCTTGCTCGAGGTCGAGAAAAACACCGGCATGACGCTGACCGAGTCATTCGCGATGTGGCCGGGCTCGAGCGTGAGCGGGCTCTATTTCGCGCATCCGGAGTCGCGCTACTTCAGCCTCGGCAAGATCGAGCGCGATCAAGTCGAGGACTACCACGAGCGCAAAGGCATGAGCGTGAACGAGGTCGAGCGCTGGCTCGCGCCGAACTTGAACTACTAGCTGTCGGGTTGTTTTTTGGTCCTGCCCAAAGCTAGTGGATGGGTTTGAGCATCACGACTGAATAGCCGATCGCGATTTTGCGGCCGATGTTTGCGTACGAATGCCGTTGATCGCCGCGAAACACCACCACGTCGCCGTCGTTCATGCGGTAGGATTCGCCGGACGCGACGAGCTCGATGTTGCCGCTCTCGCAGGTCAGATATTCGCGCGTGCCTGGCGTGTGCGGCACGCCGATCATGCGGCTCCCGAGCGGCAATTCGAGCCGTTCGATTTGCACGCCGGGAATTTTGTCGGGCAAGAGCGTGCTCACGGTGACGGTGCCGCGAACGCGCTCGGGCAATGAACCTTTGGGATAAAGTCGCGCGCTCGCCCGCGGCTCGGCCACGATTTCCTCGAGTGAGACTTGGAGCGCGCTGCACACCGCGTGAAGCACCGTCAATGTCGGGTTGCTGCTGCCGGATTCCAGGTTCGACCAAGTCGCGCGCGGCAAACCCGACAGTTTGGCCATCTGTTGTTGACTGAAGCCGCGTGCGTTGCGCAATTCGCGAACATTGTGGGCGAGCCGGGTGGAGAGGTCGTCGCTCATAAAATGGCATTCTGCCAGTATATTGGCAAAACTACCAATATGACGGCGCGGCGCGTTTAGATTCCGATCGAGAAAGGTAGGAATCGATGAACATTGCCGGAACTTCAGCGCTGGTCAGCGGAGCGAGCCGCGGTCTGGGCGAGGCCTTGTCGCTCGAGCTCGCGCGTCAGGGCGCGAAGGTCGTGCTCGTCGCGCGCTCGCGCGAACGGCTCGATCCGATCGTGCGGCGCATTCGCGAGGCCGGCGGCGAGGCCCACGCACTCGAGGCCGATTTGGGCGACAAAACCCAGATTTACCCGCTCGCGGGCGCCGCGGCGGCGCTGGTCGGCTCGATCGATCTGTTGATTCACAATGCGAGCGAGCTCGGCCCGACGCCGCTGCGACTCTTGCTAGATACCGAATGCGAGGATTTGGAGCGCGTGCTCGCCGTGAACCTGCTCGGCCCATTTCGGCTGAGCAAGGCGATCGCGGGTTCGATGGCCGTGCGCAAGACAGGCACGATCGTGCACGTGAGCTCGGACGCGAGCGTGAGCGCTTATGAGCGATGGGGCGCGTATTCGGTTTCGAAAGCCGCGCTCGACCATTTGGCGCGGCTGTGGGCGGCAGAGCTCGGCGGGCACGGCGTGCGCTCGTTCAGCGTGGATCCGGGCGAGATGGATACACGCATGCACGCCGCAGCCATGCCCGACGCCGATCCGAGCACGCTCGCGCGCCCCGCGGATGTAGCCGAAAAAATCGTGCGCTTGATCCGTTCGGACGACGTAGCCAATGGCGCGCGAATCGAGGTCTCGAAGTCGGGAGACAGCCGATGAAAGCCGCAACTTTGCCGCGCAGCGAGCCGAATCGCGAGCGGCTGCTGGTGGTCGATCCGGAACGCGACACCTTCGCCGATTTTTCGATCGCCGATTTGCCGCAATTTCTCGGCCCAGGTGACGCTGTCGTGTTGAACGACGCGGCGACGTTGCCCGCTTCGCTGCGCGCGGATGAAGAGCTCGAGCTGCGTTTGATGTCCGAGCTCGAGGACGGCACTTGGCTCGCGCTCACGCTCGGGCGCGGCGACTCGCGCGTGCCGACCGAAGCGCGCGGTTCGCCGCGCCCGCTGTCGCGCGGCGAACAGCTCGATTTCGGCTCGGGCCTCCGCGCGTGCGTGATTTCGGTCGAACCCGAGTCTTCGTCGCGATTCGTGCGCATTGTGTTCGAGCAGACCGGCAGCGCGCTGTGGCAAGCGTTGTATCGCGCCGCGCGTCCAATTCAATACTCATACCTCGCGCGCCCGCTCGCGCTGTGGGACGTGCAGAACGCGTTCGCGTCGCGGCCCTGGGCATTCGAGCCGCCGTCTGCGGCAAAGCCGCTCACGTTCGAGACTCTGTTCGGGCTCGAAGCACGCGGCGCCATCCTCGCGCATTTGACGCACGCCGCGGGCATTTCCTCGACTGGCGACAGCGCGCTCGATCGCCGTTTGCCGCTCGGCGAGCGCTACGAAATCAGCGTGGCGACCGCGACGCTCGTGAACGAGACCCTTGCGCGCGGCGCGAGCGTGCTGGCGGTCGGCACGAGCGTGACTCGCGCGCTGGAAGCGGCCGCGCGAGGCGGTCGCGTGCAGCCAGGCTCGGAACGCACTTCGCTCTTGCTCGGTCCGAGCTCGAAGCTCCAGATCTGTAGCGGCCTTTTGACGGGACTCCACGAGCCCGGCACGAGCCATTACTCGCTGCTCGAGGCATTCGCGAGCCGGGGCTTGCTCGACCGCAGCTTCGCGCATGCCGAAGCGCAAGGCTATTTGCAGCATGAATTCGGTGATTCGTGTTTGATTCTAGCGGGCGCGCTGCGCGACCAGCTGCGCGCGAAGCAGGCGGCATAGTCGCGCTCGAGCCAGGATTTCGTGTGCTGGATATGTGCTTGACAGCATATGCTGTCAAGGTAAAGCTAGGGCATGTTCGAGATCCAGCCGAGTGACGAGTTCAGCGCTTGGTTCGAGTCCCTGAGCCCCGAAGCGGCGGAAGAAGTCGCCTGCGCGCTGGACGTGCTCGGCGCCGCGGGCGCTACGCTCGGGCCGAGCCAAGTGAGCCGCGCGCTGCTCTGGTTCGACGGCACCGGCAGCGGCATGGCCGGCTCCGCGCTGTTGCGGTTCGGCTTGCCGAGCGCCGAGGCGCACGACTTCGAGCGCGTTCGCGCGCGAATTTTGCGCGGTTACTCCGAGCTCGGCGCCGAGCTCGAGCTCTTGATCGCGTGGCAGCGCGAGGTCGTGCGTTGCTTCGAATCCGAAGCCTTTCGCGCCCGGCTCGCGCGGCTCGCAGCGAAACGCGCGAGCGAAGTCCTCGAGGCGATCGAGCGCTTGAAGCAACATCTACACGCCGCTCGCGTCGAGCGCGGGTTCGAGCTGCAATCAGCGGCCCTGCGCCGAAAATGGCGCGAGCTGTCTTCGGCCGAGCTCGGGTCGCTCGCCGAACGCTTCGGGCACGGTGACGGCGCGAGCGAGACTTCGCGCGAGCTCCGCGCCGAGTTCTTCGGCGTGTTGCGACTGGTCGGGCTCGAGCCAAGCCAAGTGATGAACGCGACGAGCGGCTTGTGCGAGCTCACGATCGCGGGCGTCGAGCCGCATTTACACGTCCTGTTCGGCTTGGACGCGCACGCGAAGCGCATCGTCGTGTTTTTGGGTGAGCCGCTCACTCGCTCGTATTACGGGGATTCGGTGAAGTTTGCCGAGCAGCGCTGGCGCGAGTACTGCGCGCGAGCGAGCGCCGAACTCGAAACGCGTTGAAGGAATCAATGAGCAAGACTTGGAAATCGCTGAAGCAGTCGCGCTTGTCCGCGCAAGCACAGGCACGCGTGCGGGTGCGCGTCGCGGCGGATGAGCTCACGCTCAAGGCCATGCGCCAAGAGCTCGCGCTCACGCAAGCCGAAGTGAGTCGCAGCGCGCAGATGACGCAGTCCGAGCTTTCGCGGCTCGAAAATCGCTCCGATCACCTGACTTCGACCTTGCGCCGTTACGTCGAGGCGCTCGGGGGCAAGCTCGAAATCAGCGCGGTGTTCGGCGCTCGCCGCGTCAAGTTGAAGGACGGCTAGCGCCGGGCTTTGCGTCGGCGCAAACCGAGCCCGAATGAGGCGAGCGGCAACGCGAACAACAGCGTCGTCCGCGAGTCGCGCGGCGCGGCGCCGAGCGTGCAGCCGCCAGAGTCGCTCGAATCGCCGGAGCTGGTCGAGCCGTTCGCGGGATTCGAGCTCGCATTGCCCGCGACGCCATTGGCCGTGCCCGCGACGCCATTGGCCGTGCCCGCGACGCCGTTCGTCGTTCCGCTTGCCCCACCCAAACCCAAATTGCTCGAACCGCTCGCGTTCACGCCGCCGCCTGCGCCGTCGCTCGTGCTGCTCGAACCCGCCGCTGCGTTGCCGCCGGCCGTGTTACTCGCGCCCGCATTTGCTGCGCCCGCGCCGGCGGACGCGCCGCCCGCGCTCGTGCCTCCAGTGCTCGATCCCGCTGCGCCGGCCGCGCTGGTTCCGCCGCTGTTCGTGCCTGCGCTGCCCGCGCTCGTCCCGCCGCCGCCGCTGCCGCCGGTTCCGGGTGGGTTCGTGCCTTCGGCGATGAATTCGAAATCGCGAATCACGACTTCGACGTCTTTGCCGTCTGACGGCGGCGCGCCGAAGCACCACAAGTTCATGCCGAGCGGCATGGCTTGTTGCGGGATGTTGGTTTGGGGAGCCGTGGGCGCGTAAGTCCACGAGTTCAGCAAATTGTTCGTGCTCGTCACGGGCTCGAAGCCACTGATCAGAAAATTCTGAATGCTGCTCGAGCTCCAGATGAAGCGCGAGGTCGAGAAGGTGCCGCCGCTGAGCGAGAATTTGTAGCTCTTTTCGCCGATAGTCGTGCCCGAATTGGGATAATCGGTCCAATCGCCGTTCGTGCCCGTCGGGTGGCCCCAGAAGGCGTATTCGATGTCGATCTCGTTGGTGCCGTCCGTTCCGATGCCCGCGGCCGGCCCGTACGGAAACAAGCCGAGCACGACGTTCTGATCGAAGTGGTCGATCGGGCCGTCGACTTGCCACTGATAGGTGCCGAAGCCGAGCTTGTCGCTGCTGAAGATCTCCGCGGCGGTCCAAGTGCCGCCGGTATTGCTGATTTTCAAATGCAAGTAGCCACTCTCGTCGACCGAGACGTTGTTCGGGCTGCCCTGCGCGACGCCGGCCATGCCGCCCGAAGTGACCTTCCAAGTGCGCCCAGCCCAATCGATGGTCGCTGCGCGAGCTGGCACGGTCGAAAGCAAAATCATGAATGCCGCGGTGCCGCCCAAGTAGCGCCACGTCGACGGTTCGCGGATCGAGGAATGAACGCGCATGCTGGCTCCGGGAACGAGCGCGAGTCGCGTCGTTCGTTGAGTTAGAGCCAGCGCGCGCGGAGATTTGCCAAACAATCTGCGCGCGCTCGGCACGAGGAATCTTTTTGCGAAAGTGAAAACGCGCGGGCGTTGATGACGGCCATGTGCCTGCGTGGTGCGCGTTCTACGTTGCTCGCCGCGCTCACGTACGCGCATGTATGTGTGCGCAAGCTCGCCGCGCACTAAACGCGAGTCATAAACAAAAGTTTCGGGACGAGCGTGGCGATAATGAGCTACTTTAAGAAATTCACTTGCTGTCCACGAATCGCGTTGCGCACTGCATCACTCTGTTGTGCCTCGGAGGCTGCTCGGTCACGCCTCGAGACGCGCGCTGGCCCACGCCTGGAATGGCGGAAAACGCGCCGGAAAGCGCGGGCATCGTCGCGCAGCCGGTGTGCGTAGGTGCGCGCTCGTGGTCGGCCGGCGCGCTCGGGGACACCGTGCTCTATCGCAGCGAGCAGGTGGGGCGAAAACTCGAAGTCGGCTACTTCGTATATTGGTCGGAGGAGCGACCTTGGGGTCAGAATTTCTTCTCCTATACCGCGCTGCCTGCGCTGGCGATGGACGCAGTGTACAGCCACTTCCTCTACGTGTTCCCCGGATTGAAGGACGCGCTTTACGGCCCGGGCGACGTCGAAGGCGCGATGGTCGAATACGAAGTGCGGGACGACGGCTCGCTCGCCGTACTGCGCGGCGTGGCCGACGACGCGAGTCACCGGCAAGTCTTGCTCTCGCGCGCGGATTTGCTCGACTCGAAGGGGCGCGTCGTGCTGCTCACGGACGTGTGGAGTCATCAGCTCGGCTCGCACGGCGGTGGCGTGTTCGGAGATACACGCAACAAAGATCTCAAATGCTACCGCGGCAGCGCGCTTCAACCGATGAACGAACGGATCGCGCGCGTGTTCCGGCTCGGCAGCGAGCGCGACCCGCACCGGGGCAATCCGGCTTGGATCGACCCGGTGTTGCCGCGTCAAGGCGTGCCCGCCGAGCAGCTAGCGACCGGCAAACCGGCCGCTGTGCGCCAGTAATTCGCGGGCGGGCGTTCGCTGTTGCCCGAGCTTCGACCCGGGTTTACGAGGCACAATGATCGATCCGCGGATCTTCGCCACCGTCTTCGGTACGATTTTCTTGGCGGAGTTGCCGGACAAAACCGCGGTCGCCGCGCTCGTGCTCGCGACGCGCCATCGCGCCATGCCGGTGTTTCTCGGGACGGCGCTGGCGCTCGTCGTGCAGAGCGTCGTGGCCGTTGCCGCGGGCGGCTTGCTCTCGCTCTTGCCCGCGCGACCGGTGCACATCGGCGCGGGGATTTTATTTTTAGTGTCCGCGATCTTCATGTGGCGGCGCGAAGAAGAAGAGGAAACCAAAGCAGTCGAAACGGGCGCTGCCGGATTTCGTTCGGCGTTCGGCAAATCGTTCTTGGTCGTGTTCATCGCCGAGTGGGGTGATCTCACGCAGCTCGGCACCGCGGCGCTCGCGGCCAACTATCGCGCGCCGTTGACGGTATTTTTAGCGGCGTCCGTCGCTTTGTGTTTGGTCGCGGCGTTGGCCGTGTTCGTCGGCAATCGCTTGAGCGCGCTGATTCACCCGCGCCATACACAACGAGTCGCCGCGGTGGTGTTCGTGCTGCTCGGGCTGGCTTTGATTTGGGGCAAGATTTGAGTCGCGCTGCGGCATAGTGGTGGACGCGGCGCGGCTTGCGCGCGCTACAACATGGCTACACCGCGACGACGCGGTCCGCGCGGAAACGCTTGCTCGATGGCATCGATTTCGCTCGCGTCGAGCTCGAAGTCGGCCGCTCCCGCGTTCTCTCGCACGTGCGCCGCGTTCGACGACTTCGGAATCGCGAACAGGCTATTTTTGCGGGTCAAAAACGCGAGCGCGACTTGTCGCGCCGTCTTAGCGTGCGCTTGGGCGATCTGATTCAAAAGCTGCCCGCCCGCGCCGCTCGGCGGAAATCTGCCTTCGCCGAACGGCGTGTAACCCACGACGGCCACGCCCTGCGCTTCGCACCAGGGCAAAACCTGATGCTCGATGCCGCGTTGTTGCAAGTGATAGAGCACCTGATTGCAGGCAAGTCGGCCTGGACCGGCGATCTCGAGCACTTTCGCCAGCAGCTGCTCGTCGAAATTGCTCACTCCCCAGCTGCGAATTTTGCCGGCTTCACGTAGCTCTTCCAAACCTTCGATGCTGTCCGCGAGCGGGTGCGAGCCGGGCCAATGGATCAAATAGCAATCGAGGTAATCCGTGCCGATGCGCTTCAAATCTTTTTCGCAGGTCGAGACCGTGCCCG
>DATATR010000322.1:0-45174 GCA_036268695.1 Polyangiaceae bacterium | reverse complement strand
GCGGGCTGCGGATAGGGCGGCGGCGCTGGGCGCTGATAGGCGGGGCCCGGTTGCGGTTGCCACATTTGCGGCGCGGGTGGCGGCGCGGCTTGCGCGCTCGGCGCGACCATTGTGCCCGCGTACGGCGATACCGCGGGTGCGGGTGCAGCTTGCGCAAGGCCGTGAATCAAACTGAGCGATCCGGCGATCGCTTCGAGCGCTTGATCGACCGCGGGATGTTGACCCGCGCTGACTTGCAATGTCGCCAGCGCTTGGCGTGCGGCGTTCAGCGCGGCGGGCCCGGCTTCGCCGACCGCGGCGCCGTGACTCGCTTCGATGCGGTGCAGCGCACTCATCGCGTGTGCGATCGGCTCAGCGACGGACATGAGCTGCGGCGGAACGCCAGGGCTTTGCAAGGCACCAAGGCCGCGAGCAAGATTTTCACGTGCGGCACGCGCCGCACTCACCGGGTCGGACATCCAAACTCCTCCAAGAGTAGGCGAGTCTATCATCCGAGGTCGCGATTCCAAGTGCTCGATACTTCGATATTAAGGAGCGCGCTCGGCGAGCTCGATCGCAGCGGCCAGCGCGCGCTCGCCGAGCTCGAGTGTGGCTTCGTCGTCACTCGTGCCGTCCGAGCCGAGCGTTGCGCGTTCGACCGCGATGGCGCCGTCTGCTGTTCGGATGACGAGTGTTTCCGCCGCGCCGATCACCGCCGCTTCACCCGGCTCGAGCGCCGCGACGAACTCCGACGCGACCCGAGCGCGCGTGACGAAGAAGCGCACTCCGCGCACCTCGACGGCGAGCCCGGGCACCGGTGAGAGCGCGCGAATTCGCCGCAAAATGCGCGCGTTCGTCCACGTCCAATCGACCGCGAGCTCCCGGCCGGTCGGTTCGGGAGCCCACGTCGCATCGGCTTCGCGTTGGATTGTTTCCGCCGGCGCTTCGCCCTCGGCGAAACGGCGCACTCCCTCTCGAAGCAGCGCGAGCGACGGCCGGTCGAGCGCGCGCGCGAGCTGCCAAGAGTTTCGTTCGCCGACCGGGATCGAGCGCGCGAGCAGGATGGCGCCGGTGTCGTACTCTGGCGCCAGCGCGTGCAGCGTCACGCCGGCTTCGCGGTCGCCCGAGTCGATCGTCCAAAAATAGGGATTCGGACCGCGGTGACGCGGCAAGAGCGACGGGTGCACGCCGATGCCGCCGAAGCGCGCCGCTTCGAGCCATTCGCTCGGCAAAAGTCGAGTCCAAAACCAACTCACGATCAGCTCCGGCCGAGCGCGCTCGAGGGCGGATTTTATTTTTGGGTTGGTTGCCTTGGCCGGCGCGCCGCGCGCATCGATCAGTCGTTCGGCGGCGATGCGCGCTGTCACCCGGCGCCGCCCGGGCGCCTCGATTGGCGAAAGCACGCAGGGATCGAGCTCGTGGCCGTCGCGATTCAATAAGTAAGCGCCGAGCGGCAGCCCGAAGTAGCCGATCTTCAAGGTTCTGGCACTCTGCCGAAAAGTTGGTCCGGGACCAAGCTCCCTGTTAACCAACGTGCCGATGGAATTCGGCGGAAAAAGTCGCGCCTTCGGCTCGGCATTGCGCGAGGGGAGCCGCTTCGATCCCGTCGCGTCGCACCGGCCGGTGCTCGTGTTCGAAGGCGTGCACAAGGCGTATCGCGCGGACTCACCCGTGCTGCGCGGGCTCGAGCTCGAAATTGCGCGCGGCGAATTCGTGTTCATCACCGGTCCGTCGGGCGCCGGCAAAAGCACGCTCTTGCGCCTGCTCTACGCCGCCGAGAACGTCGATGCTGGCCGCATTTTGTTTTTGGGCCGCGAGATCGGCCGGCTCACCGAAGGCTCGATCCCGTTTTTGCGCCGCAACATCGGCATCGTATTTCAGGACTTCAAGCTCGTAAAAAATTGGAGCGTGCTCGACAACGTCGCGCTACCGCTCGAAGTGCTCGGCCTACCGCAGCGCGTGATCAAGACGCGCGTCGGCGAAGTGCTCGAGCGCGTCGGCTTGGCCGGACGCGGTTCGGACTCGGCGGGCGTGCTCTCCGGTGGCGAGCAACAGCGCGTGGCGATCGCCCGCGCGATCGTCGGTGAACCCGCGCTGCTCTTGGCAGACGAACCGACGGGCAACCTCGATCCGCAGCTGGCGGTCGACATTTTGGGTTTGCTCGAGGACATCAACGAAACCGGCGTGACCGTCTTGTTCGCGACGCACGATCGCTCGCTGCTCGACGTGCGCCCGCGCCGCGTGGTCGTGCTCGACGAAGGCAAAGCCACCGACGTGCCGCACGGCCTCGACGAAGCCGGCGAACTCGCCGGCCTGCGCGTCGCGTGATCGGATCTTTCGCGAGGAAGCCATGACCCCCATCGAACGAGCTTGGCGCGGCACCAAAAATGATTGGCGGATGCACTCGCTCAGCGTGTTTTCCGTGGCGGTAGCGTTCGTTTGCTTGGCCTCGGCGTTGCTCGTCGTTGTCAACGTGAGTCACGTGCGCGATCGCTGGGCCAGCACCGGTCGAGCGTCGGTTTATTTGAAGAAGGGCGCCGAGCGCGAGCAAGTCGCGACGATCGAACGCGCGCTCCGCGGCAGCGCCGGCGTGACCGACGTCAAATACGTTTCGAGCGAAGACGCGCGCCACGATCTCACCGGTCAAAACGACGACCCCGTGATCGACTCCTTGCCCGTCGAAGCCTTCCCCGCTTCGCTCGAAGTGCACGTCGAAAGCGAAGTCGCGGGCAACCGCTTGGAGCAACTCGCGTCGCAGCTCGGCGCGCTGCCCGCGGTCGAGCGCGTCGAAACCTATGCCGCGTGGAGCGATCGCTTGGCGGCGCTCTTGGCCGGCGGCGTGACGGCTTCGGGTTTGCTCGCGCTGGTCGTGCTCGCCGCGGTGATCAGCGTCGTTTCTTCGACGATTCGTCTCGCGCTGCAGCGCCGCCGGATCGAAGTCGAAGTGCTCAAGCTGGTCGGCGCGACCGACGACTACGTGCGCCGGCCGTACATCGTGGAAGGCGCCGTGCAAGGCGCGCTCGGCGCGCTCTGCGCGCTCGTGTTGCTCGGCAGCCTGTTCGCGATCGTGCAAAGCCACTTCGATGCGAGTCTCTCCACGCTGATCGGCATGACGCCGTCGTTCTTGCCGTGGTCGGTGGCTCTGGGTTTGGTGCTTTCGGGCGGAGTGCTCGGTGCGCTGGCGGCGCTGCTCAGTGTGCGCAGGTTGCTCAGCGTATGAAAGCGCGGCTCGGTTCGTTTTTGGGTTTGCTGCTCATCGCGGCGAGCGCCGGCGCGTTCGCGCCGAACGATCCGAACGACGCGCCGGAGACCGCGCACCAGGCAACCCAAACCCAAGATCCCGCACAGCGCGATCTCGGCGCTAACGCCGAGCGCCACTTGAACGAGCTGACTCGCCAAACTCGAACCGACAAAGCCGAGCTCGAACGCCTGAGCAAAGACGCGGACGACGCGCACGCGCGGATCGTCACGCGCGGTCGCGTCTATGTGCGTTTGGCCAAAGCAGGACTTTTGCCGGTCGGTGGCGGGTTCGATGCATTCGTCGAGCACGCGGTGCGGATCGAGCGCTTACGCCGCGCGATCGGTCGCGACGAATCACTCGAACGCGAGCTCAGCAAGCGTCGCATCACGCTCGCGCGCGAACTGAGCGAGCTCGAATCGCGTCGCTCGTCGCTCGAAGCCGAAGTGCAAGCGATGGCCAGCGCACAAGGCGCGCTCTTGTCGGAACAGGATCGCGCGGACGCGTTCGCGCGGGCGTTTTCGAGCAGCGTCGGTTCGGCGCACACCGCAGTTTACGGCGCCGGAGTCGGACCAGGCGATTCCGCCGCGCCGGGCGATGGCTTCGGCAGTTTGAAGGGGCGTTTGCCATTTCCGCTCACGGGTCGCAGCGAAATCCGAAGCGCGCGCCGACCCGGTTCGGAAGGCCCAGGTCTCGAGATGTTCGCGCCGCGCGGTTCGGTAGTGCGCGCCGTGCACGCGGGTCGTGTCGCGTTCGCCGATTCTTATGCAGCATACGGTCGCACGGTGATCCTCGATCACGGCGGCGGTTACTACACGGTCAGCGCGAACCTTGGGACAATCGAAGTAAAAGTTGGTGACGACCTGCCGTTCGGCGCGCGCATCGGTACGGTTGGTGACAGCGACGACGGCGCGGCGCGCTTGTATTTCGAGATCCGCGTCGGCACGAACACCGTCGCGCCGAGCGACTGGTTCGGAATCTGATCGAGTCGCGTTCGAGCTCACTCGCGCTTCGACTGGCTCGCTGGGCTCACTCCTGCTAGCTCTTGTGAGGATGGTTGGAGCTCGTTTCGGGGTTTGGGGTGCGTGTGCGGCGTTCGTCTGTTCGTGGTCAGCGCTTGCCCATGCCCAATCGACCGCGAGTTTTCCCGCGCCGCCGAGCACGTCGCCGCCCGCGTCGATTGCGCCCGCGCCCGTCGCGCCAGTGCCCGTCGCGCCAGTGCCTGCAAGCGCGCCGCCAACCGATTCCACGACGGACAGTCGCTATCCGGTTTTGCCAAGTGCTCCCGCGCCGTCCGCGCTGCCCGCGCCGAACGCCAACCTGAACCTGTATCCTGCGCTCCTGCCGTATCGCGATGGGCTCGCGATTCCGCCGGGCTATCGCGTGGAACATCGCCCGGCGAGCGGTTTGGTCACTGGGGGTTTGGTGACCTTGATCATCTCGTACGGCGCGGCGATCGCCGTCGGCGTCGGGGATCATTTCAAAGATGGGTCGGGCTGGACGGCAGTGCCCGTGATCGGTCCGTGGGCTGCGATCGGCGCGCGCTCGTTTCATTGCGACAACGATCCGCTCAAGGCCAATGACTGCGTGTCGAACGCGTTCAGCGAAGTCCAAACCATCGCGATCTTGTCGGCCGATGCCGTCGTTCAAGCGACCGGTACCGTGCTCTTCTTGGCCGGCCTGGGCAGCGGTCGAGACGAGCTCGTGCGCTCCGATCTCGAAACCGGCGTGCGCGTCACGCCACGCGCCGTCGGCGCGAACGGCTTCGGCGTCGGGCTAGACGGGCGTTTCTAAGCCTTTTCTTCGGTCAGCTTTTTTCGAGCAACTCGCGCCACGCGGCGGCCGACGAGTGAGCGCAGGCCAAATGCGGCCCGCAAACAAGAAGGAGAAAATCGATGACCACTCGGATTGGTGTCGGCGGCCCTGCGCCCAACGTCCTCGCGCTGACGACGGCCGCACGCGTCACGCCGGCGCCGGCGCGCCCATTTCAACAGGTGATGAATGCGAGCTCGATCGCGATCGCGAACGGTGCTGAAGCGGCGATGAACCACTTGCCCGGCGGTTCGATCCTCGCCGCAGCCATGCGCCCGGGCGCAGGCGTCGGCGGAGTTGCGACGGCTCCTGCCGTCAGCGCGACCGGCCCGACCGGCACCGCTGCGCCGTCGCTCGGCCTTGGCACGAGCGGAATCTCCGGCACCTCGACCAGCTCCGGCGCTGATCCCACGATGGAGCAAATGATGAGCCAGGACGCCGATCAGAACATGTATTACCTCCAGCTGCAGGAGCAGATGAGCCAAGAAAGTCGGAGCTATTCCGCGGTATCGAACGTACTCAAAGCGCGTCACGACACGATGAAGAACGCGATCGGCAACATTCGCTAGCTTCGGTCGCGCGGCGCTGTCCCGAGGTATGATAAGAAATCTGGAGGCTCGCCCATGGGAATCGACGGCATCGGAAAACCCCCGGGCGCTTCGATCGGAAGCGTCGGCAATGTGCAAGTCGGCGAAGCGCCGCGCGCGACCGAACCGTTCGCGGTCGATCGCAGCGCGCCGGCTTCACCGAGCGAACGCGTCAGCGCCGCGCTGTCGAGCTTGCAGCGCGGCGAGCTGTCGCTCGACCAATATTTGGACGGCCGAGTCAACGAGGCCACGAATCACCTGGTGGGCAAGCTCAACCCCGAACAGCTCGACTTCGTGAAGCAGTCGTTGCGTGAACAGCTCGCGACCGATCCGGTGTTGATCGAGCTCGTGCAGCGCACGACCGGCGCGTCACCCGCGACGGATTTGCGTTGAGCCGTTGAAGTCCGTTCCGGGATGAGCTCGACCGAGCCCAGCCGAGCGAACGCGCTCGAAGTGCTCGGTGAATACCGCGGGCTTGTCTTCGTCGACAAACCTGCGGGTTTGCAGACCGAGCCGGACGCGCGGCACACGGACACCCTGGTGCATCGCGTTGCGGCGCAACTCGGCGTGTCGCTCGAGCGAGTTCACGCTCTGTCTCGACTCGACACGGCCGTGAGCGGAGTCGTCACGCTCGGACTCACGAGCGATGCCAGGCGACTGGTCGGCGACTGGCGCGCGCGCGGCCGATTTCGCCGCCGCTATCTCGCGATCGCGAGCGGCGAAATCACGGAGCGCTCGGGAACGTGGAGTGAATGCATCGGGCGCGGGTCGGGAAACTTGCGCCAGGTCGGCGGGCGCAATCCCGACGCGGCGCAGACCGACTTCGCGTGGGTTCTGAGCACGCCGTCCTTCGCGCGCGCCAACCCCAAACAATTGCACTTGCTCGCGCTCGCGCCAAAAACTGGACGCACTCACCAGCTGCGCGTGCACGCTTCCGCGCACGGCTTGCCGCTGCTCGGTGATCGCGCGTACGGCGGCGTTGCGCGGCTTACCTCGATCACGGGCAGCGTCCGCGAGTTGGCGCGGATCGCGCTGCATGCCGCTTGGGTCGAGCTGCCGCTCGACGAGCCGCGCCGGATCGAAGCGCCCGTGCCGCAAGCGTTGCTCGAAGCGTGGCGCGATTTTTCTGGCGATCACGAGGCATTTCGCGCCGCTTCGGAGCTAGTGCTCGGCGCGTGAGATCGCGGGCGACGCTGCGAACAGCGAGTTCGGTGGTATAGCGCGAGCGTGAAGACGGCTTGCTCCTCACGCTTGGTCTCCGTCGTTGCGGTTTGCGTCTGCCTCGCGGCATGCACGAGCGGCCGTTACGCGACCGTGGATCCGGGGCATGTCGCGTACGTCGTGCCGCACCACATCGCGGAGGGCACGGGCGAAGGCGAAGATTTGCCCGAAGACGCCGGAGCTCCGCCATCGGCAGTGCCCGCAATCGAGCCTGCGGCGCCGCCGCTCGTCGGCTCGGCGCCAGACCCAGAGCCGTTGTCACTGCGCGAGCAATGGCAATATGCGCTTCTCTATCAAGCTGGTGAAGTGAGCGTGGAGCACGTCGAAAAGCGCACGCTGCCGAAGCCGATCACCAGCGCGCGTCGAATGGGTCGCTTCGCGCTCGAACTCTGGATTGGGCACGAGCTGATCGATCGCGTGCGCTTCGATTTTCCACTGATCGCGGCAGAGGAAGCACCGGGTGTCACGCGCCGGCCTCTGCACGACCCGCCCAGCCTCGGGCCACATGCGATTGCGCGCATCAGCGTGCTCGTGCCCGCGAGCCCGCGCGCCACGCGGCTCGCGCTGGTAGACCGAGCGACTGGGAAAACAGAGGAATTTCCCTGGCCTCCGGGCCAAGAGCCGAGTGACGCGGGCGCGCCATCGGCTGCGAGCGCAGCGTCGATCAGTTTGCCAAAACCCTAGCGGCCGTCTCGCGTGACGCCTCGCGCGGCTGGCGTTCGCGCTCGACTTCGGATAGCCCTGTCATTCCGATGAAGTGTGAAGCTTGTCAGCACGAGAACATCGATGGCGCCCGCTTCTGCGCCAACTGCGGTGCGCTGATGCCGACGGTGAGCCCGAACTCGGCTGATCCAATGATCGGCCAGCTGATCGGCGGGCGCTACCGCGTGACTGGCGTGCTCGGCGAAGGCGGCATGGGCATCGTGTACGTCGGCGAGCAGCAAATGGGCTCGACCGTGCGCAAAGTCGCGATCAAAACCTTGCACGCGCACTTGTCGAAGGATCCCTCGGTGCTCGCGCGTTTTCACCGCGAATGCGGCACGGTCGCCCAGCTCGAGCACCCGAACACGATCAAGTTTTACGACTTCGGCTCGACCGCTGACGGCACTCTTTACATCGCGATGGAATTCGTCGCGGGGCATTCGCTCGCCGACATGATCCAGCACGGCGCTTTGGCGCCCGAGCGCGTCACCAAAATCATGCGCCAAGTTTGCGGCGCGCTCGACGAAGCGCACATGCAGGGCATCATCCACCGCGATCTGAAGCCCGAGAACATCGTGCTCACCGACCGCGCCGGTGAAACCGATTTCGTCAAAGTGCTCGACTTCGGGATCGCCGCGCGCACGGAGTCGGCGGACGCGCAGAAGGAACAAAAGCTCACGCAGCAGGGCATGGTGCTGGGCACTCCGCCGTATATGAGTCCCGAACAATTCACCGGTAAGGCTCTCGATTCGCGCAGCGACATCTACTCGCTCGGCGTGATGGCCTACGAGATGCTTGCCGGCCGTTTGCCTTTCGACGCGGACACGCCCTGGCAGTGGGCGACGCAGCACATGACCGCGCAGCCGATTCCGTTCGAGGTTTCGGCGCCCGCAAAGAACATCCCCGAAGGGATGCGCAGAGCGATCTTGCGCGCGCTCGCCAAAAACAAAGAAGATCGTCAACCGACGGCGCGCGAGTTCTTCGGTGAACTTTCGGACGGTGGGCGGATGACGGTCGAGTCGCACCACGACAGCAACCCAGGCGGCTCGAGCGGTACCGCAGCCATGCCGCAAGTTCCGAATTTCATGGGCGGAGTGCCCGCGCCGCCGATGGCCGCCCCAATGATGCAACCGGTTGCGGCAGTACCGCCGGCGCCGATGGGAGGCGGCCGCGCGAAAGACGGCGGCGGCAAGGGGCTCGTGATCGGGCTTGGCGCCGTTGGCGGCATTTTGCTGATCGCGATCGCCGTATTGGCCGCGAACTCGATGAGCTCGAAGAAAGACGATGTCGCGCCGATCCCGCTCGACTCGGCCTCGACCGCCACGGGCAGCGGCGCCATTGGCGCCGGCTCTGTCGCGAACCTCGCACCGATCGCCGCGCCAGCTGCGACGGACGCGAAAGCCAACGCGACCGCTGGGACGGAACATGTCGTCGAGCCAACCAAAGCCGCGACCAATCCCACGGCAAAGCCCGCTCCGGCCCCGATGAACCCGGCCCAGGCCTGCGAGGCATGCATCGAGGACGCCCGGACCGGTAATATTTCCGGTGCAGCGGCGAATTTCTCGCGTTGCAGCGATGCGCCGAAGAAGACCCAGTGCACTCAAGCCGTGAGGAACAACGCTCCAGCGGCAGTCCGATCCGCCGCTTTGAATGGCAACTGCGCTCAGGCGAAGGCGATCATCGCGGCCGCTCAAGGCATCGGAGCGGCTAGCAGCAAACTTGGTTCCAGCTTGGCTGGATCTAGCTGCCGCTAATATTTCTGCAGATATTCATTGGGTTTCAGCGGAGTGTATCTCGCTTGCCACAGTCGTTCTGCCGTGAGCTTGACGGCTCGGTGAAGCTGTATTTAGATGCCGGGGCGTCGCGATGACGTTTGGCGACGCGCCAAGTTCGAAGCAGAGGGGAGTTCTCCCGCAAGGGAAGTACTCAGCGAAAGTAAGACCCCCAAGCATGTCGACACGGATGACCTGGCCCGAGTTCTGCCGCTCGGACGAATACAAGGGCCGCTGGGTAGCAATCGATAACTGTCGCTACGATCAAACCACCCGCCAACCGGTGGAAGGAGACGTAGTCGACTCGGACGTGGAGCTTTCCGAGCTGTGCGCGCGCATGCGCGAAGCCGGAAACAGCGCCTGCACCATCGTTTTCTGCGAGACCGAGGTGTTCATCGAGGGCCCGCGCTCCTCGGTGCAACGCCAGAGCGACCGCAGCAGTCCCGTCAACTGATCCGCGCTGGCGCGAAGCCCGCTCAGCGCACGATCGGTTTGAGCACGGCTTTGCCGTCCTTGATCACGACGTCGAAGTCGATCTTGCGGTTTTTGTGCTGTTCGCGCAGTTTCGCCTCGGTGGCTTTGAGCGACTTCGCCAAACCCTCGACGCTGACCGCCGCGGCGTCTTGAGTTTGCCGCTTCGCCTCGACCAGGCGCGCGTGCAGCTCGCGCACTCGGTCGTCGCTGATCGACACGGGCGCTGGCGGTTTTTGCATGGGCGCGGCTGGCTTTGGTCGCGCGATCGGCGCCGCGCCGAGCTTCGCGGCTGGCGCAACGCCCGCGCTCGCGGCCGCAGGCTTCACGAGTTCGCTCGATTGAGCGGGTTTGGCGGCTTCGATCGAGGGATTGGGATTGGGGGGCTTGGGCGCGGACGGCGCGGGTGCCGCATTTTGCGGCGCAGGCACGCCGCGCTCGGCGGCAGGCTTGAGCGGCGCTGTCGCGCCGCCGAGCGGCTTGGCGAGCGCTTCGCCGAAAGGCTTCGCGGGCGGCAATTTCCCGCCCTTCGGCGAGCTCGGATCCCAATCCCCCATAAAATCCATGTCGAGGTCGAGACTTTCGAACGGCTTCGCCGCGGCGGGCGCGGGTGTAGCCGGCGGCTGCGCTGGTTTTGCCGGACGCGCTCCAGGCTTCGGCGGGGGCGCAAGCTTCGGCGACGGTGCAGCCGCCACTGGCGCCGGTCGCGGCACGCTCGGCGGCTGACTCGATGCGCGCGGCGGCGTGCTCGAAGCGGCGGGCGGCGCGCTGCTCGGCGCGGGCGGCGGCGCGGAATCGCTCGCTTCCTCGGTCGCGCGCCGTCCGAGCCGCCTGCGTGCGGCGATCGTCAAGAGCCCGCCCGGCGCGATGCGCTCGGCGCGGATCACGTGCCGCTTGTAGGTGCCGTTCTCGATCTCGCGGCAGATGCGCTGCCAATATTGTTGGAACGTGTTGTAACGCGAGATGATCGTCTGCAGCTTGAAGCGCTTGGCGGTGTTGCGAATCTTCTCGCGCCGGAGCACATAAATTCGCCGATCGACGTCTTTGCGCGGGATCTGCGGCTCGATCCGCTCGATGCCCATGAAGTATTGCTCGTACAACGCGCGCAAGCGCTCGAGGCGAGTCTCGAGCTCCTCCAGCGCGACGTCGAGCTCAGCGTTCTCCAAGCGGGCTAACTCTTGAGTGGGGTGATCAAAAGATTGTCGAAACAGACCGGCACTTGCCAGTCGTTGAAGCCGAGGTGCTCGTGCCCTTCGCCGACTAGCGGGTTCGGATCTTTGAGGCTCAGGATTTCGATGTCGTCCACGAAGTAACGGACGGTTTTGCCATCACTTCGCTCTATTTTGAAACGATATGCGCGATCCGGTAGCACTGGCTGGGCGCGCGGGTCGGTTTCGCCTGGTTCCACGCGGAGCTCGGTGCGATCCGGCGCGTGCTCGTCCAAGCGCGCGAGCACGTGGAAGGTGTTTTTCCAACCGCCGAAGATGATGATGTAACTCGTGGCGTTGGTATACGAGTTTCCCGTCGCCGCGCTCACGCCGTCGCCCCAAACTTCGGCTTTCAAGTCACCCTCGGGCGAAGCGCTGGTGGCTTCGAATTCGATCCGCGCGTTGACCGGCAAACGGCGCAAGAGCCACGCGGGGTGGTTGTGTGCGCCGCTCACGCACAGGCGTCCCTCGCGAATCGCCCAGGAGCCGCCGGTGACGTTCCAATCGGCGCCCAGGGTTGGGCGCTCGAAATTGTCGGAGAACGGCGCTTCGATCACGGGACCGAAGCTGACGTTTCGCGCGGCGCCGCCTTCGATCGAAGCGAGCACACTCGGCCGCCGGTGTTCGCTGAATTGGTTTGGTTTTGCGCTCGCAGCCGCGGACGGCTTGGCAGCGGCATGGCCGGGTCGGTCATCGGGCACGCACGCCGCCAAAAACAACAATGAAAGCCCGAGCAGCCGGAGTGACACCGCTCCGCATGCTACCACGCAAAAGTCCGACTAGCGTCTGGGCGAGCCATGCATCCGGTCCTTTTCGAAATTCCGCTTCCGACGTGGAGCATCCCGCTCGGGCCCGCGCTGTTCGTCATCGCGCTGTTCGGTGCGGCGCTCGCTGTGTTCGGCCGGCAGAAGGGCGCGCTCGACTTGCTCGTGATTGGCGTACTCGCTGTTTGCGCTGGATTGGTCGGTGGATTTTGGTTCAAAGGGCAACGCCTCACGCTCGAGTCACTGCCGATCTACAGCTACGGCGCGATGCTCTGCAGCTCGATCGTGATTGGTTGGTTTTTGACGCTCGAGCTCGGCGCGCGCGAAGGCTTGCCGCGCGAGCTGTGCGCCAACTGCTATTTCGTGACCGCGATCGCGGCATTGATCGGCGCCCGCGCGCTGTACGTGCTGACGAACCTGCACGAGTTTCACGGCCTATTCGACGCGCTGGCCGTGCGGCGCGGCGGGCTCGTCGCGTATGGCGGATTCCTCGGCGGGTTTGCGGGTTCGTCTTGGTTTTTGCATCGGCGCGGCATCGCGCTAGCGCCGTGGGCGGATGTCGCGGTGCCGAGCCTCGCGTCGGGACTGCTGTTCACGCGCATCGGTTGTTATTTGTTTGGTTGCGATTTCGGTAAGCCGCTCGCGGACAGCGCCCCGGCCTGGCTGAAGCGACTCGGCACGTTCCCACGCTGGCCCGATAACTTGCTCGACGGCGAAGGCTCGCCCGCGTGGATGCAACACGTGAACGAACGCGGCTTGTCGGTCACATCGCAGGCATCGTTGCCGGTGCATCCGACGCAGCTTTACGAATCGCTCGCGGGCGGCATTTTGTTGGCGCTGACTTTGTGGCTCTACCAACGGCGGCGCTTTCGCGGCGAAGTGTTCTTCGCGTTCACGTTCGGCTACGGCTACCTGCGCTTTTTGCTCGAAATCGTGCGCGACGACAGCGAGCGCGGTGTGTTCGGACCGCGCTTTCGCGAGCACGTTGGGATCCCGCTCGTGCTGCTGTTGTTCGCTGCTGCGTTTGCTTATGGTCCCGCGCGCAGCATCGCTTTTGGCGTGGCGCGTCGGGTTGCGACGGGCGTTGGCTTCGTGGTGCCGCTCTTGGTTTACGTCGTGTTGCGACCGCCTACGGGCGGCGCGCCGAACATCGTGGCGCTTTCGACCTCGCAGTGGATCTCGCTCGTGACGGCGCTCGCGGTCGCGTTCGCGTGGCAGAAGCGCGAACTCTCCGCCGAGCGCGATTCGAATGCGGCGCTGCAGCCGGCGTTCGCGGGCGCAGAAGCGCCGGCTGCGCCGAGCGCAGCGCCGCCCGCGTCGGACCAGGCAATCCCAAAAAAACAGCCAAAAAAAGCGAAAAAACGCCGCGGCTGAGCCGCGCGCACCATTCAGTCGCGACGGCGCAGTTCGACCTGATAGCGAACCGGTTCGGCGCCGGCGACATGCACGACTAGGCGCCGTTCGTCGAGCTCGACCACGGCGTGCGCTGCTGCGGCGCGACCGGGCGCGTCGTCGTCGAGGTTTTCGATCAGGCTTTGCAGTGTGATGTAGGGCACGCCGCCGACGAGATCGAAATGATTCCAATGCACGTGGCCGTTGAAGACCGCGACCACGTTCGGCGCCGCGCTGACCACGCGCTGGAAATCACGCCGCTCGGCGACGCGGCAAACATATGGGCGATCTTCGAACCAGCGATTGCCGTCGAGCCGCATTTCGCTGGCGGGATGATGCATCGAGACGACGCACGGCAGTGCGGTCGCGGCGAGATCGGCGCGTAACCAGTCGATCTGCTCGGCGGGCAAGTGAATCGCGCGGTCGCTGATTTCGATCGTGCGGAGGATGCTGAAGTGCACGCCGGCGATGTCGCGGCTGTAAAAGAGCTCGCCTTCGTGGCGCCAGAGTTTGCGTAAATCGTCGTCGCTCAGGTTGACTTGGTCGTGATTACCAGCGACGTGCAAGACGGGACACGAGAGCTCGGACAGGATTTCGACGAACTGAGCGTAGTGTTCGAGATCTTTCTCGCGCGACTCGTCTTCGATCACGTCGCCCAAGTTGATCAGCAAATCGGGCCGAATTTCGTCGTTCATGCGCCGGACGAACGCGCGGCTGAGCTCGCCAGCGCAAGCCGTGAGTTTGCGCAGTTTGCCCTCGAAGTATGCGGTCGGGCCGAAGTGCTCGTCGGAGATCAGGGCGAATCGCATGGAGCTTACGTTAACGCTTGTTGAGCGAGCTGGGCGGGCAGAGTAGCTTCGCGCCGAAGGCTTTGGTTTTGGGTTTTAGGAGTTCCATCATGACGCACAAGACTCTTCGGTTTGCGCTGCCGCTCGCGCTGCTCGCCGTGGTTGCTTGCAAAAAGCAGGACGAACCCGCGGCTGCGCCCGGTTATCAAGCGGGGATGCCCGGCGCCGCGAGCGCGTTGCCTACGGCGAGCGCAGCGCCGATGGCCGCGCCGACCGCGACCACACCGCCCGTGGCGTCCGCAGTGCCGCCGGATCCGGCAATGGCAGCCGCGGTGCAGCCGATGATCACCGCGCTCGCTGCATCGTCGACCGTCGCGGGCTCGAAGCCGCTCGGTGCGGCGTTTGCCGGCAACATCGGCGGCGCGCAAACCGTGGAAGAGCAGATCATGCTGCAGCCGAACAAGTGCTACAGCGCCGTCGCGGTCGGCATGCCGCCGATTTCGGAGCTGAACGTGCAGTTCGTGGCTGTGACTATCGTGCCGGGCATGGCGCCGATCTTGGCCACGGACCAAGACGCCGGGCCGTCCGCGGTGCTCGGCAAAAAGCCGAATTGCTACAAGTGGGCGTTGCCGCTGCCGGTCGCGGTGCGCGTGGTCGTGAGCGCGGCAGGCGGACAGGGTCTCGCGGGCGCGCAGGTTTTCGAGAAGTGAGCGCTCGACGTTAACGCTTCGTGCGCGCGACGAGAGCGACCAGTGCCGGCGCTCCGAGCGCGGCGGTCACGATGCCGACCGGCAGCTCTCGTCCGGGCACGATCAGCCGCGCGAAAGCGTCGCAGCCGACCAAAAACGCGGCGCCCACGACGAGCGACATCGGTAAGAGCACGCGATAGCTCGGGCCGAGCACGAGTCGCACCAAATGCGGCACGATCAAACCAACGAACGCAATCGGTCCGCACCACGCGACGCACGCGGCGACTCCGAGCGAGCCGAGCCCGAGCGCGAAGAAGCGCAAGCGCGGCACGTTCACGCCCTGGCTGTGCGCGAGCTCTTCGCCGAGCGCAAACGCTTGCAAGTGCCGCGTGAGCAGGAGCAAGCACACACAAGACAGCGCGCAGATCGGGAGCAGCAAGAGCACGCCGCGATAGCCGACTTGCGGCAATTGCCCGAGCGACCACTGCGTCGCTGCGAACAGGGCGCGACTGTCCGAGACATATTGAATGCCGGACGCGAACGCGCTCGTCGCTAGCGTGACGGCGATGCCGGCGAGCAGTACGTCACTCGAATGCGCGCGGCGCGACGAAGCGAAGCTCGCGACCAAGAAGCTTGCGCCGAGCGCGCCGACGAAGGCGCTTGCGGTGACGAGTGGCAGCCCCTGCACGGTGCGCGTGCCGTCGAACGCGAGCGCGGCGAGCGCGCCGACGGTCGCGCCGGCGGTGGTGCCCACGGTGTCGGAGGTGGCGAGCGGGTTCTGGAACAACGCTTGAAACACCGCGCCCACCAGCGCGAGCGTGGCACCGACGAGCGCGCCGACCAATACGCGCGGCACGCGTAGCTGCCAAATGATGAAGGCGCCTTCGTCCCCACTGAGATTTTGTCCGAGAAAAATCGCGCCCAAAAATAAAAGCAAGCAGAGCGCGACGACACCGAATGCGCGCGCGCTCACGTCGAACTCCGCGGGCTCGCCACGATGTAGCGCGCTGTTGCGTGCTGTAGCGCGGTGAGCTCGATGCCGAACAGCGCGCTCATCTGCGCGGGCAGTGATTCGTCCGCGAAGCGCGCTTCGAACGCGATGCGACCTCGGCTCAAGCCGACGACACGGACGCGCTCGGATTCGCCGAGGTGCGCGAGCAAATTGACGTCGTGATTGACGCACAAGATCGTGCGCCCTTCGTGCCAGAGTTCGGACAACGAGCGGTAGACTTCGACTTGTTGGGCGGGGTCGAGGTGATTCGCGGGCTCGTCGAACAGGAGCGTGTTCGCTTCTTGTGCAATCAGACACGCGAAAGCGACGCGCTGGCGTTCACCGCCGGAGAGCTCGGTCACGCGGCGCGCGGCGTAGTCGCTCGCGCCGACTCGGTCGAGTGCTTGCCGCGCCACGCTCTGGGATTTTGCGTGCGTTTCGTGAAAGCGAAAGCGCGCCGCGGCAACGGTGTCGAGCGCGCTGAGCGGTTCGTCTGCGCGGACGTGCTGTGGCAGCCAGGCGATCTCCGCAGCGCGCGTGCGCGGCTCGAGCTCCAATATGGGTCTGCCGCGCAGCTCGACGCGACCGGAGCTCGGCGCGCGCAAGGCCAGCGCGAGCTTGAGCAGCGTGGTTTTGCCCGCGCCATTTGCGCCGATCAAGGCCACGAAATCGCCGCGCTCGACTTGGAGCGTGATCGAATCGAGCAGCGTGCGCCCGCCGACTTTGACGCTCAGATCGACGAAATCGAGCTCGGCCATCGATTATGGATTTTTGGCAGAGGCCGGAAACAACTCGGCGAGTTTTTGCTTCAGGTGTTCGGCGAGCGTGAGGATGCGCGGGCCGTTCGCGAAGGCTTCGTCGGACTTGAGCACTGTGATGCGATTATTTTTGTTGGCCGTGAGCGGCGCGAGCGCGCGATATTCACGCAAGATGTCGGCATCGCCCGCCGCGTTCGGCGCGACGAGCACGATGATGGCCTCGGGATCGAGTCGAATCAACTCTTCGACCGAGAGCCGCGGTACGCCCGGTATGTCAGTGGCGACGGCATTGCGAGCGCCAGCCGCGCGCAGTGCGGCGCCGTGAATCGAGTTTCGTTTGATGAAATAAATTTCGCTCAGCTTGGCGTCGCCTTCGCCGAGCACGGCGAGCACGCGCGGGCCGCTCGGGTTCTCAGCGACGGCGAGGCCGTCCCAGAGCTTGGTCGCGAGCGCGCCCGCGTTTTCGGCTTCGCCGCTGAGCGCACCGAGCAAGCGCGTGCCCGCGACGATGTCTTCGAGCGAGAGCCATGGAATGAATTTGGTGACGCCGAGCGCGGTGAGTTCGCGCCGCGGCGCGCTTTCGGCGGCTTCGCACAAGATCAGCGTCGGGCCGAGGCGCACGATGGCTTCGTAGTTCGGGGTGAGCGCGGTGCCGGTGCGCGGCAGCTGCTTCGCGGCTTGTGGATAGTTGCAGTAATCGCTCACACCGACGAGCTCCGAGCCCGCACCGATCGCGAACATGGTTTCGGTGATCGCCGGCGACAGAGAGACGACGCGACGCGCAGCGTTCGGCTTGCGCGCCGTGCTTCCTCTGCAGCCGCACAGAGGCCAAGCGGCGACTAGAAAAGCCGCGCGAAGAACGCTGCGCCGGTTCACCGGTTTCGGCTCGCGCGCCGCTTGTTCGGGCCCGAATCTTGGGCGGATTCGCTCGCGCTCGCGTTGCGCTCGTGCAAAAGACAAAGCCCGTCGAGCGTGAGGTTTACATCGACGTGCTGAATGCGCTTCGTGTGTTTGGCGATCAGCGAGGACAAACCGCCGGTTGCCAAGATCTCGCAAGCGAAGCCGAGCTCTTGTTCGAGCCGCTCGACCAAGCCGTCGACCAGGGCGGCGTAGCCGAACACGACGCCGGATTGCAGCGCGTGCGTCGTGTTGCGCCCGACGACATGCGGCGGCGCCGCGAGCTCGACGCGCGACAATTTGGCGGCCCGCGCAACCAACCCATCCAAACTCACTTCTACGCCCGGCACGATCACTCCACCGAGATATTCACCCTTCGGGGAGATGCAATCGAACGTCGTGGCCGTGCCGAAGTCGACGACGATGGCGCCCGTTTTCAAGCGATCGTACGCGGCGACGGCGTTCACGATGCGATCGGCGCCGACATCGCGCGGGTTTTCGTAGAGCACGGGGATGCCGGTTTTGAGCCCGGGGCCGACGACGAGCGGCTCGCGCGCGAAGGCATGGCGAATCGCTTCGACCATCACGTCGGTGAGCGGCGGGACGACGCTGGCGATGATCGCGGCGTCGATCGCGTCGCTCGGAACTTTGCGCAGCGTGAGGAGTTGCTGCAAGAGCACGCCGTATTCGTCTTCGGTGCGCGTGGTCACGGTCGAGACGCGGAACGTTTGTTCGAGCGAGCGGTCGCGATACAGGCCGAACACCACGTTCGTATTGCCGATGTCGACAGCGAGCAGCATGGGCCGCTTCTAGCACCTTTGGTTTTGGCGCGGCACAGGGCTACGGCGCCGCGCTGACCCGCGCGTGAAGGATGCGGTCGCCTGCCGCGACTTGGTCCCAGCCCGGGCCGGCTCGGCCGATGAAGGCATATTCGCCGTCCAAATGCGGGTAGCGCCCGAGCGTAACGAAAAGCTGACTCGAGCCGGTGTCTCGCCCGGCGAGCGCGACGCCGACCGAACCGAGCCCGAAGGCAATCGGTGAGGTTTCGCAGCGCAGCGGCGGCTCAGCGTCGCCGCCATAGCCGTCGCCTGTCGGGTCGCCGAATTGCACGACGAAGCCGGGTACCACGCGATGCACGACGATGCCGTCGTAAAAGCCGGCCTGCGCGAGCGCAACGATGCGAGCGACCGCGCTCGGTGCGAAGCTCGCGTCGAGTTCGAGCGTCAAATTGCCAGCGTCGGTTTCGAGCGTGAGCAAGCTCCGCGGCCACGGCGGATCGGCGACGCTCGCGTCTTTGCTCGGTTCGAATTTGTCGCACTGGCGCGACTCTTCGCCGAGCAAGCGCAAACTCTTCTCGGCATGTTCGCGCAAGGTCGGATTGTCGCTGCTGCACGCGAGCGTGACGTCGGATTTCGAGCTGAGGATTTGTAGTGCGCCAATCGCGTCGAGCAAGAGGCTCTGCACTTCGATGTTGTGCTGCTCGCGCGCGGCCGCATACGCCGTGCCGAGCGCGCGCGCGATGCTCGAATCGGGTTTCGGCGCCGCGTGAGCCTCGGCGCCTTCGGTGGAGCTCGCGGCGCGTTCGGGATAGCGCGCGAGCACGCGCGCGGCGCTGGCCACGACGCCGAGCGCCTTGGCGCTGAGCGCATCGGCGAGCACGCGATACGATTCGGCGAGCTCGCTGTGTTCGGCGAGTAGGCCGATCGCGGCTTCGCGCAGCACTTGATCGGACGCTTCCGTCAGCTTCAGATAGGCTTGCTTTCGGCTGCCCTGAAGCTTTTCTCGGCCGATTGCGCGCAGCACGCCGAGCTCGCGTGCGGTCGCGTCGGAGTTTGCATCGCAGCCGACCAAGCGCGCGCTCTGGTAGTTGCTGCCGGCGAGCAACGCGGCAGCGTCGCAGCGCAGGTGTACTTTGCGTCGTTTCAACGTCGCCGAGTCGGTGGCTGCGAGCGGCAGTTCGGAAAACGCTTGCAGTTTTTTTCCGGAGCTCAGAATCGGCGGCGCGAGCGCATCGCTGAGTGCGCTGAGCGCGCCATAGTTCGTGCTCACTAGCTCCGAGTCAGCGGGAGTCGTTGTCGCGGCTACATCGAATGCAGCCCAAAGCGCGCGCTGACCCGGCGCGCCGAGGGTCGCGAGTTCGCGCACCGCTTCGGCGCGCAGGTTGGGATTTTGTTGGGGGTCCGCGAGCAGCGTGCCGAGCGCGGCGCTGCCGTCGTCGCCGGTGCGGCCGAGCGCGCGCACGGCGAACTCGATCCCAGGTCCTTTGGCGGCGATGATCTTTTGTGCGAGCGCACGCACCCGGCCTTTGGTCGACTCATTGAACGAGCTGAGTCGCGTGCACGGATAGAGCGCATTATTCAGCGGATTTTCGCCGCGATCCGCGCCCTCGAGTAGCGCGACGAGTGTCGCGTCGCTGAGCTTGCCGCTTTGCGTCGCGATGCGACCGAGCGCGAGCGCGGCCGCTTCGGCGCGCGCTTTCGGACCGACGAGCCAGGCCCGCAGCGTGCTCTCGGCTTCGGTGCCGCCGCAGCGACCGAGCGCGTCGGCGATGGCTTCGCTCGGACTTGCAAGCGGCGCGCGCGCGGTGGCGTGATCATCGAGTGAAACCGCGCGAGCCACCAGCGCATGCACGGTTTTGGCTTCGTGTCCTTTGCAGGCGTAGCCGAGCCCGTACGCTGCCCAAGTGACGACCTCGGCATCTTCGTCGCTGAGCGCGAGCGACAAGAGCTCGACCGCGCGCGCGTCGGCAATACGCGCGAGCGCACGCGCCGCGCCGCGCCGTACCTGCAGGTCGCGACTCGAGAGCGCACTGTCGCCGATTGCGGATGAATCGCGCCGTAGCTCTGCTCTGCGCAGGGTCGTCGGATCGACGGTCGGCGCGGCGGGCGTTGCGCGAGAAGCCTGAACATGCGCTTGCGGATCCGAGCTCGTGCCGTGGCAGGCGCCAAACCCAAAAAAAATCAAAGCAAGCGAGCGGCGCAGCATTACACGCTGGTGAAGCCGAAGCTCAGGGCGTAGTCGACGACGAAGCTCACCCGTTCGCGCACGATGCGCACGAGCGCAGGCAGACCGCGAAGACGTGGAGCAGGCGCCGGGATCGCGATGGGTTCGAAACCAGCCGCTTCGAAATTGCGCAGCGCGCGCGGCATGTGCCAATCACAGGTCACGAGTCCGATTCGGCGCGTCCCGTGCGGGAGCAAGATCTGCGCCGCAAAGTGCGCGTTCTCTTGCGTCGAGCGAGACCAAGGTTCGCGCTCGAGCGCTGCTTCGGGAACCCCGGCTTCGGCCAAGAATGCGCACAGCGCGTCGGTCTCGCGCACGCCGGACCAACTCTTGCCGCCGCACGCGAGAATCTGCTTGCCGAGCCCGGCGCGAAACGCCTCGGCGGCGCGAGCTGCGCGCCTTCTGCCGGCCGCCGACAGCGCGCCGCGTCGCCCGAGTCGGCAACCGAGTAAGACCAGCGACGAAAGCTCCACACTCGCGACCATACCCCGATTTTCGAGCGCGCGTGCTTTGAGCGTTCCGCGAAACGGCCGCGGTTGCGCCAGCTCGCGAGGTCCAGCATGTTAGGCTTCACCGTGGCGATGCGCGCGCGACACGACTCGTTGCAACTCATGTCGTTGCTGACGCTCGGCCTGTCACTCGCGATCGGTTGTCATCCGCGCGCGGAACGAAGCGGGCCCGGCGCGCGCGCCGATGCGACGGCCACGAACAGCGCCGTGCCCGCCGAACCGCCCAAGCTCGAAATCGAGCCGGAAACCGAACGGCCGCTGCAGGTACCAAAGGGCGATCCGCCGCGCGTGAGCTGTGCCCAGGCGCGCGCGATTGTGGCCGAGGTGCGCAGCAAATTGCCGGTCGAGCCTCCGCGCGTGGACGCCGAGCAGTTCGCCGATCTGTGGGTGGATTGGTTCGATCCGCACGGTCTTTGGTCCGCTGCGCCGGACTCGCCGCTCGCCGACGCGGCGCACGCGCACGCGCCCGAGCTCTTGAACGAGATTGAACGCGCGACGGCGAACGCGCCGTGCAGCGCAGCGCTCGGCTTGGGCAGCGCGACCAAGCATTGGGTCGACGCACTGCGCGGCGTATTCGAAAAGGCGCGCTCCGAGGCGAAAGCACCGTCGCTATCTCGCGCGCTTGCGGGCGTGAACGAGCCAGCCTTCGAGGACGAATCGGTGTCGCACCCCGCGCGTGTGCTCGCCGCCGATCTGGGCACGCGGATCGGCCAATTTGCGGGCGTCGCGCCCGAGCTCGGAGATGAATCGGCGGGCGCGGCATTGTCGCGTTTTTTTCCGGACTACAGCGACGAACAATGGTCCGAAGTCGTGCTCGCTGCGGCCGTGCGCGCGTACGTGCCGGCGATCGATCCGCACGGCGAATGGGCGCCGCTCGAAGAAGAATGGGCGCTGTTCGAGGGCGATCCGATCGACGACACCGAGCCGACCTTGTGGAGCGACATGGTTCGCACCGCGCTCGGCGCGCGGATCGTTGCGGGCGCGCGCGCGCCACTCGAGCTCGACGATTTGGTGCTCTCGGTCGACGGCGTGACGACCGCGGGCTTGAGCGTCGAGCAGATCGAACAACTCGCGCGCGTCGATCCGCCGGAGGGGCAAAGCGGGCGCAAGGTGCGCCTTTTGCGCGGTAACTCGCTGACGCCGCTCGAACTCTCGGTTTCATTCCCGCAAGACAGCAACGAAGCGGGCGACGCGCTCGACGCGACTCGCGTTCGCTACGGGGACGGCACTGCGCTCGTGATTCCGGTGAGCGAAGTCGGCGATCATTTGGGGGATGACTTGGCGAACGTGCTCTCGGCCGCGCGCGAAGACGGAGCGCCCGTCGGCGTCGTGCTCGATTTGCGCGGTAATGGTGGCGGCTCGACCGATGGCGCGGCCGCCGCAATCGGCTTGTTCTTGCCGGGCGTGCCGATGTTCCCGTTGATTCACCGCGGTGTCGTGAGCGAGATCATGCGCGCGCAAGAACCGGATCCGGATGCTTCGTGGAAGGGGCCGCTCGCGGTGCTCGTCGACGGCTACACCGCGAGCGCAGCGGAGATGATCGCGGGCGCGATCGACAGCTACGGGCGTGGACCCTTGCTCGGTTCGCACACGTTCGGCAAAGGCTGCGTGCAGGAGTACTTCGACGACCATTCGGGGCAGGGCGTGCTGCGCCTGACGACACTGCTCGTCGCGTTGCCGGACGGCTCGGCGCTGCAGCAGGTCGGGCTCGAACCCGAATGGGCGCTCGGTTTGCCCGAGGCGGACGAGCGCGAGGCGGATCTCGTCGGCTCTCCTCATGGTGCCTCCGGGCCCGACGTGCGAAATCGCGCGGAAATGGCCGTAGTCCCCTGGCCGTCCGCGCACGGCCATGTTGGTCCATGCGAGGACGCGGCGGTTTGCCGGGCACTTTCGCGGCTCGGGACTGGCGTGCCGGTTCGGCGCAGTCGTGCTGCGAATCCGAGCCAGTCGCACACGCGCCGCGCGCCGCGGCCCCGCCCTGTGCTAGGAGATGCGGAACATTCGGCCCATGGTTTCACGCAGTCCCGCGAAGGGCGGGGCACGAGCCCCCGATGAGCCGGTAGATCCGGAGCCCAGCGACGCGCCTCGCGCTTCGAGGCGCGAGCGTGCGGTCAGCGACTACGAGCCGGACAGCGAACCCGCGCCGCGCCACTTCGGTCGCGAAGATGCGCCGCAGCCGATCGAATACGAAGTCGAGTTCGAAGCAGGGCGAATCGATCCGGACGCGGCCAAAGTCGTGAAGCGGCTGACGCGCGCTGGGCACGAAGCGTATCTCGTCGGCGGCGCGGTGCGCGATTTGTTGATCGGCCGTGCGCCGAAAGACTTCGACGTCGCGACCAGCGCGCGTCCGGACGACGTGCGGCGTTTGTTTCGGAACTCGCGCATCATCGGGCGCCGCTTTCGCTTGGTGCATGTGCTGTTCGGCGGCGGCAAAGTGATCGAGACCGCGACCTTTCGCCGTCCGCCGGAACAAGAGGGCACGCGCGAAAACGAAGATCTGCTGATCCGCAACGACAACGTGTTCGGTGAAGCGCACCAAGACGCGTTCCGGCGCGACTTTACGATCAACGGTTTGTTTTATGATCTCGAGCACAACTTGGTGCTCGATTGGGTCGGCGGATTTCCGGACATCGAGCGTCGCGCGGTGCACACGATTGGCGTGCCCGTCGTGCGCTTTCAGGAAGATCCCGTGCGCATCTTGCGTGCGATCAAGTTCGCCGCGCAGCTCGATCTCGGCATTACTCCGAGCGTGTACGACGCGATCGTGCAATGCCGAGGCGCGCTCAGAAAAGCGGCGCGCCCGCGTTTGTTCGAGGAAGTGCTGAGACTCTTGCGCAGCGGCGCTTCGCGGCGCGCGTTTTGGCTGGCCTGGGAAACCGGCGTGCTCGACGTGCTCTTGCCCGAGCTCTCGACGTACTTGGCCGATTTGCCGGAAGAAGACGCGAGCGTGTGGCAGATTTTACAAACCGTCGATCGCGCGACGCAAGAGCGCGGCGCGCCGCTCGACGACACCGTGCTCTGGGCGATGCTCTTGCTCGAACCGATGCGCGAAGCGTGCGCGGGCGAAAAGGATCGCGTCGAAGCGGCGTACGCGTTCCTCGAACCGATCGTCGATCGTTTGAACGTGCCGCGGCGGATTGCGGATTCGGTGCGGCGCATCGTGGCGCTGATGCCGCGCGTGCAAGCCGGCCGCGGCGGTCGTTTCTCGCGCACGAATTTGTATCCCGCGCTGAAAGACGTCGTGGAATTGCGGGCGGCGGCGCTCGGCGAGCGTGAACTCCCCGAAGCGGAAGAGCCGTCCGAACCGAGCTCGACCGATGAAGCGGCGAAGCCGCGCAAGCGGCGTCGGCGGCGCAAGCCGCGGCTCGAAACGGGTTCTTGAGCTTCGCGCTCGGCGCACGCAAAACGCGGTGAACGCGGGCCGCGCCGCGCTCACCGCGTGAGCCCCCCAAAATCAAAAACTCAATTCGCGTTCAATTCGACGCGCAAGAGCTTGCGACCGATGAACACGTAATCCCCGTGGGTGAGCGAGGTCTCGGTCTTGATCCGGACGTAGGTGCCGTTCCGGCTCTCCCAATCCGTGAGCGTGAATTTGCCGTCTTTTTCCGTGACCGTGCAGTGCTTGCCGGAGAGGAACACGTCGGCCGGGAAGTTGAGATCGCCGTCTTCGCGGCCGATTTGCAGCGACGTGCCGCGCGCGCACACGGTCATGCCGATCGCGCCGCCTTCGAGGATTTGGTTCAAGCGGAACGCGCTCGGATATTTTGGTGACGAGTAGAAGAACGTGCCGTCGGGATCCGCGCCGTCGGAGGCTTTGGGCGTCGGGTCGAGGCGGAACAGCTGTTCGCCGGCGAGGAACGTGTCGCCCGGCGAGATTTCGACCGCGCCGCGCACGCGGAAGTACACGCCGTTGAGCGAGCCCTCGTCGCGCACGATCAAGCGATTGTCGCGATAGAAAAAATTCGCGTGCTTCGGCGAGATGAACGGATCGTCCGGGAATTCGAGCTGGCCTTGGCGGCCGAGCAAATGTTGATCGGCCTTGAGGTGGTAGCTCAGTCCATCCATTCCTTCGCCGCGGATCAAGATCAAGCGCGCCTTCGAGGCGTCTTGCATGTCGCTGTAGAAGGACGGAGTCATGTGCAGGATTGTTTCCGGCACGGGCGCGCCGCAGCGACCACAGAACTTGTGCCCGCTCGGCACCGGGGTCATGCACGACTCGCAAACGTAGTACCTGGCCTGATCCATCTGCTCCTCCTGAGACGCTACTGGCGGCCGAGACTGATGGTCGGCCTTGAGTCCGGAGACTCCCCCAAATTGGCCCGAATGTGAACGAGCTTTCTCCGCTGGAACCGGCACCGGCACGATCGCAGGCTCGCGAGAGCCCGGTTGATCGGCCGGAAAGAGTGAGAGATCGTGGCCGCAGGTCGTGCAGTGAGCTTCGCCCATCGGCGAGAACGCTTCACAACGTCCGCAGACAATCCCGACCTCGAGCGCGGCCTGACCCATTCGAGAGTGGCGCTACGCTAGCACTCGCGCGCGCGCAGGCTCAAGGTTCGTGCGCGCGCGTTGCGAACGAAACGAAAGCCGAGGGTTCCGCGCTCAGTGGATCAAGCTCAAGCGATTCGCGACGTCGAAGAAGCCGTCCTTGCTCACGAGGCGGAACACCACCGTTTCTGCGCACAGCGACGCGTCGACGGGACCGAACTCGCGCGAGTCCCACGGCAGCGCGCGATTGTCGCTCACCAGAAAGAATTGTCCGTTCGGGACGTCGAATTCGTCGGGCTTGGCGTCGGCTGGCAGCGAGTTCGACGAGTTGCCGCGCGAATGCGTGCGGCCGCCGAGGACTTCGCGCGAGCAAGTTTGCTCGATGACCGAGCCATTCGACGGATCGCGCGTCGTGAATGGATCGCATACCCCTTCGACCTGCGTGGGCTGCCGGTCCACGGTGAGCGCGGTTCCCAAAATGCTGACGTGATCGCCGCCCTCGCCAGCGACGCGGGCGATCACTGGCCGATTGGTTTTGGGTTCGGGACAAAGCGCGAGATCGCCGAACTTGGGCCTCGTCGCGCGCCAGAGCACGACCCAATCTCCGCCGCGCAGTGTCGGCGCGACCGAAGCTTCGAAATACGGGTCGTTCTGCGGCAGTTGCCACCAGCGAATCGCTGTCGCGCGCAAGAAGCCGATCAGCCCGCCGACGATCACGGCGAGCCAAAACAAGACGCGCAATAGCTTCCGCATTCCCGCTCAATCTACACCGGCTTCGCCGTTACTTGCACTCGATCGGCGGGATCTCGGACGGACTCGTGCCGCTCGAGACCAGCTGGGCGTAGGCAAACAGCGGTCGCCAGCGATCCACGCGCACGAATTCCGAGCGGTCGCGCGTGTGCTCGTCGCCGTCCATCGCGCTGGCCGAGATCACGCCGAGGATCTCGCCGCCTTTGATGCTCACGGCGGGGCCGCCCGAGTCGCCCGGGCAAATCGCGGCCGCGAGCCGAAAGCGTCCTTCGCTGACGAGCTCGATCGCGCCGCCCAAGCGGTGCTTGCGATGAATGCCGTCGGCCGAAAGCGCGCAGCGACCGAAGCCAATCGGCTCGATTTCGTCGTGTTTCGTCGGTGGCGCTTCGAGTCGTGCTGGGCGCGTGGCGATGCCGATCAAACGCCGCTCGAGCACGAGCACGGCGAGATCGCCGTCGCCGGAGACGTAGCCGCAGCTCGGCGCGAGCACCGCGCGCACGCCGACTTCGCCCCACGGCAAATAATCGCCGCCGAGTTCGACGCGCACGCTCTCGGGCGAAACATCGTGGTCGAGCGGATGGCCTTTGCCGTCCCGCGCGGCGACGCAATGATGCGCGGTGAGCACGCGATCGTCGCGAATCAGCGCGCCCGAGCAAGTCACCGAGCCGACCACGATGCGCACGACGTAATCGTCTTCGCTGGCGAGCGCGGGCGGCATCGCGTCGTCCGGATCCGGCGTGTCTTGGTTGGGCAAAGCCGCCGGAACTGCCGGCGCGGCCGCGTCCTGCGCGCCGAACCAGCGCGCGCAACCCGTGAGCCCGAGCGCCCCCCAAACCAACCCTATTTGGACGCTAGCTCGGCTCAAAGACAGCACCGACTTTACGGACAGCGCGGCTGCCCAAAGGTTCCGACAAAAAACTACGCGCGAGCTTGGCCAAAAACCCGAGCCCGCGCGCAGATTGCTCGCACTTGCGCCGCGGTTATCGCACCTGTTTGGATTTTGGTTTTGATGGTCACGCAGCGCGGCGCGTCTCGTCACAGCCTTCGGCGGCGCGTTTCGGCTAACCAGAGATGACGAGGTCGTCCTTGTGGACGATCACGAGCTCGGCGGCACCGTCGCCGAATGCGGCTTCGAGCTCGGCGCCCTTTTTGCGGGCGGCGCGCGCGACATCGGCGGTGCCGAGCCGGGTCAAACCGCGCGCCACTTCGCTGCCGTCGGCGGCGATGAGTCGCACCGCGTCGCCCGCGTTGAATTCGCCGGCCACGCCGAGCACACCGATCGGCAAAAGGCTGCTTTTGCCTTCGCGCATCGCGCGGACGGCGCCCGCGTCGAGGATCAGCGCGCCTTTGGGGCGAAGCGTGAACGCGATCCAGTGTTTGCGCGCCTTGAGCGGCAAACCAAGGCGCGGAAACAGCGTGCCCACGTCCGCACCCGCGACGATATCGCCGAGCACGTTCGGGCGACCCGCCGGCGCGATCACGACGGACGCGCCCGAGCGGCAGGCTTTGCGCGCCGCGTCCACTTTGCTCGCCATGCCGCCAGAACCGATGCGATCCGCTTGGGCGCCGAGGTCGATCATCTCGGCGTCGGCGGCCATGATCGGAATGCGTTTGCCCGCGACGTCGAGCACGCCGTCCACGTCGGTCAGGAGCACCAACAAATCTGCTCCCACCAAGGGCACGACCATGGCCGCGAGTTGGTCGTTGTCGCCGAAGCGAATTTCGTCGGTCGCGACGGTGTCGTTTTCATTGACGATCGGCACCGCGTTCGCATCGAGCAACGCGCCGAGCGCTTCGCGTGCGTTGTTCAAACGCTCGCGATCGGCGAGATCCGCGTACGAGAGCAGGACTTGCGCGGGCGTGATGCCGAGTGCGCCGAAGGCTTCGTCGTAGCGGCGCATCAAGACGCTTTGCCCGGCGGCAGCCGAAGCTTGCAAGAGTCCGACCTCTTTCGGCTTCGCGCTGTAACCGAGCCGGCGAAAACCGAGCGCGATCGCGCCGCTCGTGACGACGACCGAACTGCACTTGTGGGCCGCGAGCGCCGCGATTTGTTCGGCGAGCTTGGCCGGAAACTCGGCGTCTCCCGCGATCGTGCGCGAGCCGATTTTGACGACGAGGCGCCGCGTTTTGGTCAGATCCGGTCGAACGGCCACGCGCGCTCATTAGCATAAACGCGGGCCAAACGCGGCGTTTTGCGGCGCGCGCGTTCCGGCGATGCGCGTTGCTTTCGACGACCCAGACTGTAAGGTTTGACGCGTGGCGGGAGTTTTAAAGCTGAAATGACGCGAGCCGGACTGGGTTTTTGCTGCGCGTTCGCGCTCGCGGGTTGCGCTGCCAAGCCGCCCAACGCGGCGAATACGGGCCCGACCGCACAGGCGCATTCGGACGAGAGCGCGAGCGAGCAGATCTCGCTCACCGTTTACAATCAAAACTTCGGGCTCGTGCGCGAAGTGCGGCAAGTCGCGCTCGGCAAAGGCCGAGTCGAACTCGCGTATGCGGACGTATCCGCGCACATCCAACCCGAGACGGTGCACATCAAGAGCCTCAGCGGCGCGAACGCGCTCGAGGTACTCGAGCAAAACTATCGCTACGATTTGTTGAACCCCGAGACGCTGCTCAAGAAATACGTCGGCAAAACCGTGAAGGTGTATCGCTACAACGAGAACACCGGCCAAGACGAAGCCAAGCAAGCCGAGCTGCTCTCGGTCGAAGGCGGCACGGTCATCAAAATAGACGGCCAGATCACTTCGAATTTTCCTGGTCGCTTCGCGTTTCCCGAAGTGCCGGAGAACTTGGTGCAAAAGCCGACCTTGGTCTGGCTGCTTGCGAGCGCCGCGGAAAAACAGCGCGTCGAAGTGACGTACCTATCGCAAGAGTTGAACTGGCGCGCGGACTACGTGCTGACGGTGGATGCGAACGACGCGATCGGCGAGCTCAACGGCTGGGTGACGCTCACGAACAACACCGGCACGAGTTACAAAAACGCCGAGCTCAAGCTCGTCGCGGGCGACGTGCAGCGTCTTTCCCCGCAAGTGACTAGCGACGACGAAGACAAGGACGAAGACGGCACGCCCGACGCGCCGCCTCCGCAATTCAAGCAAGAAGGCCTGTTCGAATATCACCTTTATACGCTTCAGCGCCCGACCAACCTGCTCGACAAAGAACAGAAGCAAGTGAGTTTGCTTTCGGCGAGCCACGTCGGGCTCGAGAAAAAGCTGATCTTCTTTGGCGCGGCCCAGTACTTTCGCGGCAACTACGGCCAAGTTCAAAAGAACCAAAAAGTCGGGGTTTATCTCGATATCGAGAACAGCGAGCGGAATCACCTCGGCATGCCGCTGCCGAAAGGCACGCTGCGCGTCTACAAAGCCGATCACAGCGGCCAGCAAGAATTCATCGGCGAAGACGCGATCGATCACACGCCGCGCGACGAACGCATTCGCGTGAAGCTCGGCGAAGCCTTCGACGTCGTCGGCGACCGCACGGAAACGGCGTGGAACGCCGTGAGCTCGTGCGTGAGCGAAAGCTCCTGGGAAATCTCAATTCGCAATCATAAGGACAGCGCCGAGCGCGTGCTCGTCGTCGAGCCCGCTGGTGGCGATTGGGAAATTCTGTCGTCGAGTTTGCCCGCGACCAAAAAAGATTCGAGCACGTTCACCTTCGACGTGCCGCTCGCGCCGCGCTCGGAAACCAAAGTCACTTACCGCGTTCGCGTCCGTTGGTGTTGACATGATGAAGAAGCAATTTTCCGCGAAGTTTCTCGGTTCGGCTCTTTCTTTTGTGGGCGCGCTCGCGGGCGCCGGCGCGCGCGTCGCGCATGCCGACCCAAAGCCCGCGGCGCTGCCCGCGCACGCCGTCTCGACCGCCGATGATCGCAAGCAAGTGAGCATCACGGTGTACAACCAAAACTTCGGCCTGGTGCGCGAAGTGCGCGAGCTCTCCTCGCTCGGAGCCGGCAAAGTCGAGCTCGAGTTCCGAGACGTCGCAGCGAACATTCAGCCGGAGACGGTGCACATCAAGTCCGTCGGTCCAGGCGGCGGCGTGACCGTGCTCGAGCAAAACTATCGTTACGATTTGCTCACGCCGCAGACGCTGCTCGAAAAGTACGTCGGCAAAACCGTGCGCGCGTATCGCTATCACGAAAAAATCGGCAAGGAAGACGTCGTGGACGCCGAACTGTTGTCGGCCGCGGACAGCCCGGTCTTGAAGATCAACGGCGAGATCACGTTTGGCTATCCGGCGCGGCTCGCCTTTCCCCAAGTGCCGGACAACTTGATCGCCAAACCAACGCTGGTTTGGCTGGTCGACAGCGCGGCACCGAAGCAAACGGTCGAAGTCACTTACCTGACGCAGAATTTGAATTGGTCCGCCGACTACGTGCTCGTCGTCGATGACTCGGAGAAAAAGGGCGATTTGACCGGCTGGGTCACGCTCGTGAATCAATCCGGCACGAGTTACAAAAACGCCGAGCTCAAGCTCGTCGCGGGTGACGTGAATCGCGTCGCGCCGCGCGCGCAGCCGATGGAGATGGCACTCGAAAAATCAGCCGCCCCCGCCCGCGGCGCAGGTTTTCAGGAGCAAGCGCTGTTCGAATATCACTTGTACTCGCTCGGCCGTCCGACGAGCGTGCTGCAGAACGAGCAAAAGCAGGTCAATCTGCTCACGGCGCCCGGCATCGGTTTGAACAAGAAGCTGATCTTCTTCGGGCAAGAGTATTGGTTCCGCGGGCAGTACGGCCAAGTGCTGTCGAATCAAAAAGTCGGCGTGTATCTCGACATTCAAAACAGCGAGCAGAATCACCTCGGCATACCGCTGCCGAAAGGCACGCTGCGCGTCTACAAGGCGGACAAGAGCGGCGCAGAGCAGTTCGTCGGCGAAGATTCGATCGATCACACGCCGCGGGACGAAAAGCTGCGCGTCAAAATGGGCGACGCCTTCGACGTCGTCGGCGATCGCAAGCAAACCGAGTGGCACGAGCTCGGCGGTTGCATGACCGAGAGCGCCTGGGAAATCGAGCTCCGCAATCACAAAGACACGGCGATCGAAGTCGAAGACTATGAGCCCGTCGGCGGCGATTGGACGATTCTTTCGTCGAGCCTCCCAGCCAACAAAAAAGATTCGAGTACCTTCACCTTCGACGTCAAAGTGCCAGCGCGCGGAAAAACCAAAGTGACGTACAAAGTTCGTGTGAAGTGGTGCTGAGCATTCTTCGGCAACCGTCAATCGATTGACACTGTGACTCTGAGGCGCGCTGTGGCTCATTGTGCGCGGCCAACAAACACCCGCCCGCAAAGTTTTGGTTTTCGGCGAGGCTTTCGCGCACTGGCGCGGAAGTGCCTCACTGTCCGGCGCTGAGCTTAAGGTTTAGCGAGGCCAGCCGCCTGATGTGACGTGTCCACCCTTTGGCGGTTCGCCGCGGCATGGAAATAGTTCCATATGGGTTCGAGCTCGAGCACGATCATGCCGCTGTGAAGCGCCGCGTCGAGCACCAGATCGGTGCTGCCCGCGGTGGGTAACTCGAGCATGTAACGCGTGAGCTGCGCGTCGCGCGAGACGAACGCGTTCAGCACGGCCGGGCTCGGTTGCTGGGTGAGCTCGCAGCCTGTTTCGCCGAGCGTGTGAGCGAACTCTTCGTAACGCGTCCCCGAGAGCGTCACGAGGTAGCGCGAAGTAGCGGAAAAAAGGGCTTCGGGAGCGCCGTGTGCGAGCAGCGTGCCCTGCGCGATGGCGAACAGTTCTTGGCATTGATCGAGCAGCGCGCGTTCGGGGCTCGGCGTAGTCGGCGTGGCACACGACAGGATCACGCGGCTTCGTTCGGACGCGTGCAGACAAAGCCGCGCGACGTAGTCGGCGGATGCCGCGTCGAGATCGCGGAGTGGTGATTCGAGGCACAGCACCGCTGGGCTCGTGACTGCGGCGAGCGCGATGCCGAGCGCGCGCCGTTGATAGCTGCGGAGCTCGCCGAGTTTTTTTTGGTTGAGCTCAGCGAGACCGAAGTCGGCGAGTGTGCGGCGTGCGTCGCTTTGGGCGCGTGCGCGCGAGCCGTGACTCAGGCGCGCCGCGTGCTCGAGGTATTCGCGCACCGAAAACGATTGGGGCAGCTCTGGATCGCAGCGCGCGACGCCGAGCGCGTTTTCTGCCAGCGCGGCCCGAAGTTCGAAGCCGAAAATTCGCGCTGCGCCGCTCGCGACGCTCGCTTCGCCGCTGAGCGCGCGAAAGAGCAACCCCCAATCCCCAATCAAACCAACGCGGCGGCTATGCGAGCGAAGCGTGAGCTCGATGCTCGGCGAGTCTGCGCCGCGAAAGCGCGCGTGATCGAGCTCGAGCGTCGGCGCGTCGAGCTCGGGCTTCGCCGCTTCGCTCACGGGCCGACCGGCGCAAGTTCCATCAGTGCGAGCGGCTTGTCACCCGTGACCGACATGAACGGAGCGAGCGCGCGGATCAAGTCCATGAACTGTGTCGGCAAGAGCGCGGTTGCGGGCGGCGCGCCTTCTTCGTGCACACCTTCAATGCCCAAGAGGCGACCGATTAAGCTCGTGTCGGGCGGCGGCAGTTCGATGATCGGGCCGTGCTCGGGGACATGACCGAGCTGCCGGGCAAGCGCGAGCGCTTGACGAAGTCCGCCGATTTCGTCGACGAGCTTGCGATCGAGCGCTTGTTCGCCGGTCCAGACGCGGCCTTGGCCGACGGCGTCGACTTGCGCCTTCGATAGTTTGCGACCGCTCGCGACGCGGGTCAGAAACACGTCGTAGAACTGGGCGACTTTGTGCTCGAGCTCGCTGCGTTCTTCTGGCGTGAACGGCCGGAAGATCGATTCGGCATCGGCGCGCGGCGCGGTCTTGTAGACTTCGACCGTGACGCCGATCTTACGCATCAGCTCGGCGACGTCCGCTTTGCCGTAGAAGATGCCGATGCTGCCGGTGATCGTGCTCGGGTTGGCGAACACGTGCGTGCCGGGAGCGGAGATGTAGTAGCCGCCCGAGGCCGCGGTGCTGCCCATGCTGACGATCACCGGTTTGACCGCGGCGGTGAGCTGCACTTCGCGATAAATGACGTCGGCTGCCATGGCCGAGCCGCCGCCGGTTTCGACGCGCAGTACGACCGCGCCGATCTTCGGGTTTTCTCGGGCTTTCTTCAAGCTTTCGGCGATGGTGTAGGAGCCGACGAGGCGCGTGCCGAGCAGCGGGATGGTTTGGCTGCGGCCGTCGACCATGTCGCCATCGACGTAGATGATGGCGAGGCCGGAGTTGTCGCCGAAGTAATCCGGCGTGCGGGGAGCGCGGTGATCGTCGCGCAGCAGCACGGGATAACCGACGAGACGCGAGGTGGCTTCCTCGAGTTGATCGTCGAACGCGAAGCCATCGACGAGACCGGCGAACCTCGCTTCGGACGCAACGAACGGGCCCTTGGCGATGCGCGCACGGAGCTCCTGCGCGTCGATGTGGCGGCCAGTCGAGACGCCGAGCGTGAAGCTCTTTTCGATTTGCTGTAGCAGATCGATTTTGTCGGCGCGCGAGACCTCCGTGGAGTTATTGCGCATGAACTCCTCGGGCGCGCTCTTGTGCGCGCCGATGCGCACGAAATCAGCGCGAATGCCGAGCTTCTCCAGCATGCTGCCGAAGTACATGTAGCGGGATTTCAGGCCCGCGAAGCGAATGCCGCCCGCCGGATTGAGCAGGATGCGATCCGCGGCGGAGCAGACGTAGAGTGAGGTGCCGTCCGCGTCTTCGAGGTGGCACATCACCTTCTTGCCGGCTTGGCGCAAGTGGAACACGGCGTCCCGCAGCTCTTGCGCGTGGGCGAGTGAATCGGCCGGCGCGGTGCGTAGCTCGAGCACGACCGCGGCGACCGTGGGCTCGTGGTCGGCGATGTCCCAGAGCTTGCGCAGGAGCGCGGTGTGGCCGCGCGTGTTTGGCGTGTCTTCGAGTCGCAGGCTGAGCGCGTAGTGCGGCGCTTCCGCGCCGACGCTGTCGCGGAAACCGCGCGCGGCGATTTCGAGCGCGATGTTGTCGGCGGCTTTGCCTTTTGCGGCGCCGAGCGAATCGCCGAACATGCTGCCGCCCGCGACTTCGGCCGAGCCGGCGCGGCCGTTGAAATTGAAGGCGAAGTTCGCCGAGGCGAGCCACTGCTTTTCGCCCGCGTCGTTGCCGGGATCGGAGTAGGCGAAATCACCGCGCAGGCGGCCGAGATCCGGCACGTCGATGCCGAGCGTGGCGCGAGGTACCCAATAGCCTTCCGGTTGCACACCCGGAATGCGGCTGTGATCATGGTCCACGTGCTCGGCTTCGAGCCCGAGCTCGAGCGCGCGGCTGCGCGCGGGCCGGATCGCGAGCGCGAGGTTGTACGTACGATCGACGAAGCCGCCTTGGCTCGTGGTCGGCGCGTTCAAATCCTTGCCCACGACGGCGACGCCGACGTAGTCGCTCGGGCGCCAGGTGAGACCGAGCGACCACGATTCGAGATCGTGCGCCGCGGTTTGATTCGAATACGAGCGCTGCAGCGAGAAGCCCATGCCGAGTGCATCCGACGGGTGCAGCGCAAGTCCCCAGGTGAGCCACTCGTAGCGCGCGTTCGCGGTGTTGAACATCGCGTTGGAGGCGGCCAGCGGCGGCGAGACGATGTCGAGGCGCAGGCCGGTCGAGATCGAGAGAAATGGAATCGGAAACGCGAACGCGAACGCATTGCCTTGATACGACGCAGACGCGGCTTCGTTCAGGAACATGCCGGTCCAGCGCAGCTCTTCGCGCGGCAGGAACGCGAGGTTCGCCGGATTGACGACCAGTGCGGTCGAGTCGTCATCGCTGACGGCGCTGCGGCCGAGCGCCGGCAAGCGCGTCGGTTGGTCATTGGGGAACTGCGCGGACGCCGTGCGCGCCGCGACGAAACAGGCAAACCCCCCAAAAAAACCAAGCGCGACACGGCGGAACGAATGACTCATGAGATGATTCCTCGCGCGCGGGCCGCGGCCAAAATTTCCGGCACGCGCGCGGCCAGCTCTTCGTTGTCTTTGACCGGCAAGAAGCGGGAGGTGGCGCCGTCGCGCGGCATGTGCAGATACGCGGTGGGCAAGTAACTCGTCACTTCGTTGACTAGGCGCTCGAACTGCACGACGGGTTGGTCGCCGACCTTCTTGCGCACCGTGAAGTAGGTCCACGGAATGTCGAGGTCGAGGATCGCTTTGGCGTCGAAGTGGAACACGTTGGTGTTGAAGACGCGCACGCTCGCGGGATCGAAGCTCGGCGGGATCCGGAATTCTTCGAGCACGCACAGCGTGTCGTCGACGTAGGCCGGGATGCCGCCGCGATCGCTCGGTAGTTTGTCGACCACTTCGGAGGTCACGGGTTTGCCGTGCGCGAGATGAAAGCCGATCACGACCGGATCGAGCGTGCCGCCGAGGTTGTCGATGTTGCTGACCATGATCACCTTGCCGCCGCGCTTGACGAAAGCGTCGAGCAAGCCGCTCTCTTTGAGTGCGTCCGGCAAATCGCCGTGGCCGGGCGCGTGCTCGCTCGGGCGGCCTTTTTCGTCGAAGAAAATGTCGCCGCTCGGCGTGACGCGCAGCGATAGATGCTGGGTGAACGTCGCGATCGTGTGGCCGTCGAGATCGTCGCCCAGCGCGGCGCGGATGCCCGCGTCGGTCGAGTGGCTCGTCATGAGCCAAAGCGGCGGTACGGCTTGATAACGGCGTTCGAGCGCGCGCACCTCGGCGCGGCGCAAATCCAAAAATGTCCGGCCCGGCACGGCTTCGACCAAGGCTTTGATCACGCCGCCCATGCGCGTCGCCATGCCGCCGGCGAGGACGAGCAATGCGACCTGACCGTGCGCGAGCGCTTCGGCGCCGAGCTCGCGCAGGCGTGCGTATTCGGGGTCGTCCCAATTCGGTAGGCGCGCGAGATCTTCCGGCTTTGGTGCGCGGATCTTGCCTTTGACGAAGTTGTCTTCGGCGCTTTCGCTTACGAGGCGCTGCGCGAGTCGTTTGAAGCGCGCCGGATCGAAGCGGTGATGTTGGAGCGTCGCTTGAACGTCCGGAGGGAGTTTCGCCAATTGCTCGTCGAGCGATAGAGCCATGGGCGGCAGGCTAGCACTGGAGTCAGTTCGCGATTAGCCCCACATTTGCTCGGTCGCGGTAGCGAAATGCGCGACCGCTGCGCGAGTTCTGCGGAGCTTTTGTTGCTGCCCGGCGCATGTCCGCGGTGCTATCGTCCGGACCGACTGGGCTTCGGAATGAGCATGAAAGGAATAGTTCTCGCAGGTGGTAGCGGCACCCGACTCGATCCGTTGACGCGCGTGATCTCGAAGCAACTGCTCCCCGTCTACGACAAGCCGATGGTTTATTATCCGCTGTCGGTGCTGCTGCTCTCGGGCATCCGGGAGATATTGCTGATCTCGACGCCGCAGGATCTGCCGTTGTTCGAGCGCTTGCTCGGCACCGGTGAGGAGCTCGGCGTGCGCTTCAGCTACGCGGTCCAGCCCGCGCCGAACGGTTTGGCAGAGGCGTTCATCATCGGCCGGCAGTTCATCGGGCTCGATTCGGTCTGTTTGATTTTGGGGGACAACATCTTTTATGGCGCAGGTTTCGGCGCGCAGCTTCGCTCCGCGCGCGAAGGACTCGCTGGCGCGACGCTGTTCGGTTATCGCGTCGACGATCCGGAGCGCTATGGCGTGGCCGAGCTCGGGCCCAATGGCGAGCTCGTCGGGATCGAAGAAAAGCCGAAGAAGCCGAAGAGCAAGCTCGCGGTCACCGGGCTTTACTTCTTCGACAATCAAGTCGTCGACATCGCCGCCAAATTGAAGCCGTCGCGCCGCGGTGAGCTCGAGATCACGGACGTGAACAACGTCTACATCCAGCAGGGCCGCGCGAAGCTCGAGATCCTCGGCCGCGGACAAGCCTGGCTCGACACCGGCACGCACGAAAGTTTGCTCGACGCGAGCCACTTCGTCGCCACGCTCGAGCGCCGCCAAGGCACGTCAATCGCCTGCCTCGAAGAGATCGCATATCACATGGGTTACATCGATGCGGCTCAGCTCACGAAGCTCGCGGAGAAGTGCGGTAAGAGTCGCTATGGCGAGTACATGCGCCGCGCGCTCGAAGAGCCGGCGTAAGAAGGCAGCAACAGTGCAGGTCATCGATCTCGAGCTCCAGGGCCTGAAGCTGATTCGCCCCAGCGTCTTCGGCGATGCGCGCGGCTTCTTCATCGAAACCTACAACGCGGGCCGCTATACCGAAGCGGGCATCCGCGACGTGTTCGTACAAGACAACCACTCGCGCTCGATTAAGAACACGTTGCGCGGCCTGCACTACCAATCGAGCCCCGGCCAAGCCAAGCTGGTGCGCGTGACGCTCGGCCGGATCTGGGACGTCGCGGTCGACATTCGAGCCGCTTCGCCGACGTTTGGTCTTTGGCACGGCTTAGAGCTCGACGCCGAAAAGCACGAGCAGCTGTTCGTGCCGATCGGCTTCGCTCACGGCTTTTGCGTGTTGAGCGATTTCGCCGAGGTGCAATACAAAGTCAGTGCGCTCTACGACGCGCAGACGGAGTGCTCGATCGACTACGCCGATCCGGAGCTGGCGCTGAAGTGGCCAGTCTCCGAGCCGCTCTTGTCGGCGCGTGATCAGCGCGCCGAGTCGTTCGCCGCTTTTCGTGCGCGAGTCGGTCGGTGAAAGTTTGGATTACGGGCAGCCGCGGCATGCTCGCGCGCGCCATCGGGGACGCGCTGACCGAGGCCCGTGTGGAGTTCGTCGGCACCGACGTCGAGCTCGACATCACCGATGCAAACGCAGTGCGTGAGTTTGCCGAGCGCGAGCGTCCGACGCAGATCGTCAATTGCGCGGCGTACACTCGCGTCGACGACGCGGAGACGCACGAAGAGCTTGCCACGCGCGTCAACGCGCTCGGCCCGGAAAATCTGGGTCGGGCTGCAGCCGCACTCGGCGCGAGCGTGCTGCACTATTCGACTGACTACGTCTTCAGTGGTGAAGCCACGACGCCGTATCGCGAAGCTTCGCCCTGTGCGCCGACGGGCGCGTACGGTCGCAGCAAACTGCTCGGCGAACAGCGGCTCTTGGCCACGGCCGATTCGAACGCGCGACGAGTTTTGATCGTGCGCACCTCGTGGCTGTTCGGCGAAGGTGGACCGAATTTCGTCGCCACGATGCTCTCCTTGATGGCCGATCGCGAGCTCGTCCGAGTCGTGGCCGATCAGTTCGGACGTCCGACGTACACGCGCGACTTGGCCGAGGCCTCACTCGCGCTCGCGGGCATCACCGGGCCGCAAAGTGCGACGGGCGAGAACATGTTCCACTTCGCGAACTCGGGTGATACGAGTTGGCACGGGTTTGCGCATGTAATCTGGCAGCAAGCGCGCGAGCTCGGTTTTCCAGTCCGCGCGCGTGCCGTGGAAGCCATCACCACGGCCGAATTTCCGCGTCCCGCGCAGCGCCCGGCCTACTCCGTACTCTCGACCGAAAAGGCGGAGGCCGCGCTCGGCCATGCTCCACGCCCTTGGGCACAGGCCCTCGGCGAATACCTCTCTCGCTTACGGAAGGCTTCGAGCTGAACATGTCTTCTCTTCGACAACCACAAAGTGTGCTCGTCACGGGTGGCTGTGGCTTCATCGGTTCGGCATTCGTGCGCTACCTGTTTCGCTTGCCGGAGTTCAAGGGCAAGCTCACGAACCTCGATCTTTTGACGTACGCGGCGAATCCCGACAACGTAAAAGGCGCGGTCGACGAAGCGCGCTACACGTTCGTGCAAGGCGACATCGCTGACGCCGCGCTCGTGTCGCGCGTGTGCAAGGAACGAGCGATCGACACGATCGTGCACTTCGCCGCCGAGAGCCATGTCGATCGCAGCATCAGCGGCCCGGGCGCGTTCATTCAGGCCAACATCGTCGGGACGTATCAGTTGCTCGAGGTGGTGCGCGCGCAGAGCCAAATCCATTTTCATCACGTTTCGACCGACGAAGTGTACGGCTCGCTCGGCGCGACGGGCCTATTCAGCGAAACCACGCCGTACGATCCGAGCTCGCCGTATTCGGCTTCGAAGGCGGCTTCGGATCATTTGGTGCGTGCATATGCACGTACTTACAAGCTGTCGACCACGGTTTCGAACTGCAGCAACAACTACGGGCCATACCAGTTTCCGGAGAAACTGATCCCGCTGATGATTTTGAATTTGATGGAGGGCAAACCCTTGCCGGTATATGGCACGGGCTCGAACGTCCGAGACTGGCTCTTCGTCGACGATCACGCGGAAGCAATTTGGACGATCGTGCAGCATGGCGCGCGCGGCGAGACGTACAACGTCGGTGGTGAAGCCGAATGGGCGAACCTCGCGCTCCTTCACAAGCTGATCGAAGTCGTGGCAAAGGAGGCGGGCCGGGACGCGGAAGTCCTAAAAAAACAAATCACCTTCGTGACCGACCGCCCGGGTCACGACGCACGCTACGCTATCGATTGCAGCAAGTTGAAGCGCGAGCTCGGCTGGAGTCAGCGCCACGACATCGAAAACGGGCTCGGCGAAACCGTGCGCTGGTATCTCGAAAATCCCGACTGGGTTTTGCGCGTGAAGAGCGGCGCGTACCGCGAATGGCTCGACGAGAACTACGGCAAGCGCGGTTAGCGCGACGAGCCCCGGCGTTCGCGCGCAAGCCAGAGTCCGGTCGCGCCGGCGAGCGCGGCGAGCACGAGCTGCGTTACGTAACTCACGAACACCATCGCGGCACCGGCCGAGACCAACGTGCTTTGCGGAAAGTAGAGCGCCAGCGCGGAGTAGATCGCGATTTGGTACGCGCCAAAGAAGCCGGGTCCGGCCGGCACGATCGCGCCGAGCCCGAGCACACCGAGCGAGACGCAGCCTTCGGCGAACGAACCACGGATTCCGACGCCGCGCATGAGCAGCCATTGCCCGACGAAGGTCGCGGCCCAGTAGAGCGCGGTTTCGCCGAAAAAACGCAGGCCGTTCGCGCGCGAGGCCAAGAAGCGTAGTCCGTCGGACAAGCGCTCGAGCGTGTCTGTGACGAAGTTCGCGAGCTTCGGCGAGATCACGCCGAGCGCGCGCTGCGTGACGCGATGGGCGATCGTGCGCGCGACGTAGAACACCGTCATCGCGGCGAACGCGCAAGCGAACAGCGTGAGCATGAAGTAGACCGCGCCGGGGATCGCCGCGACCGGCAGCGGCACTTCGCCCAAATGATCGGGCACGGGCGAGAGCGGCTTGGATGCGAAGAGCGCGAGCGCGGTGACGAGCGTCATCGTCAAACCGTCGACGACGCGTTCGGCGCCGGCCGCGCCGAGCGCTTGGAAGAAACTCACTTTGCCGTCGCGCGAAAACAAATACGGCCTCACGGCTTCGCCCATGCGCAGCGGTGCGTACAAGATCGCGGCGATTCCGACCAACCCGATTCCGATCACTTTGCGCGTCGGAATCTCGGGCGCGATCGGCCGGAGCAGATACACCCAGCGATGCGTGCGCAGGTACATCGCCACGAGCACGAACGCGCAGTAAGTCGGGATTGCCCACGGTTCGAGCTCTGAAAACGCGCTGCGCGCTGGGATCAGCGGCAGCCCGCCTTGATGAAAGAGCCAGACGAAGCCGCCGGCGATGACGAGCGAAGCGACGATCCGCGGTGCGTAAGTCCAAGGCGTCCGCGCTGCTTTTGCTCGGGGTTCTGGATCCTTGGTCACACTCGGCTGCAAGTTCGACCCGTCTTTCGCGGCACGCGCGCACGGAAGCAGGCCGAGGCTTACGGGTCAAGCAGGGCAGAGTTTTACGCCGCGGAGGCTTGGGGTACCCCTCAAATTCTGCTAACCGTACCGCGGCCGTGACCCCAGTTTTCCCCGATTCGAATCGAAGTTCATCGCCAGTTCCGGCGCTGGAACAGGGAAAATCGCGAAGCCTGAACGCGCGCGAGCTGGCGGGCAAGGTGCTGCCGCTGCCCGAGGCGCTGCGCACGTTCGCGCTGTTTTTCGCCGAGGGCGCGTCGGTCGGGTTGTGCGCGTGGGCGCTGTTTTCGAACACGCTGCTCGAGTACTCGACGAGCAACGAGCTCACTCCCGAACAGCGCAAGGTGCTGCTCGGCGTGATGCTCGGGAGTGGCTTTGTCGCATCGCTGGCCGGTTTTTTATTTTTATTTCGCGCGCGGGTCGACGCGGGTCTGCGCTTGTCGCTCGCAGCTCGGCGCTTTGCGCCTGCGATTTTCGCTGGGCTCGTCCCGTTCCTATTTCACTGGCAGATCTGGGCTTCGCACGAGCTGACCTTCGGCGTGTTCGCTTGCGTGTGTGGCTTCGGGCTGCACGCGGCGGTGCTCGCGTCGCTCGAGGCAGAAGCCGCGAGCCGACCGAGCGCGCTGCGCTTGGCCGGCAAGCGCGTCATTTCCCGTTTGCTCGAGCGAAGCGCGACTTGGCTGCCGTTGGGACTGGTTTCACTCGGTGTCGCCGGCTACGCCGCGTACTTCTCCTATCAGACGATCTTGCATCATCACAGCGTGCTGACGATGAGCTTCGATCTCGGGCTCGAGAACAACCTGATGTGGAATCTGATCCACGGCGGGACGTTCATGAAGATGTCGCCGCTGGCCGGACCTACGGGCGGCCACTTCGGCAATCACGCGACGCTGTTTTCGTACTTCATCGCGCCGTTCTACGCGCTCTATCAGAAGCCCGAAGGGCTGCTCGTGTTTCAGGCCGTGCTGATCGCCGCCGCGGCGTGGCCGCTCTATCTCTACGCTGCTCGTCACATCGGTCGCTGGCCGGCGTGCCTAGTCGCGCTCGCCTATCTGCTCTATCCGCCCGTCCACGGCGCGAACCTGTACGACTTCCACTACCCGCCGCTCGGCGTATTCTTCATCTGGCTCACGGTCTATCTGGTGGACTCGGGTCACAATCGTTGGGCAATCCTCAGCACTTTGCTCACGCTGTCGGTGCGCGAGGACATCGCGGCGGACATGGCCGTGATGGGGCTGTTCTTGCTGTTCAGCAAACACGTTCGTCAGGGCGCGTGGATCACCGCTGTCTCGGGCGTCTACTTCCTGATCATCAAGCTCGTGATCATGCCGCGCTTCTCCGGTGGCGGTGAGTCGTTCCTGAATCAGTGGGAAGGACTCGTGGGGCACGGTACGCACGGCTATGCGGGCGTGATGGAGACCGTGATCGGGAACCCCGTCTTCACGATGACGAGCCTGCTCGAGCCCGAAAAATTTCTTTACTTGGTGCAGCTCGCGGCGCCGCTGTGTTTTTTCCCGTGGCGCCGCCCGATCGGATATTTGCTCTCGCTGCCGGGTTTTTTCTTCACGCTGCTCGGCACGCACTATCTGCCGCTGGTTCAGATCTCCTTTCAGTACACCGCGCATTGGACCGCTTTTCTGTTCATTGCACTGGTCGTGAATTTGGAGTGGATTCGTGCGCCCAAGTTTCCCGGAGACGAGCACGGCTTCATTCGCCAGCGCGCGTGGCTGGTCACGCTCTCGGCGCTCACGTTGGTCACGAGCTACCAGTACGGCGCTATCTTCCAGCGGAACACCGCGCGAGGCGGCTTCGGGCCGTACGTGTTCGGCCAAAGTGCAGCCGCGCGCGCCGACTACGACAACTTGAAATCGTTGATCGCCAAGGTCCCGCCGCTGGCGAAGATCTCCAGCTCCGAAATGGTGGTGCCGCACGTTTCGAGCCGGCCGGACTCTTACACGCTGCGACAGGGCATCTTCGACGCTCAGTATTTGCTGTTCCAATTGCCAGCCCGTGACGACGAACGCCACCTCTTGCACCAGGCGCTTCAAGGCGAGTTTGGCGTGGTGGCGAAAGCTGGTCCGTTCGTGCTCGCGCAGCGTGGCTACGCGAAGCGGGAAAACGCGGCCGTGTTGAAGAACCTGCGCTGAGCGCGCGGCGAAAGCGCGCGCCAGTCGCAAGCTCCGACGGTGATATAGTCGGAAACCATGGCGCGGCCCGAGTTGTCATTGATCATTCCCATCTTCAACGAGGAACAAGTGATCCCCGAGTTGAGCCGGCGCTTGCGCGAGGTGATGGCGAAGCTCGAAACGGTCGTTCGGAGCTGGGAGGTCCTGTTCATCGACGACGGTTCGAAGGACAAGTCTCTGCCGATGTTGCGCGAACTTGCGCAGCAAGAATCACGCTACAAGGTGCTGTCGTTCTCGCGAAATTTCGGGCATCAACTCGCGATCACTGCCGGCGTGGACTACGCCGAAGGCGACGCGGTCGTGGTCATGGACGCGGATTTGCAAGATCCGCCGGAAGTCGTCCAGCAGATGATCGAGCGCTGGCGCGAGGGCTATGACGTCGTGTACGGCGTGCGCCGCAGCCGCGCTGGCGAAACGTTTTTCAAGAAGGCGACGGCGAACCTCTTCTATCGAACGCTCAAAGTCATGCTCGGCGGTATTTCGATCCCAGTCGACGCGGGCGATTTCCGCCTCGTCAGCCGTCCGGCGGTTCTCACGCTGCGCGCGCTCCGTGAGAAGCACCGCTTCGTGCGTGGCATGGTGGCCTGGATCGGCTTCAAGCAAAGCCCGGTTTACTACGACCGCGAGGCGCGCTTCGCCGGTGAAACGAAATATCCGTTCACGAAGATGCTCCGCTTCGCGATCGACGCGATCACGTCGTTTTCGATCATTCCGCTGCGCTTCGCGACCTGGCTCGGCTTGCTCGCGGGCCTCTTCGCCGTGGTCGAAGTCGGCTTCGCGCTTTACGAACGGATTCTCGGTACCGTAGTCCAGGGCTGGACGACAATCATGCTCGCGGTCGCGCTCGGTTCGTCGGCGCAGCTGCTCATGATCGGCGTGCTCGGCGAGTACGTCGGGAGGATCTACGAGGAGATCAAGCGGAGGCCGTTGTACATTACGGCGGAGCGGATCAATTGCGACGCACCGGAAAGCTCGAGCGAGCACACCGCGCGTTGACCCACTGACGTCGCGCTCCCTCACGCTTGACCGGCTGGGCCGTATCTGCTTGGTTCCCCGGCACATGGAAACCGCCGAAGCCGTCGCGCCCCGGGCCATGCAACGCAAGCAGCGCTTGGGGCGTTTCTGGCGCTGGTTTTGGTTGAGCGACCAGCTTCAATCCGCGCGCAACTCCATCCGCATTACCGATTCGTCATTCGCTCAGCGCGCGCGTGTTGCTGCGGAAATCGCGCGTCGCAGCGTGGAGACTCCCGACCCGCTAGGCGAGGGCAAGCTCGCGGTGATCTGCGAGCTGTATCGGGAATCGATCCATTGGTCATTGCTCGCGCTTGCGCCGCCGGCGGAAGAGCCGAGCGCGTCGATCACGTCGACTGCGCCGTGGTCAGCGGTCGACGCTCGCGTTCTTGCTGGAGCAACTGCGAGTGAAGACGAATTGGCTCGAGTGAAGAGCGCGGTAGATACGCTATCCTTTCACGAACTCGGAGTATTGCCGCCCGAAGCACAGGCCAAGCTCGGTGACGGACTGCGTCGAGTGGCGTTGGCGCTGCTCTCCGAGCTTGCATTGCCGGAGCGCGTGATGGAAGCGTTTTGGGTCAAACGCACACTGCGGCTCGGGCTGGTGGCGGCCGCTGCCGCAGCGTTGCTCGGTGCTTTGGCTTGGCAGCGCCAAGCGCGCGAGCACGCGCGCGACCTTGCGTACAATCGGCCGTGGCATGCGAGCAGCGCGTTTGCTCTCGCCGGCGGCGGCTGCATCTCACCGAAGCAGGAATGTGCGGACGGGCCGAACTTCTTCTTTCACACACAGGAAGAGCGCGAGCCGTGGGTCGAGTTCGATCTCGGCGCGAATCAACGCTTCAGCACGGTGAACGTGGTCAATCGAAGTGACTGCTGTGTGGAGCGAGCGGCGCCGCTCGTCTTAGAGGTGAGCTCCGACCACGAGAAGTGGAAGCAGATCGCTCGTCGCGACAAGGAGTTCGCGACCTGGGTCGCTCAATTCCCTCCAGTCGAGGCGCGCTGGGTGCGGCTCCGCGTGCTCAAGCAAACGTTTTTTCATTTGGCGCAGGTACATATTCTTCGCTGAACGCGCGGCGAGCACCCACGAATCCGTTGAAAGTATCGGAAGGGCTGCGCGTTCGGGTCTCGTGAGCTAACCTCGATTTCTCCAATGCAAAGCTACGCGACCAAGCCCAGGCTGCTCGTTTTCGTCATTGCTTACTATGCAGAGGCCACGCTGCTTCGCGTGCTCGAGCGAAT
>DATATR010000321.1:0-6594 GCA_036268695.1 Polyangiaceae bacterium | reverse complement strand
GACTTCGCCGCGCCAGGTCAAATCGTCGAGCAGTGATTTGGGTGCGCCGGCCTCGACGTACAAACTCGGCCCCGACATCGGCACTGCGAAGCGCGGCAATTTCACGAGCTCCGCCGGCGACAAATTGAACGCGAGCCGCGCCAGCAAGAGCTCGGTCACATTGGTCGCGATCAATTGCCCACCCGAACCGCCGAGCGCGAACACGACCTTGCCGTCTTTGACGACCAGCGTTGGCGTCATGCTCGAAATCGGACGCGCGCCAGGGCGCGGCCGATTCGGGCTTCGAGCGAGGCCGAACGGAACGACGTCGACCTGTTTGGTGAAATCGTCGAGCTCGTCGTTCAGCACGACGCCGCTGCTTTTGCCGCTCACTTTCGCGCCGAACGCGGTGTTCACGGTGGTCGTGATCGAGGCGACGTTGCCTTCCGCGTCCACGACGATCAGGTGATGCGTGCCGTGCTCGTTTTCGTCGAAGCGCGGCAACGCGTGCGTGCGTTCGCTCGAGATTCGGCGTTTGCGCTCGGCGAGTCGCTTCGGATCCAAGAGCGCTGCCGAATCGACTTGTTCGAACGCCGGATCACCGAGAAAGCGCACACGATCGGAAAGCGCGCCGCGCATCGCTTCGGCGAGCGTGTGCTCGTACGCGCCGCTGTTCAACGTCAGTTTGCCGAGCTCGGCTTTCGAGAACATGCCGAGCGTCTCGCCGAGCAAGATACCGCCGGCGGAAGGCAGCGGCATCGTGTAGATGTCATAGCCTTCCCACGTCAGATGCAGCGGCGCGCGACGTTCGGTGTGATAGTTCCGCAAATCGTCCGCTGAAAGCGCTCCGCCCTTATCGTGCGAAGCGGCAAGCAAATCCTGCCCGATTTCGCCTTCATAAAATGGGGTTTTTCCCTGCGCGGCGAGCCGCGCGAGCGTGCGGCCGAGCTTCGGATTTTTGGCTTGTGCCCCCGCAGCGAGCGCTTTCCCTCCTGGAAAAAAAACGGCAGCAATGCCCGCATCCGTCCGTGCAACCTGGGCCCACGGCGAAGGCAAAATACCCGCAAGGTGTGGGTTCACCGGGAAGCCCTGCTGCGCGATGCGCGCCGCCGGCATCACCACGTCTCGCCAATGTCGCTTGCCGAATTCGTGCTGGAGCTCGAACAGACCCGCGAGCTCGCCGGGCACGCCGGTCGCGCGCGCGCGCTCTTCCGGTTTGAACGGTCGTGCCTCGAAGGCAGCGGCATCGATCGCAGCCGGCGCGGTCTCGCGAAAATCCAAGACGAACGGCTCATGCGTCGCAGCGCGCCAAATCAACGCGAAGCCTCCGCCGCCGAGCCCGCTCGAGCTCGGGCTCGCGACGCCCGACACGAGCACCGCGCGCACGATCGCATCGATCGCGTTGCCGCCCGCGTCGAGTTCGGCCATCGCTTCGCGTGAGGCAAGCGCGTTTTCCGTCGCGACCGCGACTTTTGCCAGCTTCGGCGCCGCGTGGCCGCCCGGCGCCGCGAGCACGAGACCGACCACCGCGGCGCACGTCAGCAACGAGGTGCCGAAATGCTGCTTGCCGCGCTGCGAATGCGACATCGTGGGTTCTATCGCGGTCAGCTCGGGCATGCGCCAAGCTTAACAAATTCGAACGGCTCACGGTTCGCGTCGCGATGCGCCGAGTGTGACCGCTTCGGTTTCGCGCGCGTGGCGGCGCTTCGATTTGCCGGCCGCAGCGTGTCGTGTGAGATTCGGTCCGTGCGTTTTCTATTTGTGATGGATCCGGCTGAAATCATGACGCCGGACAAAGATACGACCTTCGCGTTCATGCGCGGCGCGCTCGCGCGCGGCCACGAATGTTTACACTGCTTACCGCGCGAGGTTTCCAACGAAGGTCGCGATCTGTTTGCGCGCTGTCGACCGGTGAAAGTGAGCGCGAGCGCGCCGCACGTCTCGCTCGGCAAAGACGAACGCGCGGAGCTTGCGTCGCTCGACGCGGTGTTCATCCGCAAAGATCCGCCGTTCGACGCGGCCTATCTTTATCTCACTCAGCAGCTCGATCTGGTGAAAGATCGCGTGCTCGTGCTGAACGATCCGCGCGGTATCCGCGACGCGAACGAGAAGCTGTTTGCGTTCCAATTCGTCGAGTTCATGCCGCGCTCGTTGGTCAGCGCAGAGCGCGCCGCGATCCTCGAGTTCGTGAACACGGTCGGGGGAACGGCCGTGCTCAAGCCGCTCGACGGCGCGGGTGGCTCGGGTGTGGTCGTGCTCGCCGCAGGTGATCGCAACGCGCGGTCGCTCGTCGACATGCTCACGTTCGAAGGCAAGCGCTTGGCAATGGTGCAGGAATATCAACCTGCCGTGCGCCAAGGCGACAAGCGCGTGCTGCTACTCGACGGTCAATCGCTCGGCGCGATCTTGCGCGTGCCGCGTGAAGACGACGTGCGCGCCAACATCCACGCTGGCGGCCAGGTTCAGGCGACCGAGCTCAGCGCGCGCGAACGCGAACTCGTGAGCTCGATCGGGCCGAAGTTGAGCCAAGCTGGGCTTTGGTTCGTGGGCTTGGATTTGATCGGCGAAAAATTGATCGAGGTGAACGTCACGAGCCCGACTGGGATTCAGGAGCTCGGGCGCCATCTCGGAACTCGGCCGGAAGAAGACGTGATCGCTTGGGTCGAACAGCACGCGATCTCCGCGCGCTGAGCGGCACAGGAGCACCCCCAAACAAAAACCAAAAATTTGGCCATTCTTTCGTCACCTGCTAGCGACCTGGGCATGCCGAGGAAGTGTGAAATGTGCGCCGCGATCAAGACGCGGATTTCTGCCGCGGAGCACGGCGCGAAAACGGCCAAGCTTCAGCGCCTATTGATCGAGGATCGAATCGTTGCGCTGTGCGGGGCGCACGCCGAAAAAGTGCGCGCGCTTGCGCCGGCGAGCATCGCCGACCTGCGCCGACACTTTCAGGAAAAGCGCGGCAAACGCTCGCTCCTGAGCCGGCGCGCGCCGCTCGATCGGCGGGCGTTTCCGGCGCGCCCCGAAGGGCGACGCGCTTCGACGGGCCGACGCGCGAGCGATCGAATTTGAGCGAGCGCGCGATCCACGTCGGTGTGCTGGTCGGCGCGATCGCGCTCGCCACGTGGGTTTTCGGCGTTCGCGCGTGGCATCCGCACGCGTCGCGCAGCGCGGCGAGTGAACGCGCATCGCCACTCGCGATCATTCCGCCGGGCGCGGCGTTCGTGCTCACGGCGGACATCGCGCAGTTGCGGCACGCGGCGCTCGGTTCGGCGCTGGCGGCTCATTTCGCCAAACTCGGCGCTGGCGATCTGTCGCATTTGTGCGGCTTCGATCCGCTGGCTTCGCTCGATCAACTCGCGCTCGCGGTGCCCGAAGCAGGCGAACAGGCGGACGCGCAGGCGGAAGATTTCGGAATCGTCGCGACCGGGCATTTCACAGCCGCGCAAATCATGGACTGTGCGACCGCTGCAATCAGAGCTCGCTCCGGGGATCCAGTGAGCACCGCGCTCGGCAATTTCAGCTCGGTGCGCGACCGCAAAGCCGAAGGTGGCGAGGTCGCCGCGCGCGACGGCGGTCCGCTGATCGTGAGCGGCGGCAGCTACTTTCGCGCCTTGCTCGACGCCGCCGCAGGCAATGCGCCGAAGCTCGAGCACCAAGATCCGCGGGACGCGCGTCACGTCGCGCTGCGACGCGCGCTCGGCGCGGGCACAATCGTCGCGACCTGGCTGCTCAGTCCTGGTTGGTTCGAGCGCGTCTCAGGCGACAACAGCGGACGACTTTCGCCGCTCCGCAGTTTGACGGCGCTCGCCGCGCGCGTCGCCGTCGATCGCGACGCGCGCGTTACGGTTTTCGTGGACTCTGCGGACGACACGAACGCAAGTGACGTCAAAGCGCTGCTCGAACAACTGCAAGCGTCGCTCGCGTCGTTGCCACTCGATCCGACGTTGAGTGGCGCTGCGCGGCGCGTCGTGATCTCCGAACGGGGCGCGCGTTTGACACTGACCCTCACGCTGACGCAAGCCGAGCTCGAAGCGCTGCTCGATACGCTCGACGGTGAACGCACGCACACCGAGCCCGCGCGCCCGGCAGCGCACCCCGACGCGCCCTGATTTTCGCCAATTCGAGCGCGGCGCCATTAGACGCCGCGTCGCGCGAGCGCTATGACCCGATGCGCATGCTCTCCTCTCGCTGTTCACGCTTCACGAGTTTGATTGGGTTGGCCTGGTTCGTCGCGGCTTGCGCGGTGAATTCGCATGCCGGCAATGCGCCGCCCGCCGTGGCAGTGCCCGCCGCGCAAAACACGGCCGTGGTGCAGCTCGCCACCGCGACGCCGAACCAAGCGCAACAACCGACGTCGGATCCGTTGCCGATCGGCAGCGACGACGCCGTGTGGGGCTCGCCGAGCGCGCCAGTGACGATCGTCGAGTTCTCGGATTTACAGTGTCCGTTTTGCGCGCGCGTGCATCCGACGCTGCAAGCGCTCGAAGCCAAATACGGCCCCGGCAAACTGCGCATCGTGTTCAAGAACAACCCCTTGCCCTTTCACCAGAATGCCATGCCGGCCGCGAAGGTCGCCGATGCGGTCTTGCGCCAGGGTGGTTCGCGCGCGTTCTTTGGTTTTTTGGATTTGGCCTTTTCGGAACAAACTAAGCTCGGTGACGCAGCACTCAGCGACTGGGTGCGGCGCGTCGGGCTCGACCCAGCGATCGTCGTGCCACGCGCCGGTCTACAGGACAGCGCAGACAAAATTCAGCGCGACATGGCGCTCGCAGCCAAAGTCGGCGCCAACGGCACGCCCGGATTTCGCATCAACGGCAAAGCGCTGAACGGCGCGCAGCCGATCGAGGAGTTTACCCGCATCATCGACGCCGAGCTGATCGCGGCCGCGGATTTGACGCAAAAAGGCACGCCGGCGGATGCCGTCTACAAGGCGCGAGTCGCGGCGAACTTCACCGCGCCCACGCCGAGCCCAGACCAAGACGACGAACCCGCCGACGATCTGACGATCTGGAAAATCCCGGTCGCCGGCGCGCCGTCAATCGGTCCGAAAGACGCGCTCGTAACGATCGTCGAATTTTACGACTATCAGTGTCCGTACTGCCGTCGCGTGCAAGCCACACTGAACGAAGTGCTGGCACGCTATCCCAAAGACGTGCGACTCGTGCTGCGGCAAAACCCCTTGCCGTTTCATCCACGCGCGCTGCCCGCCGCGAACCTCGCGCTCGAAGCACGCGCCGAAAAGGGCGATGCCGGCTTCATCGACGCAACGCACGGTCTATTCGACGACAAGCGCGGACTCGAAGATGCGGATCTAGAGAAACTCGGCAACGATCTGAAGCTCGATCCGAAGCGCGTTCACAATGCAATCGCGCAAAATACGCATGCGAGCGAAATCGACGCGGACATCGATCTCGCAAACGATTTCAAGGCTTCTGGCACGCCGTATTTCTTCATCAACGGCCAGCGCTTGTCCGGCGCACAGCCAATCGAGAGCTTCGTGACGGCAATCGACGCGCAACTCAAAGTCGCAAACGCGCTCGTCGCGGATGGCACACAGCGCGCGCGCATGTACGACGAGATCCTGAAACGCGCGAAGGACGCCGATCCGCCCGAGCAAAAGTCGATCCCCGCGCCGAGCGCGGAAAATCCGTCGCGCGGTCCCGTCAATGCGCCGGTCGTGATTCACGAGTTCGCCGACTTTCAGTGCCCATTCTGTAGCCGCGTGGAACCGACGCTCCAAGAGCTCGACAAGGCTTTTCCAGGCAAGTTGCGCTTCGTCTGGCACGACTTACCACTGCCATTTCACCCGCACGCGCGCCCTGCGGCGCTCGTCGCGCGCGAGGCTCGCGCCGAAAAGGGCGACGCCGCGTTCTGGAAAATCCACGATTTCATGTTCCGCGATCAGTCGGACGAGCACGCGTTTTCCGGCGAAAAATTCGCCGAATATGCGAGCGCGCTCGGGCTCGACGCGGGCAAATTACAAGCCGCCCCAAGCGACGGTCGCCACGACGCCGCGCTCGCACACGACCAATCTGTCGCCACCGCGGCCAAGATCAACGGCACGCCAGCGTTCGTGATCAACGGGTACTTCGTGTCCGGCGCTCAGCCGCTCAGCGCCTTCAAACGCGCCGTCCGCTACGCCCTGGCGCATCCCCCAAAAAAACCAAGCAACGCCGGCAGCGCCGCGCGCTGAGCGTGGTCGTTCAAAGCATCACGCCCGCGACGCACGCGACGAGGCATGTCGCGAGCAATCCACCGATCATGGCGCGAAATGCCAGGCGCGAAATGTCCGCGCGACGCTCGGGTGCGAGTCCCGAGTAGCCGCCAATTTGAATACCGATGCTGCCGAAGTTGGCGAAGCCGCACAGGGCATAGGCTGTGATCACGCGGCCGCGTTCGCTCAGCCAGTGCGGATCCTTGTTCAACATCTCGGCCATGTGCGAATAGGCGACGAACTCGTTCAGCACGGTTTTTTGGCCCAAAAGTTGGGCGACTTTGCGCACGTCGCTGTTCGGCACGCCCATCACCCAAGAGAGCGGCGAGAACAACCAACCCAGCACGAGCTCGAGGCTCAGCTCGCGATGTAGTAGGTGCGTGCCGAGATAGCCGAGG
>DATATR010000320.1:0-2894 GCA_036268695.1 Polyangiaceae bacterium | reverse complement strand
GCGGACTTTGCCGCCGATCTTGTCGCCCGGCTTGTACTTGTCCGTGAAGAGCGTCCAGGGATCCGGCTCGAGTTGCTTGAGGCCGAGACTAATGCGCTTGGCACGCGAATCGACCTCGAGCACCTGGCATTCCACTTCGGCACCGATCTCGAGCAGCTTCGACGGATGCTTGACCTTCTTGGTCCAGCTCATCTCGCTCACGTGGATCAGACCTTCGACACCCGGCTCGAGCTCGACGAAAGCGCCGTAATCGGTGAGGCTCATCACCTTGCCGCGCACGCGCTTGCCGAGCGGATACGCCTCTTCGACGTGATTCCACGGATCTTCTTGGGTTTGCTTCATGCCCAAGCTGACGCGCTCGGTCTCGGCGTTGTACTTCAGCACCTTGACCGTGACTTCGTCACCGACCTTGAACACTTCGCTCGGGTGATTGACACGACCCCAGGACATGTCCGTGATGTGGAGCAAGCCGTCGATGCCGCCGAGATCGACGAACGCGCCGTACTCGGTGAGGTTCTTGATCGTGCCCGTGACGGTCATGCCCTCTTCCAAGGTTTGCAGCGTCTTTTGCTTCATCTCGTCGCGCTCGCGCTCGAGGAGCACGCGTCGCGAGAGCACGATGTTGCCGCGCTTCTTGTTGAATTTGATGACCTTGAACTCGTAAGTTTGGCCGATCAATTTCTCGAGATTGCGGATCGGGCGCAGATCGACCTGCGAACCCGGGAGAAATGCTTTCACGCCGCCGCGAATGGTCACGGACAAGCCGCCCTTCACGCGCTGGCTGATGGTGCCTTCGATGATCTCGTCGCGTTCGCACGCGCTCGAGATCTCGTCCCACACCTTCATCTTGTCGGCCTTCTCCTTGGAGAGGGAGATCAGGCCGTCGTCGCTTTCGCGGCTTTCGATGAACACGTCGACCTTGTCGCCGACCTTCACCGAGAAACTGCCGCCCGCATCGACGAACTCGCTCTTCGAGATGACGCCTTCGCTCTTCCCGCCGATATCCACGATCACGGAGTCATGGTGCACCTGCACGATGGTTCCGCTGACGATCTGCCCTTCACCTCCGATCTCCACTCCGGCGCTGGCTTCAGTTGCCTCGAACATGGCAGCAAAGCCGGAGAGGGAATTTCTGTCGGGGGTCGTCGTTTGAAGATCAGTCATGGATTGGAACAATGCCTCCTTAAATCGTGGCGGTCTCGCAGCGCCGAATCGGGCCTGAGTACGGACGTACACGCGGCCGGGCCTCGCGTCGGACGCGCTCAGGTAGCGCACGGGTCCTGTCGCGTCAAACGCAAAAACCGGACCCACGCCTTCGGCAGGGCGGCGAGTCCAACGAATCGCGAGTATTCTAAGGCCTGGTCCGAGGTCGCGCAAACCGAGCTCTGAGCTCGCTCGCAAGCCAGGCCGCACCAGCATCGATCTCCGGGCGCTGAAAGCTCAGGCGCACGCTCGTTTCGTCGGGTCGCCGCGGCAAAATCTGGGCATGTTCCAGCGGTCTCTGCGCGAGCGATGCCGCGGGCGCCGCTCTGCCCAATGTCGCGAAAGCGCTCGCAACCGTCGCTGGATCCGCCGTCACGCCCGGGCGTAGCCGGACCGCCACGTCGACGTCCATCGTCTCGCCCAACGTGATGGCGCCCGAGACTCGATCGAAATCGCGGAAGCCGGGCGGAATGGGGGGGCGCACTCGAAGCGCAAAACCGCCTGCTCCCTCGGGCGGCAAGCCAAGCTGCAAATACGCGTCGCTGCCTGCCAGGGCTGCGCGCAAGCGCGCCACATCCGAGGCGATCACGAGCGCGCCGTCGCGCGCTTGCCCGACGGCAGGGCCGCTCTGCACTTCGAGCACGCCGTCAACGAGCGTGGCTTCGGTGCCCTCCTCTTCGAGCGTAGTGGCAAGCTCGTCGACCAAGCCGGTCTTCGGGAATTTGCCACCGAATGCCACGACCCAACCCGAGCTTTGGACGCCGAATACAATTTCGCGCAAGTCGCGACCGAGCTCGACGCCGCTGTGCGCGCGAAAGCGATCGTGGCGCGGCTTCAATTGGGGATCGGGCGCGCCTTGGTCGAACAGCGGCAAGAGTTTGTCGCGCACGGATTGCGAAATCAGCACGGTTTCGACGTCGATGCGCGCCGCGAGCGCGGTGTCTTCCGGCAGATGGCGCGCCGCGACGCGCGCGTACGCGACGTATTTGAAATAAATCCAGACGCCGCCCGCGAACGCGATCAGCACCGACAGCGCAAACACGCTAAAAACCGCGCGATGACTCGAGCCGGTGCGCGCCGGGAATGCGGGGTCAGGAGCGGTGGCCGCTGCGGTCACGGCGCCAATGTAGCTCACCAGGCACAACCTGCGCCGCGGCAGTTGACGATTTCCGAAAGCTCGTCGCGCGAGCTCGTCAGATGCAGCGTGACGAACTCGGCGGCGTTCGTCACCTCGAGCCGCGCGGCGAGCTTCGCCAGGCGACCGGGCGAGTTTTTGAGCGCGTCGCGGAGCTCCGTCAAGGCCGAGCCAACGCGATTGGCCGTGCTCGAATCTTCGAATTTCAGACTCAATGCGGCGTCCACGCCGGCGCTCGTCAAATCCGCGCTGAGCTCGAGCCGCGTCGCGTGCTGAGCTAGCCGTTCGAGTGCCGGCGCGGAATCGAACAGCGACGAAGGCAGCACGCGCGGCCGCGCGACGGCCGAGAGCGCGCCTTTTTCCGGCGGCTCGAGCGGCGGCGCGCCGCGGCGCTCCTCGAGCGCGCGCTCCACACTGTCGATCTCGGCTTCGCTCAAACTGACGATCAAGTCGTCGCCGCGGGTATAGATGCGGGCTGGCGCGGCGCGAGTTTTCGGAGCCGCGCGGTCGTAGCGCCGGAAACCAGCGCCGAGATCGATGGGGGCATCGAATGGCG
>DATATR010000319.1:0-18193 GCA_036268695.1 Polyangiaceae bacterium | reverse complement strand
AGCCGCGAATGTGATGAACAGTCAGGATCTAGTTGCAGATGCAACTAAACTCTCGCCGCGCGCCGGCAGCTCGGCCACGATCTTGCCGGCGATCGCGCTCGCGGCGACCACGCGCGGGCTCGCGAGGTAAACGCGTCCGGGCCCGCTGCGTCCCGGGAAATTGCGATTCACGGCGCTAATCGTAACCTGCGTCTCGGAGGTCGAAGTGCCGGGTCCGGCGCGAATGCACGCGCCACACGACGGCTCGAGCAAACTCGCGCCAATGCGTTCGAACAGCTCGATGTAACCGCGCTCCGCCGCGTAGCGCCGCACGCTCTGCGAGCCGAACTGAAGATAAAACTTCACCTCGGGATGCACGCGCAGACCGCGCTCGAGCGCTGTTCGGATCACGCCGGCGTACAGATCCATGTCGCTGATTTTGCCGCCCGTGCACGAGCCGCCGTACGCGATGTCGACGCGCACTTCCGCGCCGAGCTCGCACAACGCGATGCCGGCGCGCGGATCGCTCGGCAACGCGACCATCACGGGGATTTGGCTCAAATCGAGCTCGATCGTGCGCGCGTATTCGGCACCTTCGTCGGCTGTGACGATGCGCGCTTCGAGCTCCGCGCGCGGCAAGCCGCGCTGGCTCAGCAAATAGTCGATCGCGACTTCATCGGCGGCGATGATGCCGGTGAAGGCGCCGGCTTCGACCGACATGTTCGTGAGCGTCGCGCGCTCACCGAGCGACAGCTGCTTCAAACCGGGGCCATCGAACTCGAGTACTTTGCCGACCGCGCCGCCCGCTTTGATCCCAGGTTCGGCGAGCAAGAACAGCATCACGTCTTTGGCGCACACGCCGGGACGAAGCTCGCCGCGCAAAATCACGCGCACGCTTTCCGGCACATCGACGCGCACGTCACGCGTGAGCCAGGCGCTCGCCATATCCGTGCTGCCGACGCCGAACGCAAGGCAGCCGAGCACGCCGGCCATGCAGGTATGCGAGTCGGTGCCGATCACGAGCTCGCCGGGCAAGGCCAGCTCTTCGATCACTTTATTGTGACAGATCGCTTCGCTGCCGGCGCTTTTTCCGTCGCGTTCGACTTCGCCGAAGAGGCGCACGCCGTGCCGCGCCGCAAACTCGCGCTGCACCGTCACGAGCTCGCGCGATTGTTCGACCAAGCCGAGCGCGCGGTGCTGCTCCGGCATCACCCGTTCGAGGAACGTCAAATGGTCGCGAAACAAAACCAACGAAGCCGGATCGGCTACCTTCGCGTCTTCGCCGAAGCCGGCGCGAAAGAGCGCGTCCGCCATCGGCGTCACGTATTCGTGGCTGAAGCGCAGATCGGCGCGCGCGAACAGCGCATCGCGCGGACGCACCGCCGGCAAGCCAAGCTCGCCCTGTTCAGCGTCGCGCACGGCGTGAGCGGCCAAGATTTTCTCGGCGAGCGTCATTGGCCGCGGCGGGTGCTCGGGCAACTCGGGCTTCAGTTTGCCCGTGAGCCGAGCCGCGTTGTAGCGAAACAGACCGCCCGCTTCGACGATCGCACGTGAGATCGGCGAAAGCCCCGAGGCGAACTCCGCGACGCCGATCGTTTCACCGCGTTCGAGTCGCTCGAGCAGCGAAAAATCGGTCGACGTGAGCAGACCGATGTTCTGGCAATTCTGCAGATAGATTTTTTCGAAGCTCGGCGCGAACACGACGCGCACGCCCGAAGCGAGCTCGGCGTACGGCGCGGTCTCGCGCGAGCTACCGCAACCTTTGCTCGGTCCGCTCACGATCACCTGAAACCCGCCATTTTTGACGGCATCGCGCGCGACCAAACCGCCGCGCAAGCCGACCAAACAATAACGAGCCAGCGTTTGGTCGTAATAGTAGCAAGCCCACGCCGGCGTGAGCTCGTCGGTCGAAATGTTCGCGAGCAGCGGGCGCGCCGGATCGAAGCGCAACCTTTCGCCAGAAAATTGCCGGCGTAAGAGCTCGGGATCTTCGGTTAGGTAAAGGACGCGACCCGTGAGTTCGAGGCTCGTTCCGCTCATGATTCCGCCGAACTCGAGTGCGAAGCGCCAGCCAGCACCAACGCCGCAGCGAGCGAGAGTTCGAGCTCGACCCGCGCCGCGGGCGGACTTTGCCGGGCCGCGCGCAACCCGATCGACAGTGCCTGCGCGACGAAACGATCGCGCGCTTCGGTCGTCAGCTCGAGTGGACCAAGCGCCGCGCGGAGCGAGAGCTCGGGTTCGCGCTCCGCGAGCGCGGCGACGAGCAGCGCGGGCAAGTCGGCGCGCGAGACCAATGCGCGGTCGAGGGTCGTCACCCACGGAGCTTAACAAAAAATAGAGCCCGGCAATTTGCCGGAAAATTGCCGCAGAACGCTTGCCTCGCGAACGCAGTCCGAGGGAAGCTCGCGCCCGTGTTTCGGGCTTCGCGGCTGATCATTTCTGCGCTCAGCGTCGCCCTCGTGGCGTGTCCGAAGCCGCACAGCGAGAGCCAGGCACCCCCCAAAAAATCGAGCTCGGCGCCGAACTCGAATGCGAGCGTCGAACCACCACGGCCCCAGGTGGCGGTGCCCTTGCCGAACGAGCGCGTCGACATTCCGGGCGGCTCGTTCATCGTCGGCAGCCGTCCGGGCGATCCCGGGCGGAACCCCGAGCTCGAGCCGCGCCAGAGCTCGATCGAGCTCGGCCCGTTTCAGATCGATCGCCTGCCCTACCCGAACGATCCGAAACAAGCGCCGAGCACGAACGTCACGCGTGAAGACGCCAAACGCGCGTGCGCCGAACACGGCGAGCGGCTTTGCACCGAGCTCGAATGGGAACGCGCGTGCAAAGGACCGAAGAGCGTGATCTACGAAAGCGGCGCGACTTGGGATGCGCGCTGCGCGAGCGACGCGAAGGGCTGCGCCTCTGGCTTCGACGTGCTCGACATGGGCGGCGACTTGCGCGAATGGGTCGCGAGCGAAGTGCCAGGCAGGGACGGCTCGCCCGCGCGCGCGTTGATCCGCGGAGCCGCCGCTGGCGAGGCTGCACCAGAGCATCGCTGCGCCGCACGGCGCACGCTCGACGCCGACAGCAAAGCAGCCGATCTCGGCTTTCGCTGCTGCAAGGGCGCACCGAACGCCGCGATCGTGCCCGAGCCGAAGCCCGGTGAAACCTTCGCGCATGGCAAGATCACGAGCGAGCGACTGGAAAAAGTTTTTCAGAGCGATCCGCACACCGCGAACATCACGAACCTGAAGTTTTATCGCGAGCCAGACGCGGCGAACACCGTCGTGTCGCGCGGGCCGGGCGACAAAAAGGGCTTCGAATTCACGGTCGCGCCGCTCTTGTGGCGGCCGAGTGCGGGCGCGGAGTTTCTGATCGCGACCGGCAAAGCCGGCGACAACAACGCCTTCGTCGCCGTTTTGTACGTGCTCGGTGACGATGATTACTCGGTCGCGGCGAGCTTCTTGATGAAGAACGAACCCGGGCCCGTCGCGCTCGCGTACAGCGCTTCGATTCGTCCGCGCTTGCACTGGAGCACGTGCTGGGGCTGCCCAGGGGAAACCGGAAAAATCCTATTTCGACCGCCGGAAGACGTGGTGATTTTTCAGCCCTGAGCGCATTCAGTTCAGCCCGACGTAGAGGCGTTGCACGTCGTCGTCTTCGTCGAGTGCGGCGAGGAATGCTTCGACCTCGGCGCGCGCTTCACCCTCGAGGGTGACTGGGTTCTTCGGAATCCAAACCAAGTTCGCCGCGCTCACGCTCCAACCTCGCGCCGCGAGCGCCCTCTGCACCGCGTCCAAATCCGTCGCTTCGGTGATGAAGCGATAGAGTCCTTCTTCGGCCAGCTCGACTTCTTGTGCGCCGGCTTCGATCGCGGCTTCTTCGGCATCTTCGCCAGCGGCTGGCGGCGCTGCTTCGACCGCGCCCGCGCGATCGAAATCCCAGCTCACCGAGCCGCTCGCGCCGAGCTGGCCTTTTTTGAACAAGAGCCGCATGTTCGGCGCAGTTCGGTTCTTGTTGTCGGTCAAACACTCGACGATCACCGGCACTTGGTGCGGCGCGAAGCCTTCGTAAAACACCGTCTCGTGCGCGGCTTGGCCTTCGAGCAACCCCGCCCCTTTTTTGATCGCGCGCTCGAGCGTGTCGCGCGTCATGCTCGCGCGCTTGGCTTGTTCGATCGCGAGCCGGAGGCGCGAATTGGTGTTCGGGTCCGCGCCCGCGCGCGCAGCGATGATGATTTCCTTCGCGAGCTTGGTGAACAGACGACCCTTGGCGTCAGCGCTTTGCTCGCGTCCTTTTTGCTTCCATTGCGCGCCCATGGCGGCTCGCCTGTACACCGCTTTGTCGCGGCGGTAACGCAAAACCGCGTGCTCGGCTTTTTTGGCTCAACGCGCGATGCTGAGCTCGAACGCGTTGCCCGTGCCGCTCGGCGGTGCGATCGCGCGGACCGTCGCGCCGGCGGCGTCTGCCGCCAAGCGCGCCGCGTACAGCCCGACGCCGCGGCTATAGCGCGCGCCGACCAAACCTTTCGCCGACACTTGTCCCTCGGCGCTGAACGCACGCTCCATGAATTCCGGCGCGATCGGCGCACCGCCATCTTCGACCACGAGCAGCGTGCGATCGCCGCTCGCTTTGGTCGAGACTTTGACGGGCACGCCGTTTTGCGCGTGCTGAATGCCATTTTTGATCAGGTTGCCGAGCGCGCGGCCGAGCATCTCGCGGTTCGCGGCGAGCCGTGCGTCTGCCTCCGGCGAAGGCACGAATTCGACGCGCACGGAGTAGCTCGCGGCGAGCGAACGCGCGCGCGACAGCGCGTCGTTGATCAGCTCGCGCACGGTGAACGAGTTTTGCTCGAAGCGACGTTCGCCGCGCAGCGCGAGCGCGAGCAACTCCACGTTGTCGATGATGTGGCCCAGCGCTTCGCATGATGCCGAGACGTCTTCGAGCGCTTCCTTCACGTCGGGGCTCGAGACGTCGCGCGCGGACTGCAAGAAGCTCGCGTTACTGTGCAGCGCGGACAATGGGTTCCGCAAGTCGTGCACGATCAGCCCCAAGAGCCCGCCGACCAACTCCGACTCCAAGCGATCCTTGGCCATCTCGTTAGCGTACTTGGTGCGCGCGGCCGCGTAACCCCCGGACTTCGCTCACGACCGGAATCGCGCTCGCTTCGAAGCTCGCGCGCAAGCTCTCAGTCGCTCGCAAGCACGCCATTTCGACGAAGGAATGCTGCAATTCGGTCGGCTATTTCTCGGTGGTGTTCGAGTGGGGCAAGGTGCGTCCCGCCTGGGATCAGCTCGAGCTCAGCGCCGGGAATTGCGGCGGCCATCGCTTCCGACACCGCAGCAGGCGTGAACGAATCGCGAGAACCTGCCACGACCAGCACCGGCGCCGCGACGTGTGGCAAAATGTCCTCGGCCGAATGCTCGCCGGCAGCGCGGAGCATCCGCAAAAATAGCTCGAAATCGACGATCGAGACGTGCTGGAAATACGGCTCGACATCCTCGAGTCGCACTTGCGTGAGGTTGATGTCGCCGGTGAGCCGCGCGACCGCGATCGCAACCTTCGGCGGCACGCTCGACCAAATCGCACGCGCCACGATCGGATGCGTGGTGGCGAACTCGATCAGGTTCGGCAGCACGCTCGCCAGCATCTCCGAACCCTTGAACGTGTACGTGACGCGCCCGAAGCTCCCGCACAGCAGCACGAGCGCCGCGATACCCTCGGGACGACGGCGATACGCCTCGAGCGCGACCTGCGTGCCGAGCGAATGACCGATCAATACGACTGGCGGATCGCCGAGCGCGAGACGAACCGCATCGACGTCGTCAGCGAGGGCTTTGACGCCGATCTGCTCGGTATCGACGGGCAAGCCGCTGCGACCATGCCCGCGGTAGTGCGAGTGCGCGACCGTCAACTCGGAGTTGAGCTCGTCCCACAAGTACTTCCAGATGAAGCCATCGCAGGCGAGCCCATCGCAGAGCAGCGCCGTGACCCGAGAAGGCCCGGCTTGACGGTGGAAGTAGAGCCGTGTCCCGTCGCCGCCGGTGGCGAACGACTCGGACACGTCGGAGTCAGCTCGCGGTCTCTTCCTCGTCGTCACTGATGTCGTTCACACTCGGGATCTTTTTGATCTCGAGTCGAGCCATCTTCCAAGCGCGCTGAACTACCCATGAAAGAGAGCGATCGAGCCGCGCCGCCTCGTCCTTGATTTCCTGAAGCATGGCTTCCGGAAAGTACAGGCTTTGTTTGCGCTTATCGCTGCCGGCAGTCTTATTGGAGTCGTGGTCGGCCAAGCGTACCTCTGTGTGGGGGGGTGTCACCCGACACCAGAAATAAACCTAGTACCACCCACAGGCCCGCGAAATCAATTGTAAATGCGACCCGCCCTGAAACATTCCGCCAAAATCTTTCATTACCCCGAAAAAGCGCGTGGTTTCTCGGCCGAGAATTTTTCCGCGAGGCTAAGCGCCGTGCTCCGGACGAGCGCTCTCGTGTATCGTCCGAGCCGCTCGTGATGCCTTCATTTTCGCTGGCGCGTGCGCGCGCTTTCGCCGCCGTTCGACGGGTGACGCCACTGCTCCTGGCAGCAATCTTCGGGGTTTTCGTGAGCCACTTGGCGGAGGCCGGCACCGAGCGGGAAAATCCCTATCGCGTCGTCGAACAGCTCGGGCGCGTGCTGGTTTGGATCGAGAACGAGTACGTCGATCCGGTCGACCGCAAGCGCCTGGTCGAGGGCTCGATCAAGGGCATGGTCGCCGAGCTCGATCCGCACTCGTCGTACATGCCGGCGGAGGACTACGCGATCTTCCAAGGTGATACCGAAGGGCACTTCGGCGGCGTCGGCGTAGAGGTGGATTTCGGCGACGAGTACGTGACGGTGATCGCGCCGATCGAAGGCTCACCCGCCGAGAAAGCGGGCATCAAATCCGGCGATCACATTTTGGCGATCGACAACGTGAGCGTGCGCGGCCGGCCTTCGGTCGAGCTCGTGCGTCAGATGCGCGGCGAGCCAGGCAGCCACGTGCTGATGACGATCCGCCGCCCGGGCTTGGACAAGATTTTGTATCTGACGCTGACGCGGCAAATCATCACGGTCGCCAGCGTGTCGAGCAAATTGCTCAAGGGCGGCATCGGCTACCTGCGAGTGAAAACATTTCAGACCGGAACGCACGCCGAATTTCTCGATCACTTCGCCAAACTGCGCAAAGAAAATGGCACTGACTTGAGCGGCGTGATCCTCGACATGCGCAATAACCCGGGCGGCTTGGTGAACGAAGCCAGCGCGATCGCGGACGAGTTTTTACCGGGCGGCGTGATTTATACCACGCGCCGGCGCGGCAAAATCGTGGACGAAGTGCGTGCGGATAGCGGCGGCGCCGTGCGACGCGGTCCACTCGTGTTGCTCGTGAACGAGTTCAGCGCGAGCGCGGCCGAGCTCGTCGCGGGCGCGATTCAAGACAATCACCGCGCGACGCTCGTGGGCGCGAAGACGTTCGGCAAGGGCTCGGTGCAAACGATCATCGATTTGCCGGACGGCGCAGGGCTCCGTCTGACCACCCTTAGGTATTACACACCGAGCGGGCGCGCGATTCAGGAACAAGGCGTCACGCCGGACGTGCTCGTGAGCGGCGCCACGCCGGCGGAAGCCTTCGGTGTGGTGCGCGAAGAGAATCTCGACAATCACTTGCCGCCGGTCGAAGGCGCGTCGCCGAAGGTGGTTGCGCCGAAGGTCGTGGTGCCGCCCGGTGCGGCCGAAGAAACGCCGGACGCGGGCAGCGAGACCGATCTCGGCGTGGCGCGCACGGTGCCGCTCGATCCGCGCGGCGGCCCCGACACCGCGCTCAGCATCGCTTATCAGATCGTGACGGGAACTCTGACGCGCTCGGCGGCCAATGCCGAAGCCGCAAGCGCGACGGCCGCGGCGCTCTCGGCGAAGCCGGCCGCGACGACTCTGCCGCCCGCCGCGCCGTCCGCGACGAGCAAGGCAACCCCCAAAAAATAAAAACTCGAGCTCGACGCGAATCGGCGTCGAGTGGGCGCGCGTCGCGGGTTCGGAGCGAAAATCCGTCGCGCCGTGGGCTGGGACAGCGACTTCGTGCGCCGCGCTGCGACCTCATTCCAACAAGGCCGAGGCGCGCGGGCCCCTTGTTGGTTGCAGCATGAGCTCGAAGAATTTCAGCCGGGTCAAGTCGGCGGCGTGCAGCGTCGCGTTTTTGCTCGCGTTCGTCGTCGCCGCGTGCGGCAGCAGCTCGGGCAATGACAGTGGCGGCTCGGGCGCAAACGGAGGCGCGAGCGCGGGCACGCCGAGCGGCGGGAGCAGCGCGGGCACAATCCTCGGCAGCAGCGGCGCGAGCGCGACGAATGCGGGCGCCGGTGGCTCGCTGAACGGCGCGAGCGGATCGAGTAGCGCGGGCGGAACCAGCGCGGGCTCTGCTGGCTTTTCTGGAACTGCTTCCAATGCTGGTGGTAGCGGCGTGGCGGGCGCGAGCAGCGGCGGGACGAGTGGCGGTTCGGCTGGAGCGGGCGGCGCGGGCGCTGGAGGCGCGGCAGGCGCGGCTGCGGGCGGCACGAGCGGCGGCACGGGCGGGGTGGATACGTGCAGTCAGTCGAGTGCCGGTGGCTCGTCGGCATTTGGCGTGACCGACGGGAGCACGAGCTACACGGTGGCGAGCGGCGCGGGGCTCACGTTCGTCGTGCAAAAGGGCGACGGCTCGATCACGTCGCTCAAATGGAAGGGCACCGAACTGAACGATGCGAGCAAGGGCACGCAAGTGGCATCCGGGCTGGGCACTTCGACCGTGACTTCGAACGTCGCGAACGGCGTGGCGCTGATCACGGCGACCGCGGTGAACGCGGTCGCAAGCAGCGGCACCGTGATTCAGTACTATGCCGTACGCCAAAACGAGAACTCGATCTACCTCGCGACGTACACTACGGCGGAGCCGGATGTCGGCGAGCTGCGCTTCATCACGCGACTGCGAGGCAACGTCGTCACCGGCGTGCCCGCGCAATCGAACAACTCGGGCACGACCGGCGCGATCGAAAGCACCGACGTGTTCGGCCACAGTGACGGCACGACCACGTCCAAATACTACGGCAACGATCGCGCGAAGGATCTTTCGATCCGTGGCGTGACCGGCACGGGCATCGGCGTGTTCATGATTTACGGAAGCCGTGAAGGCAGCTCGGGTGGGCCGTTTTTCCGCGACATTCAGAACCAAAGCTCGAATACCGCCGATTCCGAACTCTACAACTACATGAACTCGGGCCATAACCAGACCGAAGCCGTGCGCACCGGTCTGCATGGGCCGTATGCGCTGCGCTTCACGACCGGCTGCACGCCGTCGGTCCCGGACTTCACTTGGATGTCGGCGTTGAATTTGACGGGTTGGGTTTCGGCGCGCGGTGCCGTCTCCGCCTCCGGCATCACCGGCATGGACGGCAAGCACGACTACCTGGTTGGCTTCGCTAACGCGACCGCACAATATTGGACCGCGGTCGATGCGAACAGCGGCGCGTTCACGCTCTCGAACCTGAAGCCCGGCGCGTACACCGTAACCGTGTACAAGGGCGAGCTCGGCGTGTGGACCGGCAGCGCGACGGTGAACGCCGGCGCAACCGCGAGCCTCGGCACGATCGCAATCAATCAAGATCCGAGCACGACCACGTCGCTCTGGCGGATTGGTGATTGGGACGGCACGCCGCTCGAGTTCCTGAACGGGACGAACATCGGCCAGATGCATCCGTCAGACGTGCGCATGAAGAGCTGGGGACCCGTGACGTACACGGTCGGCACGAGCACGGCCGCTGATTTTCCGGCCGTGCAATTCCGCGGCGCGAACACGCCCTCGACCGTCAAATTCACGTTCAGCGCCGCCCAAGTCGCTGCGCACACCATTCGCATCGGCATCACGAGCGCGTACGCTTCAGGCAGGCCGCAAATCACGGTCAATTCCTGGACGTCGACGGTGCCCGCGGCTTCGACGCAACCCGACTCGCGCAGCATCACGATCGGTACCTATCGCGGCAACAACCACACGTTCAGCTACGCCGTACCAGCGAGCGCGTTCGTCAGCGGCGCGAACACGCTCAGCATCAACGTCGCGAGCGGGTCGAGCGACTTGAGCGATTATTTGAGTGCTGGCTGGGGCTACGATTGTGTGGATTTGGAGTGAGCTTGGCGCGGCGTGACGGCACGCTGCTCGTACTCAAGCCTTTTGCCGACTCTTTATCTGATTCGGCGCGGTCGCCATTGCCGTCAACAGTTCGCGGTTCATCTTGGCGATGAAGCTGATGTTGATGTCTTTGGGGCAGACCGCTTCGCACTCTTTGTGGCTCGAGCAGTGGCCGAAACCTTCGGCGTCCATCTGCGCGACCATTTTGCGGGCGCGATCGAGGCGTTCGGGATCGCCTTGGGGCAAGAGCGCCAGGTGCGAGATCTTGGCGGAGGTGAAGAGCGCGGCGGAGGCGTTCGGGCAGGACGCGACACACGCGCCGCAGCCGATGCAAGCCGCGGCTTCGAACGCGAGGTCCGAATTGGGCTTCGGCACGGGCAGTGAGTTCGCTTCGGGTGCGGCGCCCGCACGCACCGAGACGTAGCCGCCGGCTTGGATGATGCGGTCGAACGCGCTGCGATCCACGATCAGATCTTTGATCACCGGGAACGCCGCGGCGCGCCAGGGTTCGATCGTGATTTCGTCGCCGTCTTTGAACATGCGCATGTGCAGCTGGCACGCGGTCGTGCTGCGCGCGGGGCCGTGGGCGACGCCGTTGATCATCATGCCGCACATGCCGCAAATGCCCTCGCGGCAGTCGTGATCGAACGCGATCGGCTCTTCGCCCTTGTGCGCGAGCTCTTCATTCACCACATCCAGCATTTCCAAGAACGACATGTGGTCGTTGATGGCTTTGGCCTCGTAGCGCACGAAGCGCCCAGCATCCTTCGGGCTCTTTTGACGCCACACGTTGAGCGACAGGTTCATCAAGCGCGCCATTACTTGTAGCTCCTTTGGCTCGGATGCACGTACTCGAAGGCGAGCGGCTCTTTGTTGAGCTTGGGCGCGGCCGTGTCACCCGTGAATTCCCAGGCCGCGACATACGAAAATTGCTCGTCGTTGCGCTTCGCTTCGCCGTCTTCGGTTTGGTGCTCTTCGCGAAAATGGCCGCCGGCTGACTCTTCGCGGTCGAGCGCATCTCGACACGTGAGCTCGGCGAGCTCGAAAAAATCCGCGACGCGACCGGCTTTTTCGAGCGCTTGATTGAGCTCTTCGCCGCTGCCTTGAATCGACAGGTCGCGGTAAAATTCCTCGCGCAATTCCGGGATTTTTCCGAGCGCGTGTTTGAGGCCTTCTGCGCTGCGGGCCATGCCGCAATAGTCCCACATCAAGGTGCCGAGCTCGCGGTGGAATGAATCCGGCGTGCGCTTGCCCTTGATCGCGAGCAATTTGACGATTCGCGCTTCGACGTCGCTCACCGTTTGCTTCACCGCCGGGTGCGACTCTTCGATCGTGCTGCCCGGCTTCACGCCCGCGAGGTAATTCGCGACCGTCACTGGCAAGACGAAGTAGCCGTCCGCGAGGCCTTGCATCAACGCGCTCGCGCCGAGGCGGTTCGCGCCGTGATCGGAGAAGTTTGCCTCGCCACCGACGAACAAGCCGGTGACGTTGCTCATCAAGTTGTAATCCACCCACAAGCCGCCCATCGTGTAGTGGATCGCGGGATACATGCGCATCGGCACTTCGTACGGATTTTCGCCGGTGATGCGCTCGTACATTTGGAACAAATTGTCGTAACGCTCGGCCACCACATCCCGACCGAGGCGCTTCACGGCATCCCCGAAATCCAAATACACGCCGCGACGCACGCCTCCGACTTCGGGCCCGACACCTTTACCTTGATCGCACATGTCTTTCGCGCGACGCGACGCGATGTCCCGCGGCACCAGGTTGCCGAAGCTCGGATAGAGCCGCTCGAGGTAGTAATCGCGATCGCCTTCCGGGATCGTCTTCGGGTCTTTTTGCAGATCCGCGGTGTTTTTCGGCACCCAAACCCGGCCATCGTTGCGCAGCGATTCGCTCATCAAGGTGAGCTTGGATTGGTAATCGCCGCTTTGCGGGATGCAGGTCGGATGAATCTGCGTGTAGCAGGGGTTGGCGAAGAGCGCGCCGCGGCGGTGCGAGCGCCAGGTTGCGGTCGTGTTGCAGCCTTTGGCGTTGGTCGAGAGGTAGAACACGTTGCCGTAGCCGCCGCTGCAGAGCACGACCACGTCCGCCGTGTGTGCCGACACTTTGCCGGTCACGAGGTCTCGCGCGACGATGCCGCGAGCGACCCCGTCGACCACGATCAAATCCAGCATTTCCGTGCGCGGGAACATCTTCACGCTGCGCGCTTCGATTTGCTTCGAGAGCGATTGGTAGGCGCCGAGTAAGAGTTGTTGCCCGGTTTGGCCGCGCGCGTAAAACGTGCGCGCGACCTGCGCGCCGCCGAAGCTGCGATTGGCGAGCAAGCCGCTGTACTCGCGCGCGAACGGCACGCCCTGCGCTACGCACTGATCGATGATGTTCACGCTCAGCTCGGCCAAGCGATACACGTTCGACTCACGCGAGCGGAAGTCCCCGCCCTTCACGGTGTCGTAAAACAAGCGGTAAACGCTGTCGCCGTCGTTCTGGTAGTTCTTCGCGGCGTTGATGCCGCCCTGCGCGGCGATGCTGTGCGCGCGGCGCGGGCTGTCTTGATAACAGAAGCAAGACACGTTGTAGCCGAGCTCGCCGAGCGTCGCCGCGGCAGCGCCGCCCGCGAGCCCGGAGCCGACCACGATCACCTTGTATTTGCGGCGATTGGCCGGATTGACCAGCTTGCTCTTGAAGCGAGCCTCGCTCCAGCGCTTCTCGATCGGACCTGTGGGTGCGTGTGACTCGAGCTCCGTTACCATCACTTCACCTTTGGTGCGGGAGCACAGCTCCTGGAATGAATCCAGCGGGCCCCACCCTCAGGTTTCGGGGCCCCAGCCCCAAAACAAACGTCATTCATCGACATTGCATGGCCTCACTTCACCAATCCCAAGAGCACGGTGAGTGGCAAGAACACGTTGCCCGCCGTGACCAAGAATGCGAGCGCGCGCGCGAGGTTCTTCGCGACCTTGTTGTAGCGCGGGTGATTGAGCCCGACCGACTGCAGCATGCTGAACGCCCCGTGATAGAGGTGCATGCAGAGCATCAAGTTCGCGAGCACGTAGACCGCGACGACCCACGGGATCGAAAACGCATTCACGAAGTTCGCGTAAACGTCGCCGGGCACGTGGTCGTAGTCGCCGAGTGCGGTGCCCGGAAACGTGAAGTGCGCGAGGTGAAAGATGATGTACACGAGCAAGAGCGGGCCCGTGAATTTCATCATCATCGCCGCGTAGCTCGTGGCGATGTTCTTCTTTACCTTGTAGCCGACGGGCCGCGCCGCGATGCTTTTGCCGTACAGCTCGAGCACGATCCACGTGTGCACGAGCAGCGCGACCAGCAAGAGCGCGCGCACTCCCCAGAGCAACACCGGCTTCGATTTGAGACCTTCAGCGTACGCGTTGTACACTTCAGGACCTTCGAGCACCTGCAAGTTGCCGAGCATGTGCACGATCACGAAGCCGAACAGAATGACGCCGCTCAGCGCGAGCGCCGCCTTCTTGCCGACGGACGTGTCGTACAGCGTGAGAGCTTTTGTTGTAGCCATGTTCTGACGCGGGGACCGGCCCTGCGAGCCTCAGGATTTTGGGGGGTTCTTTAGCACTTTTCGCGGAGCCGTGTACGGCGATCGCGTGCCCTGCCGGCCATTTGGCCGCGGCCCGTCATTGGCTCGCTGGCGGCGACGTGGCTGCGACGATCGTCTCTGCGACCAGGAATGCAGTTGGCAATCCGCCGAGCGTAAACGGCTGATCGTTGATCGCCTGTACCGTCAGCGTGATCGCGTCTCTGCTCGGGAAGGCCGCGAGCACCTCCGCGGGCACGTCGTCCGTGCCGTCGCTCAAATCGAAGATGCAGGAGGCGGTCGTCGACTGCGCCGCAGCGCCCAAGTTGATCGACAAAAGACCCGGGCCCTGACTCGACCAAGAAAGCGCGAGATCCTGCGTGCGATCGGCGGTCGGGCAAAACCCCGCGGCGCATGCCGGCGCGAGTAAGGTCGTCTCGGCGGGAGCGACCACCGAAACCGGCGCGAATGCCGGCAAGTCGGCGCCACCTTGGCCGGTCACGGTCACTGTGTCTCCCGGCGCGAAAAAACCACCCGTGCCTTGGCTCTCGTAGCTTGCGGGCGCCGTCGTAGTCAGCGTCATCGTCGAGCCGCTGCTGCTCGCAAACACGAGCGGGCCCGCGTCGAGACTCGACGGCGTGGCTGCGCTCGTTTGATCCGCCATGCACGAAACGACGGTGCACGCGCCGACCGTGGTCAGCGAGCAGCCCGACTCACCCACCGGCGGCAGCCAGCTCGCGGAAATTTCGTAGCTGACGGCGCTCGCGCCGTTCAGCACTTCCGAGACGACGATCGTGCCTTCACGCGAATCGCTCGTGACATCGTCGCTGTTCGAGCTGCAGCCTAAACACCAAAGCACCGCTCCGGTGAACGCGAAAGGCGCGCTGAGTCGCATCGACCGATCCGCGCGCTTCATTGGCCCTTGTTTAGCACTTTTCGCGACGGCGACTTAGCGCCGATCCCCGCCCAGCGCATCGTTCCCTACGCCGCGCCCTTCAGCAATTGCCGGAGCACGAACTGCAGAATCCCGCCGTGCTTGTAGTAGTCGAGCTCGACCAGCGTATCGATGCGCGCAAGGACTTCGAATTTGCGCTCCCAGCCGTCCGGCTTGCTCGCGCTGACGGTGAGCTTCACGCCCGGCGCGAGCCCGCTCGAAACGCCGCTCACCGCGAACGTCTCTTCGCCCGATAGGCCGAGCGTTTCGCGATTTTGTCCGTCCAGATATTGCAGCGGCAAGACGCCCATGCCGATCAAATTGCTGCGATGAATGCGCTCATAGGATTCTGCGATCACGGCACGAATGCCGAGCATGAACGTGCCCTTCGCGGCCCAGTCGCGCGATGAGCCGGAGCCGTATTCTTTGCCGGCGAGGATCATCAGCGGCGTGCCGTCGGCTTTGTATTTCATGGCCGCGTCGTAAATCGAGGTTTGCTCGTTGCTCGGCAGGTAACGCGTGACCGGCCCTTCGACGCCCGGCACGAGTTGATTGCGCAGGCGCACGTTGGCGAACGTGCCGCGCATCATCACTTCGTGGTTGCCGCGCCGGGCGCCGTATTGATTGAAATCCTGGGGTTTGACGCCGTGTTCGACGAGGTACGCCGCAGCAGCCGAGTTTTTGGCGATATTTCCGGCCGGAGAGATGTGATCGGTCGTCACCGAATCGCCGAGCACGGCCAAGACGCGCGCGCTCGTGATGTCTTTGAGTGGCGCGGGTTCGAGCTTCATGTCTTCGAAGAAGGTCGGTTTGCGCACGTAAGTGCTGCTTTCGGACCACGCGAAGCGGCTGCCTTCAGGCACCGGCAGCGCGCGCCAAGCCGCGTCCCCGGTGAACACTTCGGCGTATTCGTCGCGGTACATTTTCGAAGTGACGTGCTGTTGCACCACGGCCGAGATCTCTTTGGTGGACGGCCAAATGTCTTTCAAAAACACGTCCGCGCCGTCTTTGCCTTTGCCGAGCGGCTCGGTCGCGAAATCGATGTCGATGCGGCCGGCGAGCGCGTAGGCCACGACGAGCGGCGGGCTCGCGAGGTAATTCGCGCGCACGTCCGGACTGACACGGCCCTCGAAGTTGCGATTGCCGCTGAGCACGCTCACGGCCACCAAATCACCCTCGTGGATTGCGTTGCTGATCGGCTCCGGGAGCGGTCCGCTGTTGCCGATGCACGTCGTGCAGCCGTAGCCGACGACGTTGAAATGCAGCGTTTCGAGATCCGGGAGCACGCCCGCCGCTTTCAAATACTGAGTCACGACTTTGGAGCCCGGCGCGAGGCTCGTCTTCACCCACGGCTTCACGTTGAGGCCCTTTTCGACCGCGTTTTTCGCGAGCAAACCGGCGCCCAGCATCACGTACGGGTTCGACGTATTCGTGCAAGAAGTGATCGCCGCGATCACGACCGAGCCGTGACTCACGTCGAATTTCGCGCCGTCGTAGGAGGCGGCGACTTTGCGCGCCAAGTCTTCGGGCGTGGCCGGCGCCGGCGTGCCTTTACCTTTGCTCTTCGCGAGCGCGACCATCTCGCCGAGGTTTTTGGCGAACCCTGCGCCGACGTCTTTGAGCGCGACTTTGTCGTGCGGGCGGCGCGGGCCGGCCATCGTCGGCACGATCGATGCGAGATCGAGCTCGAGCGTGTCCGTGAACACTGGATCCGGCGTGCCGCGTTCGCGGAACAAGCCTTGCGCCTTCGCGTACGCTTCGATCAGCGCGGCGCGCTCGTCGCTGCGACCCGAGAGACGAACGTAGGTGAGCGTCTCGGCGTCGATCGGGAAGATCGCGCAGGTCGAGCCGAACTCGGGGCTCATGTTGCCGATCGTCGCGCGATCGGCGAGCGGCAAATGGTCGAGCCCATCGCCGTAGAATTCGACGAATTTGCCGACCACGCCTTTGTCGCGGAGTTTCCGCGTGATCGTCAGCACTAAGTCGGTCGCGGTGGCCCCTTCGGGTAACGCGCCGAACAGACGGAACCCAATCACTTGAGGAATGAGCAGATTGATGGGCTGCCCGAGCATCGCGGCTTCCGCTTCGATGCCGCCCACGCCCCAGCCGAGCACGCCGATGCCGTTGATCATCGTGGTGTGGCTGTCCGTGCCGACGAGTGAATCCGGATAGGCGACGCCGTCTTGGTCGAACACGACCCGCGCGAGGTATTCGAGGTTCACTTGGTGCACGATGCCCGTCGACGGCGGCACCACCTGAAAGTTGTTGAAGGCGTTCTGCGCCCAGCGGAGCAGCACGTAGCGCTCTTGATTGCGCTCGAACTCGTTCTTCGTGTTCTTGATCAAAGAATCCGCGGTGCCGAAGTAATCGACTTGCACGGAGTGATCGATCACGAGCTCGCTCGGGAAGAGCGGATTGATTTTGGATGGGTCGCCGCCCATCTTCGCCATTGCGTCGCGCATCGCGGCCAAGTCGACCACTGCCGGCACGCCCGTGAAGTCCTGGAGCACGACGCGCGCCGGATGAAACGCGATCTCGGTGTCCGGCACTTTCTTCGCATCCCACGCGGCGAGCGCTTCGACGTCCTTTTTCACGACCGCTTTGCCGTCTTCACAACGCAAGAGGTTCTCGAGCAAAATGCGCAGCGAGTAAGGCAGCTTCGCGACATCTTTTCCGCTCGCGGCCGCGAACTTTGGCAGCGAAAAATAAGTGCATTTCTTGCCGTTTACGTCGAGCTCGGAGCGGGTGCCAAAGGAATCCAGGGAGCGGTCGGTCATGGCTAAATCCTCGGGTTCGGGCGTACTCCAATGGCTCCGCTCACGCAATCGAGATTGCGGCTACAACCCGAGACCACTTGAACGGACCGAAAAATTTTTGATCCGCAAGTGTGAGGACCAAAAATTTCTCGGTCTTCGCTGGGCTTTTCTCTCCGGTGTTTTTCTTGTTTTGCAATCCAGCCCAAGCGAGCTTGGGTGGATTGCCCCGCAACGCCGCACAAAACGGCTCCAAATCCTGACCACTTTTTCGGCCAGGTCTCTGCCGTGTGGCGCGTAAAAAACGCGCGACTCGCTTCAGAACGAAGCGCCGAGCGCCAAACCGAATTGGCCCGGTCCCGGCGCGAGCGCCCAGCGCGGGCCGCTCGCGCTCGACTTTTTCGGCGCGTCGAAGCGATGCGGATCTTCGCCGGTGACGAGGAACACGATGCCCGTCGCGGCCACCGCGACGCCCACGCCAATGCCGATGTAGCCGATCAGGTTCTTGCTGTTCGCGCTATCGAGCTTGGACTTCGCGTCGGCCGTGTTGGCATTGCATTGCATGAAGTCGCCGTTGACGGACATGGTGTCGCAGACGCTGTCCGGCGTCGGGTTACTCACTTGCGCCAGGGCCGCGTCGTAGTTTTTTTGCGCCGTGCTCTTGGTGGAGCTGTTCGCGGCGATGAGCACCACGCTCGCGCCCGTGATCACCGCACCCAAACCGACTCCGCCCCAACCGAGCACGCGATGCAGGCGCACGTTGGAATCGTGCGCCTGGCGCGTCTCCGGCGTCGGCAAAAGATACGGCGAGAGC
>DATATR010000318.1:0-3196 GCA_036268695.1 Polyangiaceae bacterium | reverse complement strand
CCGTTCGAGCAGCCACGCGCGCGCGCCAAGGAAACGCAGGACACGATGCCGAACGCGATCCCCGACTTGCCGCGCGAAGGTGACCTGATCGGCGGCACCTACCGCGTCGAGGGTGAGCTCGGCAGCGGCGCGATGGGCGTCGTGCTGCTCGCCGTCGACCAGCGCTTGAATCGCAAGGTGGCGATCAAGGTGATTCAATCCTCGCTATTTGCAGCCCATTTCCGCGATCGCTTCGAGCAGGAAGCGCGTGCGATGGCGGAGGTCACGCACCCGAATGTGCTCGTGATTCACGCTTTCGGCGAGCATCAGGCGCAGCCTTACTTCGTGACCGAATTCATCTCCGGCACGACGCTCGATCGCGTGATCGCCGAATGCCAGCACGCGATCGACATCGATCTCGCGCTGCGCATCCTGGACGAAATTTGCGCCGGTGTTTCGGCGCTGCACGCCGCGGGAATCGTGCATCGCGATCTGAAGCCGGCCAACATCTTATTGGACGGAAAATTCAGCGTGCGCGTGGCAGATTTGGGGTTGGCGCAGAAATACGTCACGGCGCGCGCGGCGAAGGAATTGGTCGGCACCGTCGGTTACATCGCGCCGGAGCTCGCGATGGACAATGACACGCGCGTAGCGGCCAGCCCGTGCAGCGACGTTTACTCGATCGGTTGCATCGCTTACGAATTGCTCACCGGGCGTCCGCCCTTCGAGTCGCACACGGACGAGGGGCTACTCGCGCTTCACGCAAACGCGAAGGTAATTCGCCCAAGCTTCGTGCGCGGCGATCTGCCGCTCGCGCTCGACGACGTGCTGCTCCGCGCGCTGGCCAAAGACTCGGCGCAGCGCACGCCGAACGTCGAGCAACTGCGGAAAGAGCTCGCAGCCGCCCGCGCCAAGAGCAACGAGCCCACGCGCATCCTGATCGCCGAAGACGAGGACGATTTCCGCGGTTTGCTCGAGCTGAAGCTGCGCGCCGAATTCCCGGACGCCGATGTCGAAGCCGTGGCAAACGGCCAAGCGTGCCTCGAAGCGTTCGATCGCAAGGCAGCGTCGGTCGTGATCTTGGATTTGCAAATGCCGGTGCTGGACGGCATGGCGGTCACGGTTTTGCTGCGCTCGCGCCCCGCGTCGGTGTTGGTGCCGATCTTGGTGCTGACTGCGTCGGGCGGCCCGAGCGAATGGAAACTGCTTTCGTCGCTCGGCGCAGATCGCTTCTTGGTGAAGCCCGTCGATCTGGACGACGTGGTCGCGATCGTGCGCCGCACGGTCAAAGACCGAGCGCACCGCTGAGCGCGTTTTGCTTGGCCTGTTGGTGTCGGGAGAACGCCCACAAAACGGCGCGCTGCGACGAGTCTTTACGACCGACCCGCGGCGCGCTTTCGCAGCTCGATTGCGCTCGCGTTCACGCGGCGTGGGATTTACGCACCGGCGCGGTCGGCCAGAGCGCGGGTTCACGCCACAGGAACGGCCGCGGTAGCTTCGCCGGCAACGCATCCGCCGAAAGCGGTGAGCTATCGAAGCGCGCGAGCAACTGGCGCAGGTCGTCATAGATGTCGGTTGCGTCGAGCAATGCGGAATCTGGCCAGCCGCCGCTACGGAGCGCAATGCTCGGCACGTGCGCGGCGTGCGCGGCTCCGAGATCGTAAGGCGACGAAGCAACGAACACGGCATTTTCCGGCAAGATCCCTGCGCGCTCAAGCGCCGTGCGCACGATGTCCGCGGCCGGCTTGGTCTGTGCCGCATCTTCCTTGCACATGACGTGATCGAAATCGGTGAGCAGCTGCGCGTGACCGAGCAGCGCCATCGCTTCGGAGCGCGAAGCCGAAGTCGCGATCACGACTTCTCTGCCTTCGCGCGCGAGCCGCGCGAGGAACTCGTGCACGCCCGGCAAGAGCTCGAGCTTCGGCAAATATTCCGAGCGCAAGTGCAGCTCCCGAATCGCCAAGATTCGCCGCGCGCGCGGCGAATCTTCGGGCAAGCCACACAGCTCGCGCAGCAAGCGATCTTGCCCCATGCCGATGCGAGCGCGCACCTGCCCGTACTTCACCGCATAGCCAAACTCGGTGAGTACGCGGAGCCAACTCGACGCTTGAGCGTCTGCGCTGGCGAGCAACGTGCCGTCGATGTCCATCAGCACGGCGTGAGAATGATTCATGACCTGCGCTGTTGCAGCGTGCGTGCCAGTTCAATGTGTCGGAGTCGCAACTTTGAGTCGATTCGTGACCATCAGTACGCCACTCACGCTCTTCGCGATGCGCTCGAGATCGGCGCGCTGGCCGTCGTCCGCTGCGGTGCCGAACAAGGTGACACTTCTGTTTTGTACGACGACCGCTAAATCCGAAGCGTCGAGCTCGCGCGTGCTTCGAACCAAGTCCAAGATCCTTTGACGCAATACGCCATCGTGCGCCGTGGGATCGAGCGCGTGGGTGCGCGCGGTCAGCGCTGGAAGCTCGGACCGTGGCTCTTCTTCAACCGGAAATTTGGGATCGGGCATGGGATTCTTGAACCGTTTTTCAGCAAGTCGCGTGCCGCTAGGAAAACCCCAAATAAAAGCTCATTCCTCGTCTTCGTTCGGCTGCCCGTGCCCGCTCACGCGCTCGGCCAAGAGCGCGCGCGCCTCGCCCGCGAGCTGATTGTGCTGAAGGCGTGCTCGCTCGAAGAATTCAGCGAGCTCGTCATCTCCGGCGTCTTCCGCGTCGACGATGTATTGCGTGCATGCGTCCGCGGCCTTGAGGCAATGGTAGAGCACGCTCACCAAGTCGTAGTTTTCGTCCGTCTCCGCGGTGCCGGTATCTCGCTCGTCGCTGATCGGATGAGGCGGCGTGCGGCGGTCGAACTCGCTCGGTGCTGGCATGATCACTCCTCGGTGGCGGCGAAGACGCGCAGGAGTTTGCCGGAAATGCACGGCCGGTGCCACCCGAGTGCGCACACGCGATCTGCGTCAGAGGCGCGCGCGTCTCGTTGTGCCGTGTCGAATTGCCACAGCGAGGCCCTCCGCCCGAAAACCCGAATTTCCGGCCAGAAGCGCCTCGAAACGTGCGTTCGAAACCGGCGTTCGGTTGGCACTTGGCTTGCTCCCTTGCAACTGAAAACTCTTGGTGACCACACGGTGAAACCGGCACAGCGCGAAGGAGAACCCCCGTGACTCACAAGCCACTCCCGAAGCAATTCACCCCGGTTCCCGAGAGCCGTGCGCGTG
>DATATR010000317.1:0-12100 GCA_036268695.1 Polyangiaceae bacterium | reverse complement strand
AAGTGGCGAGCTTGCGCTGTGCCGCCGGCGTTTGTGGCGCTGCGCTCGCTTTCCGCATTTGTTTTTTGAGGGTGTGCGCGATTTGCAACGCGTCGCGACGCGGTGGGGACAAACTGCGCAAGGCGTCAACGTCGCGCGCGCCAGCTTCCAGCGCCAGAGCCGCGCGTTCGACCAAGTCGGCGCGACAGGCGCGCGGCCCGAGCACGACGTATCCGACCGAGCGCCAGATTGCGGCCGAAATCCCGCCCGTTTCGTAGTTGCTTCGGCCGAGCGGAGGCAACCGCAACGCCGGCTCGAAGACGCTCGCGAACGTAGCGCGTGCGGCCAGCGCGCGGCCGCGCAACAGCGCCGGCACGAACACCGACACGCTGCCAACGCGAATGCCTGCCGCGTCGAGCTCGACGCGCGCCGCATCGTCGAGGATCGCGAGCGAAGCGTCGAGCTCGGTCGCGCTGGCGGTGCCGAGCCCACGCTCGAGCTGATAGGCGATGGCGCGCAGCTCCGCGCGCCCTGCGCGACGCAAATCGCGAAGCGCATGCAAGAGTCGTCCGACCGAGTCACGCGCGAATGCGAGCAAGCGTCGCTCGAGGCGGCTCTGCGCGCCGGCGCGCAGCTCGTCGAGCGGCGCAAGCTGCACGTTCGGTTCGAGTAAATTCGCGCCGCGCACGAGCTTGCCCAGCAAAACGCCGCGCGCAAAAACGCGACCACGCGCGTCGAGCTCGAACGCCGAGTGTGGCGCATCCACCAATTCGGACAGCTCGCTGTGCGGCAAATTCTCTGGCGCCGCTTCGCGCGCGGCCGCACGCAGGTTTTGCAGCGCGGCGAACGGATGATAGCGATCCAGCGTCGGCTCGTCGCTCGGTGCGCGCGGCATCCGCGTGGCCGAGCGAGCCGTCGTGCGCGCTTTGCCGCGCCGTTCGACGAAGGTCGAGACCAGCGCGCGGTGCAATGCGTCGCTCAATTGATCTTCGAGTTCGTTCAAACGCGCCGACCAATGCGCGGGATCGCGGCACCAGCCCGCGTGACTCACGACGAAGGCCCAAGTGCGCAGTCGCGCGATGCGCGCGAGCAAAGTGTCGACTCCGCCGTCTTCGCGCGAAAACTCTGCCGTCCGCGAGGCCAGGAAATCGTTCGAGAGCGGACCTTGCCCGAGCGCGCCGAACAAGTCGCGTAAGAGCTCGAGGTGTACCTCGAACAGGATGCGCCGAAAATCCGGCACCTGACACACGTTCCACAAAAGCTCGACGGCTTCTGGTTGGTTTGCCTGGCGCACGATTTCCGGCTCTTTGAGCAGCGCGCGCAGCGCAGCGAGATCGACCGCGTCGGGCACGGCCGCGAAATACGGCGCGGGCGGCGGAGCTTCGAGCGCAGCGAGCAGCGCGTTCGACGACGAGAAATCGAGCGACGCGTTGCGATAGCGCAGGCGCCGCACCAAATCGAAACGATGCTGCTCGATCCGGCGCGCGCTTTCGAGCGAAAGCTCGCACGGGCTCAGCGTGCCGAAGCTTCCGTCGCGCAAGTAACGGCCCGCGCGGCCGGCGATTTGCGCGAGCTCCGCGCCGTCCAAATCGCGCGCGCCGCGGCCGTCGAATTTGCGCAATGAAGCGAACGCGACGTGTCCGACGTCCAGGTTCAAGCCCATGCCGATCGCGTCGGTCGCCACCAAATAGTCGACTTCACCGGCTTCGAACAGCGCGACTTGCGCGTTCCGCGCGCGAGGCGAAAGCGCGCCGAGCACCACCGCCGCTCCGCCGCGCAGCGCGCGCAAACGATGAGCGAGCTCGTACAACTCGGGTACCGAAAACGCGACGATCGCGCTGCGCGGCGGCAGTTTCTGCAATTTGCTACTGCCCGTGAAGGTGAGCCGCGAAAGGCGCGGATGCTCCTGCTGCTTCGCCGCGGGCACGATGCGCTCGAGCAACGGGCGCATCGTCGCGGCACCCATGAACCAACTCTCGCGCCGGCCGCGCGCGTGAAGCAGTCGTTCGGTGAACACGTGCCCGCGCTCGTCGTGGGCAGCGAGCTGAATCTCGTCGATGGCGACGAAATCGACTTCACGTGTGACGGGCATGGCCTCCGTGGTGCACACCCAAAAATCGGGCCGCTTGGGCACGCGCTTTTCTTCGCCGGTCACGAGCGCCACGCGATCTTGTCCTACGCGCGTGCTCACGCGATCGTAGACCTCGCGCGCGAGCAGCCGCAGCGGCAGGCCGATCATGCCGCTCTCGTGCTCGAGCATTCGCTCGATGGCGCGGTGTGTCTTGCCCGTGTTGGTCGGACCGAGCAACGCGACGCTCGTCGTGGCTTCGGGTGGCACGAGTCGAGCATGCCGCGGACGCCGCATTGCGACCATGCACCCGCTCGAGCCGCGGCGATTTGGCCGGATTTTCGCCGCGCATTTGCGGCAAGGCGCGTCGCGCTCCGCCCCTGATCCGTTGACATGAAGCGAGCGCGACGTGAGTTACACCGGTTCGGTCTTGGGTTTTGCGTTGCGCTCGGCGGCGCGCTGAGCGCTTGTGGTTCGAGCAACGACTCGGACAGGGGAGCGACGGCCCAGGGCACCGCGGGCGACGAAACCAGCGTCGCAGGCTCGACGCAAAATGGCGGTTCGACCGGAGTGGCGGGCTCGAGCGGCGCGAATGACGGCACGGCCAACGGCGCAACGACGAACGGCGGCGGAGCAAACGGCGGCGTGAGCGGCGCCAGTTTCGGCGGAGCATCGGCGGCCAGCGGCGCGGGCTCGAGCGTTGGTGGTGACGGCTTCGCGGGCTCGAGCGTTGCCGGTGACGCGAACGGAGGAGCGAGCGCAGGCGCCGCGGGTTCGACCGGCTCCGCAGGAAGCGGCGGTGCGAGCGCGGGAGCCATGATTCACAACGACGTGTTTTGGAAGGACACGTCCGGCACGCCGATTTATTCGCAAGGCGGCGGCGTCTTCAAATTCGGCGACACCTATTATTGGTACGGCGTCAAATACAACGGCGCCGTGACTTACGCGGCGAACCCCAGCAAGAGCAATAGCGACACGAGCTTCAACGCCGTCACCGCGTATTCATCGACTGATTTGCTGAACTGGAAATTCGAAGCGAACGTGCTCTCGGCCACCGCGAGCGGCAGCGAAGTCGCGGGCGCGTCTTGGTTCGGTCGGCTCGGCGTGGCTTACAACGCGACGACGAAAAAATACGTGCTCGTCTCCCAATACAGCGGCACGGCCGGCACGGGCGAGCTGTTCGCGACCAGCAGCACGCCGACAGGCTCATTTACCTTCGATCACATTCAAGCCACGGTCGCGAACGTCGCCAACAGCACGACTGGCGATCAAACCGTGTTCGTGGACGACGACGGCAAAGCGTATTTGATCTGCTCGAGCAGCAGCGGCCGCAGCAACTTGTACGTCGCGCCGCTTCACGCCGCAGACTACCTCTCGGTGGATCCCGCGACGCGCATTTTTGGCGGACCCGGTCGCGAGGGCAACGCGATGTTCAAGTACTCGGGCCACTATTATTTTTGCTCTTCGGATTTGCACGGCTGGAATGCTTCGCACACCTACTGCATTTCGGCGACGAACATCATGGGCCCGTACGGCGCCGAATTCGTGCTCGCGAATACCGACGCGGATTTCAGCCACGTGACGCAAACCGGATTCTTCATCACCGTGCAAGGCTCGGCGCAATCGACCGTGATTTTCGCGGGCGATCGCTGGGCGGACTTCGCGGGCAATGGTCTCGGCTTCAATCAATGGATGCCGCTCACGTTCAACGGCACTACGCCCGCATTCCAATCACTCAGCGAATGGTCGCTCGATGCGAGCACGGGCAACTGGAGCGTTGGCCCCGACAACAACTATGCGCTGAACCCGAGCTTCGAGGCCGACCGCGTCGCGATGACCGTGCCCGCGGGCTGGACCACGACCGGCACGACGACCAACGTCAAGGGCGGCCACACCGGCAATTGGAGCTGGCAACTGACGAGCACGGGCACGCTCGAACAAAAAATAGCGAACCTGCCGAACGGCACGTACACGCTTTCAGTTTGGGCGAAGAGTAGCGGCGGGCAATCGAGCGCCAGCGTCGCGGTCTCGAACTTCGGCGGCACGACGAAGACCGTGTCGCTGAGCGGCGCGATCAAGAACTTTACGGAGGAATCGATCAGCGGCATCGCCGTCACGAACGGAAGCGCGCAAATCAACGTGAGCACGACGGGCAGCGCTGCACAGAGCGTGACCGTCGATGACTTCGTGTTGGTTCGCACCGGCCCTTGAACGGCCGGGTGCCCATTCGTGCATTTGGGTTTGGGGTGCCTTGCTCGACGTTCGTCGGCCAAGATTAAAACCTTTCAACGCGAACAGCGTGTTTGAGCCGAATCGAGCTTTTCGCTCCTCTTTGTTTGCGCGGAGCGCCATCGTTGACGCCTTCGCGCACTTCGAAGCGTTCGGAAAGGTCGAGTCATGACGAGAAATGCCACGCGGCTCACGTTGTTCGGTTTGCTTTCGGCATGCGCGTGCAGCAGCAGCGCTGGCGGCAGCGCTTTCTCGAACACCGGTGGTAGTTCGAATTCGAGTGGTGGCTCATCGACGGCAACTGCTGGCTCGGCCGAATCCGGCGCTGGCACGAGCAGCTCGTCTGCGGGGACTTCGAACTCGAGCGCGGGTTCGGGCGCGGTGAGTTCGGGCGGCAGTGCCGGCTCCGCAAGCGGCGGCGCGAGCTCGGCCGGCGCGAGCGGCAGCGCCGGCGCAGGCGGCGCGAGTACGGACGTGTGCACGCGCTGGAAAGCCGATCGCGCGGACCTGAGCGAAGGCACTTGGAGCGGCGATGTCGCCTCCTGCAATGCCGGCGATCTGTCCGCCGACGCGCGCACGAACGCGCTCCGGCTCGTGAACCTCTATCGCTTCTTGGCCGATCTGCCCGCCGTGACGGACGACCCCATGCTCGACGCGGGCGATCAAGCCTGCGCCCTGATGATGCGCGCAAACAACATGCTCTCGCACATGCCGCCAACGACGTGGACTTGCTACACCCAAGACGGCGCGACCGCCGCCGGATCCTCGAATATTTCAAGTGGCCAAGCGGTGAGCTCGGTCGATCTTTACATGGCCGACCCGGGCAACGCGACCACGCTCGGTCATCGGCGCTGGGTGCTTTCCAATTCACTCGGCCCGATCGGCATCGGCGGCACGGACAAAGCTTCGTGCATGCACACGCTCGGCGGCACCGGCAAAGCCGGCAAGCAGTGGATGGCGTGGCCCGCGTCCGGTACGATTCCGATCCAGGCCATGACCGCGAGTCGGAACAATTCCGTCGACAAGACGGGCTGGTCGATTCAAAGCGAAAAGATCGATCTCACGAACGCCATGGTCACGGTCACGGTCGACGGCGCGTCGCAGCCCGTGACGGTCACCCAGCTCGATCAAAACTACGGCGCGAAGTACGCGATCGACTTCATCCCGCAGGGTTGGACGAGCCAAGCCGGGAAGACCTACTCGGTGAGCGTGAGCGGCGTCACTCCGGCGATCAGTTACGACGTGACCTTCGCCGATTGCCAATAGAGAAATCGCCGAGAAATCGGCTTAATTCTCGCTCGGCGCGGCTTCTTCGGCCGCCTCTTTGCGGCGCTTTTTCTTGCGCGGCCGCGCGACATCCGGCGCCGGATAGTCGTAGCTCGTGACTTTGGTCGAGGGCGCGGCGTTCTCCGGCTTCCAGCGAAACGCGCGCGGCTGCATCGGGCGGCCGAGCGCGTAGAGCACGCTCGTCTCGTAGCTCGCGACGGGCGGCGTCGAGCTGCCCGCGCGCTGCAAGAACGCGGGGTGGTGCGAGCCGCGGTCGAGCTCGACGATGCGCGTGCAGCCGACGCGCATCAGCGCCGCAGCCAGCGTGTCGCTCGTATCGTGCGTCGCGCTGGCCACGATCAGTCGTTTGGTTGGGGTGATGCACAGCGCGGCGCGGCGCCGCATATCGCCTCGCTCTCTCGCGCGCGGTTCGATTTTGCCGTCCTCGACCAAGAGCGGCAATTGCACCGCCTCTTCGTCGTCCGCGATCGTCGGCACCGTGCCGGGCGCTTCGATGCGTGCTGCCTTACTCGCAGATAGGACGAGCGTGGCGTAGCCGGCGCGCAGTGCAATCGTCGCGTTTTGACCGAACGCGAAGCCGTAGCGCGTCGAGTCCGTCGTGTGCCCGAGCCCGATCGCCGCAATCACGCGGTGCTCGGAGGCTTCGTCCAGGCTGGTTTTCAGGCCCGGCGCGCTCGGCGCGACCGGCTCGCGCGTGCCGGCTCGAAACTGAAATTCGGCATGCCCCGGTTCGAAGCTCGTGAGCTCGACCTCGACGCTGCCGAGCATGGTCTTCGTGCTGTACACGCCGGGCAACCACGCGGGCGTGGGTTGGGTTCCGCCGTCCGCGGCCCAGGCGAATTCGGAAGCGTCGTGCGGCGTCGCGTCGCGCACCATCACGTAGAAAAAATCTTTGGCCGACCAACGCACGAATTTCTCGGGCGGAATCGTCATGCGATCGTCGGCGAGTTTCAGGTGATACTCGGCCTTCTTCGGGTTGACGATGTCCGTGTAGACGAAGCCCGAGTGTGCGGGGTTCATGTCGAGGTGCATTGCGTAAGAGCAGCCGGCTTGGCGCAAGCCTTTGCCGAGCGTCGGTCCGTCGATCTCTTCGGCCCAAGCATAATAGAGATGGCCGGCAGCAGTGACGCAGAGCGCGGTTCGCTGCGTCATCACGCTCGTGCCTTCGATTTGCCAACCCCACAATCTGCGGCCCGTTGGATTGGCCACGCCGTCTTCGACCAGCGGATCCAAATTTTGGCGAAAGGACAGAATATCCCGCGGAATTTCGTCACTCGGTGGCCAGCTGCCGAGCCCGACTTCGCTCGCGTCGTTCACGATCACGGTCGCGCCGCCCTTCACGGGTGGCAAGAGCACGCGCCGATTCACCATCATGCCATAAGCGCCGTGTTGCGTCTTGAACGCACCGTTGAACGTGCCGACGACGCGGCCGTAGATTTTTGGATCCGGTGGGATGTGACCTTCACCCGGCTCGCCCGTGGTTGGTTTTGGATCTTCGTAGCCGGCTTGCATGCCGAGCTCGAGCTGCCGCATGTCCATCGCGATCAACACGAGCTCGGCGTACGGCCGATCCGGATCCGGTCGAATCACGGTGCGATAGAAATACGCGGGCGGTGTCGCGCCGTCCGGCAAACCGAGCATCGGTTTCAAAAAGCCGTACGTCACGGGCGTCCATTCGCCTTCGCCCGGTTTCGGATCGTTCCAGATCGAGGGAATTGCGGGCGGCGGCCAAGAGTCCGCCGCGTGCGCGAAGTCGCTCGCGTCGAGCACTTTGGCCACGACTTGTTCCGCCGGCGTGGCTTTGAGCGCGGTCTCTTGCTTCGAAGCGAGCAAGTTGAAGCTCGCGCGCTTGAAGCTATCTTTCGCGCCGAAAACCTTATTTTCGAGCCACGCGATCGGTTCGGGCCCGACCTCCGCTCGCACCGTATCGACGAGCCAAAGCACGAGCGGTTTCGGCACGTGCACTTCGGGCACGACGCGCGCGGCATACGCTTCGCCGCCGTCGACTGCGCGCAGCGAGCGCTGTTCGGTTTCGTAGTGCAAGCCGCGGCCGTTGTCGTTGAAATCGACGTCGAGGCTCGGCGGATCGAGCGTGAGCTTCGCGCTCTCTGCCGGCACGTCCAAGACGATGTTCGTGCGCCCGATGCCGCTCAGGCTGCCGCTGTCTTGATAGGAGTTGATCGCGAGCGCGACGCGGTTGAAAAAGCCGCTCGGGCGATCGCTCGGGCGAATGCCGTTCAGGTCGAGCACGCTCAGGCCTTGGATCTTGCCGTACGCGAGCGTCGCGAAGGTGGCGCGATCGCCGCGCGCTTCGAGCGCTGCGTCGTCACCCACTGGAGTGTCGGTGACGTTGCGCAGCGCGCTCACCGAGAGCGGCTGTCCGTCGAGCGTGACGCGCACGCGCGCGCGGTACAAATCGCGCGCCGCGCCGCGCTTGGCTGAACCCAAAAATAAAACCCGGCGCCCGAGCAACAATTCCTCGAGCGCGCCCGGACTTTGCTCCCAAATCACTTCGTCCGGTTTGACGCTGCCGCCGATCGCGCCGCCGAGTAGCTCGGCCAGGCCCTGCACCGTGCGTTCGGGCGGCTTCGGCGAGCCGATGCGTGACGCCGCGGCGAGCACTGCCACGAACCCGATCAGCAGCCGTCGCCGCCGGAAAAACGCCACGGGAAATTTCATCTCGAAAAGCGCACGCGGTTTAACGGCGGAAGGACCTCGCTGCAAGTCGCGCGCAGTGTAGCTCGTCACATCTGGCGTGCTTCTTTCGCGCCGCGGCGCGCGCGAAGGGTCTGGGCCAGATGCCCGGAAATAAAACAAAGCCGCAGATTCGCCAGGCTGATCGCGGTCTTCGAATGTCAGACGACCTACGAAAAACTGACCGAACAGGCGCCGGCTACCTGACGAGTCGCTTGCGTGGCCTGGCGCAGTGGTGCGCGCAGGGCAAAAAACCAACGATATGCCGGACGGTCAGGATCACTCCGACAGGCGAGCGCTGACGTTGCGCGAATCTCTCTTGTGATGCGTCGGGCCCGCTGATAACCGAGGGGCGTCTTGGCCGCGAGCAACCTCAAAGTTCGTCTTCTGACCGCTGCCGTCGTGGTGCCACCTTTGCTGTGGCTCTTGTTTCTCGGGCCCGCGTGGGGTTTTTTCGCGCTCGTGCTGGCTGCGGCTGGCATCGCGGCGGACGAGCTCTTTCGCATGACGCATCCGGATGACGGCGTCTCGCGCGCGATCGGCATCGCGACGACGCTCGCGACTTCGATTGCGCTTTATTTTTGGAGCTACGATTCACGCGTGCTGCTCACGCTGTTGTTCGTGCTGCCGCTGCTCGGTTTGATGGTGCCACTCTGGCGGCTCGGCGAAATCCCAACCTCGGCTTTGCGCACGTTCGCTGGAGTGGGCGGACCGCTCTACATCGGCGGCATGCTCACGGCGCTCGCGCTGCTCCGTCGCGACGCGGGTTCGGTCGGACCGAATTACGTGTTCATGTGCCTCACGTTCGCGTGGCTCGCCGACACGGGCGGCTACTTTTTTGGCCGATTTTTCGGCAAGACCAAGTTGTACGAAGCCGTCAGTCCCAAGAAGACGCGCGCCGGTTTCGTGGGTGCGCTCGTGGGCGCAGAGCTCGGCGCGTTGCTCGGTCATTTCTTTTATTTGAAGAGCATCCCACTCGAGCACGCTTTGCTGCTCGGGCTCGTCGCAGGCGCGCTCGGCCAATGCGGGGATTTGGTCGAGTCGTTGTTGAAGCGCTCCACGGGCATCAAAGACTCCGGCAGCATCGTGCCCGGACACGGCGGCATGCTCGATCGCATCGACGCGCTGATCGTCGTATCGCCGATTGTTTATTTGTATGTCTTGTGGGCTCAGGTGCGCGGCTGACCTGGCCGAGGCGGCATAGAGGCCGCGTTTCGGGCCGAGAAGCTTACCTTTTGCGGACCTGAACCGTAGCTGGGACAATAACCGCATGCAGTCGCTCCCACCCAGCTCGACCCCAAGCCCCACCTCCCAAACGCCGCGCTACGAATTCTTCAAAGTCATCCAAAGCTACTTGGACGACGCCGCAAAAATCATCTCGCTGCCCGAGTACATTCGCAACATCCTCCGCCAACCGAAGAACGAAATCATCGTCAACTTCCCGGTGCGCATGGATAACGGCGAGTATCGCCTGTTCAAAGGCTACCGCATCCAGCATTCGAATATCCTCGGCCCGTATAAAGGCGGAATGCGCTACCACGAGAGCGCGTCGCTCGACGATTTCAAAGCGCTCGCCGCGATGATGACGTGGAAGTGCTCGCTGATGAATCTGCCGTTCGGCGGCGGAAAGGGTGGCATCAAGTTCGATCCGCGCGGCGTGTCGAAGACCGAAGTCGCACGCATCACGCGCCGCTTTTTCCACTCACTCGGCGCGAACATCGGCCCCGATTACGACATCCCCGCGCCGGACGTGGGCACCAACGCGCAAACCATGGCTTGGGCGCTCGACACGTACATGAACTCGTTCGGCATGGTCTCGCGCCAGAGCGTGATGGGCGTGGTCACCGGCAAACCGGTCAGCAGCGGCGGCACGTTCGGCCGTGAAAAAGCCACCGGCCAGGGCCTCGTGCATTGCGTGCTCGATTGGGCCGATCGCGCGCGCTTCGACATCAAGGGCAAAAAGCTGATGGTGCAAGGCTTCGGCAACGTCGGTTCGCACACCGCGGTTTTGCTCAGCCACCTCGGCGTTTCCTTGATCGCGGTCGGCGATCACACGGGCTACTTGTACAACCCCGAAGGCTTCAACGCGCATCGCTTGAAGCAATATGTCCAGCAAAACGGATCGATTGCTGGCTACGCCAACGGCACCAAGATCTCGCGCGAGCAATTCTTCGGCGCTCAAGCCGACATCTTCGTGCCCGCTGCGCTCGAGAACCAAGTCGGCGCCGCCGAAGCCGAAGCGTTGCAAGTGCAGCTCGTCGCCGAAGGCGCGAACGGCCCGTGCTCACCCGAAGGCGAAGAAATCTTGAAGAAGCGCGGGATCGAAATCCTGCCAGACGTGCTCGCGAACGCCGGTGGCGTCACCGTCAGCTACTACGAGTGGGTGCAGAATCGGCGCAGCGAGCAATGGACGGTGCAAGAAGTCGATCAGCGGCTCGAGACGGCGATGCACGACGCGTACGATCGCATGTACCAATTCGCGAAACTCCACAACGTCGACTACCGCCGCGCGTGTTACGGGGTCGCACTGCAGCGCATCGCTCAAGTCTATGCCGAGCGCGAAATCTTCCCTTGAGCGAGCGCGAGATTTCACCGCCAAATCAATTGGTGAGATGTCGTCGATAACGCCGCGCTCTGTAAAACCCAAAAACTCGGCGTACTCGGTGCCCTTTGGCGCCTTGGCGCTGAATCCGTTCTCTCACGCCGCCGAGCTGATGATGCCTTTGAGCCGTTGAATCGCGCGCGAGTGCAGCTGCGAGATGCGCGGCTCGCTCACGCCGAGCTCGACGCCGAGGTCCTTGAATTTGACTCCCTTGAAATAGTGCTGGCTCACGATGTGGCGCTCGCGTTCCGGCAATTGCTCGACCGCTTTGGCCAAAGCCTCTTGCGCGAACTTCGCGGCGACCGCGGCTTCGCTGCTCGAAGCGTCCGCGAGGCAACGGTTTTGCTCGCACTCGCTCACGTCGTCGAAACGCACGACGGCGGGCGGGGGCACGTAAGCGTCGGTGCCGCTCTGGGCTTCGGCGGCGGCACGGGCGCGACGCGGGAGCCAATCTTGGGCGCGCAACTCGTCCAAGATCGCGCCGCGAATGCGCACGCGGACGTACCACTCGAAGCTCTCGCTCGGACCGTCGGGATGACGGCGAATCGCGTCCCACAAGCCGCTCATGCCGGCTGCGATCAGATCCTCGCGCAGCACGTTGCGCGGCAGCTTGCGTTGGAAGCCTCCCGCGATTTTGCGAACCAAGGGCTCGTACTGAGCGAGCAGCTCCGCGCTGATCTGCGTGTCGAGCGCGCGCGCCTTCTTCGCACGTGGCCCGCGCGTCGAAACGACGGTCGCGGGAAGCATGCTGGCCGGACGAACCGCGACGTGGCCGGCCACCGGCGCGTGACGGCGCGCCGGGCGCGGCGCAAGCGACGGACGAACCGCGGCGGTATTCATCGGGCGCGGCGCCACCGAGCTGCGCGTTTCACGGCTCAGCGTAGGCTCCGGCTTCGCCTTGACGACGCGACCGCTCTTCTTGGCTTGGGCTCGTGATTCGCTGCTGATTGCGGGCATTGGTGTTGGTCTCCCTTGGTGCGGTGGCGTCATTGCAGCGCCCGTGCCAGATCGAGATTCAGCCAAATTCAGCCGGATCGCGCGCGCTTGTCGCGCAGGTGGGGGTCAATCACGACCCCTTGACGGATGCCGTCTCGACCCGGTCACCGGTGCGGCCAAGGATTTGACGCCTGTTTTCGCCCCTAATTGAGACAAGTGGAGCGACGGGTCAAGAGTGACCCGGCCCTGGGTCAAATCAAATAGTGCTAGTAAATCCAATAGTTAAATCAGATAGGCTGAACCCG
>DATATR010000316.1:0-4972 GCA_036268695.1 Polyangiaceae bacterium | reverse complement strand
AGTCGCATGACAGATCGCGCAATCGCGTTCGACGTGGCAGCTCACGCAGGCGCTGATGTTTCGTTCGGCTTCCCACGCGTGGTGGCGAGGAGTGCGCGGGCCGTCGGTCCATTCGGATTTGGGCGGGTGGAAGCGACCCCGGCCGGCGGCGTCAGCGAATGGCCCGGACATGGTGATGCCGACCCGCTGATGGCAGGTCAGGCAAAACGACTGCTCGCGGTGACAGCTCGTGCATTTTTGTTGGTTTTCGCGCGCCGCGACGGGGTGCATGTTGAGCCAGTCGTTGGGGTGCACGTTGCGCGGACGCACGCGCCCGTCGTGGCAATCGGCGCAGTACTTCTCGCTGTGGCAATTGCCGCAAAAACGGCTGTCGTTGCCCGCGATCAGCTTGTGTCGCGCGATCCAATCCGGGCCATGGCCGGAATCGTGCAACCACGTCGGCGGTGACATCGCGCCGCTCGCGAAGCTCACCCGAATCATCCCCGAAGGATCGGCGATGTGACAATTCTTGCAATCCGAGCGCGCTTTGCCCGCCGCGGGAGCCGGCGCTTGGTGGCAATTGAAGCAACCGCGCATGCGCGGCAACTGATCGCGCGTCGCGAGCTCGAGATTCTCGACTTCGCCGTGACATTGCTGGCAGCCGATGTTGCGCGTGACGTGAATCGCGTGATCGAAGCGCAGGTTCGGCTTCGGCAACGACAATTGGCGTACGCGATTGCCGTCCGCCGCGCTGTAACCGAGGTGACAGAACGCGCATTGGCTGATCGGATCGTTCGCGTCGGCTTTGACGGCGAGCAGATCGCGATGATTGCTGCCGTGGCAGGCGTCGCAGCGCGTGGCTTGGGGCAGCATCGATTCGGCTGAATCGTGGCTGGTGCGCGTTTTTTCGTGGCACGTCGTGCAGGTGAGCCCGAGCTCTTTCACGTGGCGCTGGTGGTTGAAGCGAATCGTGATTTCTTGCAGCGGGAAAATCACGGCGCTCGGACCGTGATCGTTCGGTAGTGCGCCCGGCGGACGATCGGCTTCGGGGATCGGGCTACCGTCGAGCTCCGGCGCGAGTCCGTGGGCGAGCCGCGCCATGGCTTGCGATGAAGTCGAACTCGGCTGTGTTGGCGCAGGCGAAGACAGCGAGGGCGGCGTGCCGAACGGACCCGCGTCGTTGTTCGAAATGTCGGCATCGGTCGGCGCAGCGCCTGCATCCGTGGCGACGTTGCTCGGCGCGAGCGCGGGCACAGAATCGGCGCGCGCGATCGGACTTTGCCCACACAGCGCGAGCACGAGCGCGCACAGGCAGCCGTAAGTGAGCAGCCACAACGACTCTTTGTGCGAGCGCTGGGAGCTGCGCGAGGCGCCCCCAAAATTCTCGGGCTCGCTCTTTTTGCTCATCGGAGCACCGTAAAGTCCAAGGTTGCGAGCACGCGGAAGCGCTGCCCGACGAGTCGATTCATCGTGTGCTCCCACTCGACGCCCATGCGCCCCTTACTGAAGAGCAAAAAATGCGGCGAGACGCCCGCGCCAAGTACGTATGAAAAGCTGGTCGCGCTGCTTTGAGCTCGGAGCGCGTCGTCCCAATCGTAGAGCGAGAGCACGGCGAGCGAGTCGTAGTAGCCGCCGGCGTAGGTTTTTCGGCCCGTGACGTCGCCGCCGTAGCGATGACCGGCGCTGCCGGATTCGGCCATCGTGTTGAGCGCGAGGCTGCCGTCCCAAAAGCGATAGCGGCCGCCGAGCGTCGCGAGATAGTCGTACGTGTGCCCGGCTTGATTGATGTTGGGGTTTGCCTGGTACGTCGCGGGCTGGCCTTCGCTCGAAAATGCGCGCACTCCGCCGCTCGCTGCCACTTGGACCGCGCGTGAAAACGTGACGTCGGCGCGCGCCGTCGCGGATGTCGTGCCGGCGTGCGAAAACCAATTGAAGATCGAGTCCGCGTCGAAGGTCGGCAGAAAGTAGTCGCAGTTCAGGCCGAAGACGGCGCGATCGCTCGCATACCAATCGAGCCCGGCGTTGTATTGGCTGAGCCGCTGATTGTAAAAGTCATACACGACCGAGCCCGCTGCGGCGCCCAAGTCCGACTTGTCCGCGCGGAGCGAGTAGCCGAGGCGTTCACTCGAAGTGCGATCGCCGGTCGCGAACGTCAGCCCACCGCCGTTATCGAGGAACGGCGAAACCAAGACCGCATCGCGATCGATCACTTTGCGATAGGTGAAGCGGCTGTGCAGAAACTGCACGCCGGTCGATTCGACGGCAAAACCGAACGCGGGCGCGAGCTTCGATTCCTGCAAAAAACTCGGCGATTGGCCGAACGCGAGGCCCGTGCGATCGCCGCGCGACACGCCATCCGCCTCGAAGCGCGACGTGCCGAACATCGGTAAACCGCCGCGCTGTTCGAAGCCCGCGTAGGCTTCGACCGCGACGTAGGCCGGAGTCGTGAGCATCACGTCCGCGCCGTCGAACGACCAAAACCCGAGCGTATCGACGACGTATTGCCGGCCGAGCCGAAACCCGAGGTAGCCGTTCAGATAACGCTGACCCTCGAGGTACGCGTACATGACGTCGAGCGGCGCTTCCGCGAGCCCGGGCACGTAGTAGTTCGAGTCCGGATTGCGCTCGGCCGGGCTCTGCCCGAAATCCGTGTCGAGCCGGAGCCGCGACTTGAACACCAAGGACGGCCCGAGCGGGACGCGATCCGCTTGCAGATCGTACAAGTTGAGCGCGAGCGTTTGCGTGTAACGGCGCCGCTGCACGAGTGGACTGCCGTATGGGCTTTGCAGCGAGTAGAACTGCGCGTCCAGCGTGGCGTCGACTTCGGTCTCGTAGGCCTGCGCGCGCTCGCTCGCTAAAATTGCTGCGCTCAGTCCGAAACTAGCGAGCCAGATGCGCGTGCGCTTCACGAGGTCCCTCGCTGCAGCCCGAAGTGCCTAACTTTCGGCGTCAGCGGCGGACAGTCTCCGCGAGTGGAGGCGGCGTTGTCAACGCCAGCCCGACTGCGCTCGGATCAGCGACCCAGCGCTTCGGCGCGGTTTACGATGCGGGGTGTGAGGAAGATCACGAGCTCGCCGCGTTCGTCGCTCGCGCGGCGCCGTTGGAAGAGCAAACCGAGCAGCGGAATGTCGCCGAAGAACGGCACCTGGTCCAAGTTGCGACCGGTGTTGCGCGTGAAGATGCCGCCGATGACCGCGGTGTGACCATCCATCACGAGCAGATCCGTCTCGGCTTCGCGCTTCAAGATCGTCGGATCGCCGCGCGCGGACGTTTGGTTGAAGTCGGGCTCGTCACGGTTGATCTTGACGTGCATGCTCACGCTGCCGTCGGCCGTGACGTGCGGCTTCACCAAAAGCTGGAGTTTGGCTTCCTGGAACGTGGTTTGGACGCCTTGCGCGCTCACTTGCGAGAACGGAATCAAGGTGCCTTGCGCGATGCGCGCCTCGCGATTGTCGAGTGTGAGGATGCGCGGGCTGCTCAAGATGCGCAGCATGCCGCTCGACTCCGCCGCGGACAGACGTACCGCCAAGTTGATCGTGTTGTCGATCGAACCGAAAGTCAGACCGAGCGCGCCACCGGATCCGGTACCGACCGCAGCCGGCAAGTTCACGGCGAAGTTCGGGTTCGCGACCGTGCGCGTGAAGGGGCTCAAGCCGGCGGTCGGCGTATTGCCGTCGCTCGCGCCGCCAGCGAGGCCGATCGAGCTCGGAAATGCGAGGCCCGTCGGGTTGCCGGTCGCGGCGGAGAACGTCGTGTCGCCGCCCCACTGAATACCCACGTCTCGAATGTAGCGGCTCGTGGCTTCGACGATTCTCGCTTCGACGAGAACCTGAGGCGTTTGCGTGTCGAGCGAGCGCGTGAGCTCCTCGATTTGATTCAAATTGCCGGCCAAATCTCGGACGATCATCACGTTCGTGCGATCGTCGACGGCGATCGAGCCGCGCTCGGACAAGAGCGGCTTGGCGCGATCCTGAATTTCCGAGGCCTGCGCGTAGCTCACGGGAATGAGTCGCGTCTCGAGCGGCGCGAGCTTCACCTCTTGTTGGCGGCGCGCGATTTGGAGCTCGCGCTCCTTCTCGAGATCGGCGAGCGGCGCGACGCGCAGCATGTTTCCACGCTGCACCACACCGAGGCCCTTCGCTTGCAACACGACGTCGAGCGCTTGATCCCAAGGCACATTGCGCATGCGAATCGTGATCGTGCCCTGCACGTTGTCGGCAGTGACGATGTTCACCTGGCCGACGTCGGCGAGCAGACGCAAGACGTTGTGCACGTCGGCGTCCTTCAAATCCAAATCAATCCGGCGACCGGTGAAGGCGCGCTTGGTTTGGCCCAATAAGTTCGGAGAAAATGCGCCTGCCTCGGCTGGTGCCGATGCGGTCTCGACTGCGCCGTCGAGCTTGGCCAGCGCGGGCGCCGCTTCCGAACCGTCGAGGACTTGTGGGATGTCGTCCTCGACTTGATTCTCGACGTGCACCGTGCGCGCGCGGCGCGCAACGCCGCCGTCGAGCCCGACGCCAGTCAGGGACGAAGGCAGCGCACCCGGTTTGGCGAATGACCAAACCAAGGTCGAACCGCGACGTGACACGCGCGCGGTCGCGGCCTTGTCGCCTTCGGTTTGGATCACGACGGACTTTGCCGCCTTCTCGCCGCTGAAGCTCGAGATCGATGCGAGCTCGCCGCCGAACGCGGTAACGTCGAGCGTGCGCGTGAGCGCGCGCCCGAGCTCGGCACCGGACAGAATCAGCACGTTCTTGCCGGGCGCCGGATTCGATTGACGATACTCGGGCACGTCGCTGAGCTCGATCAGCACGCGATCTTCGACATCCGTGTGCTCGAAGCGCACGTCTTTGACCGTCGCTGGCGCGGCCGGGACGGCTTTCGTGGCCGCGGAAGCAGAGCGGCGCGGCGTGCTCAAATCCGCCTGATTTTTGCTGAGCGCGATCACCAAATCGCTGCCGTCGATGGTCACGGTGTATTTCGCTTGCTCGAG
>DATATR010000315.1:0-9487 GCA_036268695.1 Polyangiaceae bacterium | reverse complement strand
GATTCGCGCGACAATTCGCGCGTGCGCATTTCGAAGTCCGCGCGCGCGGCGCTCGCGTCTCGTACGGCGAATGCCAGGTGCATGCCCGCGCGCACTTCTTCGGACACAATCAGGCCGTGCCGGGTGGGATCGACGCCTTGCACCGCGCGCAGCAGGAGCGGCGGGCGCACGCCGTCTTCGGCTCGTTCCGTCGCGAGCGCGACGAATACCAGGGGTTGATCGACGAGTGCGTGAGCCACGGCGCTCAGTACTTCCAAAGCAGGTTCGCCTTCGATCCGCAGCACCATCGGTCCGCTCGCTTCGCTGATTTCGCGCAGCGGCATCAAAAGCCGGCACGCGGGCGACGCTTTGACGAGCGGCCGCGGCAAGCCGCGGATCGTGATTGCGCCGCCGGGACCGCGGCTGACCGCGCCGCTCGTATCGATCGCGAACACGTCGCTGTCCGACAAAGTGCCGGCGCCGATGATGTGCGTCGCTTTGAGACCGTGTAGCGCCTCGAGCGTGTGTGGAGCCACGCCGTTCGGGCGCAAGAATACGAGCGCGGTTTCGCCGCGCTGCGCCGGATTGCGCTCTTTGAGCTCGCGGCCGAGCGCAATGCAAAGCTCGGCCCCGGCTTCGCCGCGAACCCACGCATCCGCCGCGCCGCCGAGCCAAACCAATGCTGCCGCCGCCGACTCGCCCTCGACTTCACCGCGCTCTGTGATGACGCCGGAGCCGGATGCCGCCAAGACTGGAAAGCCGAGCTCGGCTCGGCCGAGCCCTTCGGCGATTGACTCGAGCTTGGTCGCCATGCCGCCGGCCGCGAGCACGAGCCCGCCGGCCGGGCGCCCGAGGTTCGCAGCGAGTTCGCGTAAAGCGCTGACGAGCCGCGTCGGACTTTCTCCGCGCACGAGCATGCTCGCAGCCGTTGCCCTCATGGCGGCACCTTATTTCCGAGCTCGACCGGCGGCAAGGGAAACGCGATTCCGGGCGCGGGATGTCTGGACGAGCCCCTGTTCGTCAAAGCTCACGCTTCCGTCCGCGCGCGACTTTACCTAACCTTGATCTCGAATGTCCGTCGTGCCCGACCCGTACACCATGCGTTCCTATGGGGGCACGGACATCGGTCGTCGGCGCTCGGTGAACGAAGACGCCTATCTCTGCGATGACGAGCTCGGGCTCTGGGTCGTCGCCGATGGCATGGGTGGGCATGCCGCGGGTGAAGTTGCGAGCCAAGAATCGATCGACACGATTCACGGCATGGTCAAGCGCGGCAAACGCACGCTCGACCTCGACGGCTCGTTCAGCGAAGAGAAAGCGCGCGCCGCGTGTCGTTTGCTCGAAGGCGCAGTGCAAGCGGCGACCTACATCTTGTTTGCGATGGCCGAGCTCGATCGCGGCAAGGCCGGCATGGGCACGACCATCAGCGCGATGATGCGCTTCGGCGACAGCCTCGTGCTCGGCCAGGTCGGCGACAGTCGCATCTATCGCGTGCGCACGGGCGACGCGCTACAGCTCACGGAAGATCACACACTTATCGCTTGGCAGCTCAAGCAAGGCATCATCACTCCGGACCAAGCGCGCGTGAGCAAACAGCGCAACGTGATCACGCGCGCGGTCGGCAGCCGCGATTATGTGCAAGTAGATACGAGCGTTTGGGAGACCGGAATGGGAGACTCGTATCTACTCTGCAGCGACGGCCTGCACGGTTACCTAAAACCCGAAGAAATCCCAGCCATGATGGCGGACGGCGGCCACTTTGCGGTCGAACGCTTCGTTCAACTCGCGAACGCGCGCGGCGGCAAAGACAACATCACCGCGGTCGTCGTGGAAGTGTCGTAGCGACTCCCTGATTTCACCGCCAAGGCGCGGAGATCGCCAGCAGAAGATTTGGGGTTGAGCGCGGGCGTCGCGCCCCGGCGCGCAGACGGCAAATGCCGTCGCGTTACGGCTTCGCAAAGAATCCCTTTCGCCGCGCGGTTCAGCGCGAGTTCAGCCATCGACGTGCCGCGGCGTGCCACGCTCACCGCAAAATTTGGCGACCTCCACGACCTTGGCGTCTTGGCGCTGAAATCTCCCTTCGTCATCGACGCGCGGCGGGCTACCAGTGCGTGCCGCGACGGCAGCGCTGAACCCCAGAATTGTTGGCCCGGGTTGGGCGTTTTGGTTACCGAGGTGTGAAGGACGCAGAGTCCGGAATTGGAGCAGCCTCGATGAAAGCCACACGCGTCGGAGTCCTGATGGGCGGTTCTTCTGCGGAGCGAGAGATTTCGCTGCGCTCGGGGAAAGCGGTGGCAAGCGCTTTGACCGGCCTGGGCTACGACGTGTCCGAAGTGGTGCTCGGCGGCGGCGAAGACGCGCTGCGCGAGATTGCGCAGGCCGAGCTCGATGTCGCGTTTTTGGCGCTGCACGGCCGGCTCGGCGAAGACGGCTGTGTGCAAGGCGTGCTCGAGTTGCTCGGCGTGCCGTACACCGGTTCGAACGTGCTTTCGAGCGCGCTCGCGATGGACAAGCTGAAGGCAAAAGAGCTGTTTCGGCTGCACAACGTGCCGACGCCGCCGTACTACGTGTTCGGCGCCCAGCATTCGGCGGCCGATCTCGAAGAGGTGCACGGCTCGTTCGGGTTTCCGGTGATCGTCAAGCCGCGTCGCGAAGGGTCGAGTCTCGGCGTGACCAAAGCGCACAACTTGAGCGAGCTGGCGCAGGCGATCGAAGCCGCGCTCGCGTACGACTCGAGCGTGCTCGTGGAGCGGTTCATCGAAGCCAAAGAAGTCGCGGTCGGGATTCTCGAGGGCCGCGTGCTCGGCGCGATCGAGATTGCACCGAAGAGTGGCGTGTACGACTTTCAGTCGAAGTACACGCCCGGCCTGACCGACTACTTCATGCCCGCGCGCTTGCCGGCGGCGCGCTATCGCGGTGTTTTGAATTTGGCCGAGCGCGCGGCACAAGCGCTCGACACGAGCGGCGCGGTGCGCGTTGATTTGCTGGTGACCGAGGGTCAAAACGAATACGTGCTGGAAGTGAACACGCTGCCCGGCATGACCGAGACCAGTCTTTTGCCGAAGATCGCGAGCGCCGCCGGTTTTGGCTTCGCCGAGCTGTGCGAAGCGATTTTGGAGCGCGCCACGCTGCACACGGGTTCGCCGCGCCGCGCCGCGGAAGCCGCGCCGATCATGGCCATGCCACCATCGGCCGACGCCGAAGCCGCTGAAGAGCAGAGTGTGGTCGTGAGCCGCCGTCGTCAGGGCGCGGGCGCGCGCGCGCAACGATCGCGCACGGCTTGATTGTAGGTCTGCGTCCAAGTCACGACGTTCTCGCGCGGATCTTTGGGTGGCAGGAACACGTAGCGCGCCGCTTCGGCGCGCGTGCGCTCGGCTTGGCTCGGGTTCAGCGCGAGCCCGACGATGCCGAGGCCGAAACCGGCCAGCACCAAGCCGCCGCCGATGCCGGCTTCGGTGCCGTCGATGTTTTGCTGCTGGGCGATCGTGCCGTCGCTTTCCCGCGTGTCTTTGGTTTTGAACGAAGCGACGAACAGCGCCGTGCCGACGCCGATCGCGATGATGCCAGCTGCGCCGAGGCCAGCCGCGCCCCAACGATTCGCGTCGTAAGAACGCACGATGTCGGCGTGATCCGCGAACGTCGGGGAGAGCTTGCCCAGGTCGTCGCTGAGGCTCGGAATCGAGACGGGCGCGCGCTCGCCCAAACGATAGAGCCCAACGCCGTCATCGCGCGGAGTCGTCACTTTGCCGGATGGCTCGACGACCTGCGCGCGCGTCGGCGCAACTACGAGCCAGTCGCGCTTTTCGCACGCCGTCCTCGGCGTGCCGAGCGGGGTCGGGAATTGTCCGTCCAAGCGCGTCACGGTCGAGGCGCAGCTCGCCGTGAGCATCAAGAGCGCGCCGCAAATAGCCCTCATCCTGGCTCCGAATAACACGAGTGCTTCGGGCCGTCACCGAGCCGAGCCGAACGCAAGCGAGAAAATGGCGGAAATCTAGGGCGCGAGCATGGCGGCGACTGCGCTGTCGTCGTGATAGCGGCGCAGATCGGCGACCAAATCTTCGCGCGTCGACCAAGGCAGGACGTTGCCGCGCGGTGTCGCGTATTCGAGGTAGAGATTGGTGTCGGTCGAAATCATGCGCTCGAGGGGTTCATTGGCGGCTTGCGCTTGATCCGCCAAAAAGCGATCCAGCCCGGCGTCACTGACGAGCACGTCGTCGAGTAGGCTCACGAGTGGGCGCTTTTGCGGAATCATCGCCGCGACGCGCGGTGTGTGCTCGAGCATTTCGAGCCGCGCGCGCGAGGTAACGAGCGGTGCTTCGGATGCGACCAAGATGCCCTGACCGCCACCGTAGAACAGCGTCACGTGCGAAAACTCGTGGCGCAGCGTGTTCAAGATCGTCGCAAGATCGTGCGGCAACACGTGGTGCAGCTGCACCCATTGCTGGAAAACCGCATTCGGCTTCATGCGCTGATGAACCAGCCCGTAAAACTCTTTACTGTACAGGCTCGCCGCACCGGAAAACCAGATGCTCGACAGTTCCATACTGATGAGATCGTATTTTTGTTCTTCGACCAAGAGGAAATTGCGGCCGTCCGCGTGATGGATCGCGACGCGCGGATCGTCGATCGCGCCGCGATTTGCAGCTTTGAAATACGTGCGTGCGGCATACAAAATCGACGGAGAGATCTCGGCCACGTCGATCTTTTGCCAGGGGTAACCGGCGAGCGTACCGAGTGTGGTGCCGGTGCCGAGACCGATCACCAGTAGATCGCGATAGTCTTTGACGAACAGCGAAGGGTAGTGGGCAAAAAACCGCTGTGCGTTCATTTCCCAGCCGGTATTGCCCTGGAATTTGCCATTCGTGTACAGCGTGCGTACTCCATCGCCGTCGGCGACGGTGGTGACGCCGCCGTGCACGTCTTCGCGGATCATCACGATGCTGTCGGGCACGTGATAGCCGTCGAAATAGACGTTCGAGCCGCTCGTGAGCACGCTCAAATTCCAGCGCGGAGCAAGCCCGGCAAAGAGCGCAGTCAATGCCGCCGCGGCGAACACGGCGTTCCGCAGTCTAGCTCTGACCGAACCAGCAACGAGCAGCGCCGAAAGCGCGAATACGCACGCGATCGCGATCAGTGAACGCTGCGAGCCGAGCCAGGGCAGGATCGCATAACCCATCAGCAACGAGCCGAGCACCGCGCCAATCGTGTTCACCGCCGTCAAGCGGCCGACCCAAAGCCCGACGTGCGCATAGCGAGCGGCGCGCTGGAGCAGCAGCGGGAAGGTGAGCCCCATCAACGTGGTCGGGATCACGAGCATCACGAACGAAGCCACGCCGCGCACCGCTTCGCGCGCGGCGAACGAGGTGAGCACCTCGCCTGTGTTGTCGAAGAAGTAAGGCAGCTTGTCCCAAGCGGGCAACGTCAGAGCAAGACCGAGGCCGCTCAGCGCGAGACCGAGTGGCAGCGAGGCATCTGCGAATTTTCGTTGTGCCCAGGACGCGCGCGAGGCCCCCAAAAATAAACAGCTCAAAAACGCGGCCAAAATCAAACCAAAGGCGTACGCGCTGTTGCCGATGATCAGGGCCAAAAGATGCGTGAACACGACCTCCGCGGCAAACACGAGCGCGCCCGAGGCGAAGGCCAAGACGAACAACGGTCGAGCTTCCGCCGCGCTTGGTTCGAGTTGACCCAGCGCGAGCGAGTCCGGCGCGACGCCGACGCGAGCGCTCACGCGCGAGCCGAACGCGAGCGCGAGTGAAGCGATCAGCGCGCTGCCCGCCGCGGAAGCAAACACGGTTCCGTCGACGCCGAGCGCAGGCAAGATCGAGTAAGCGGCCGCGAGCGCGCCCGCCGCGCCGCCGAGCGTGTTCACGGCGTAGAGCGCGCCGAGGCGCTTTTCGCGCAGCGCCGAGGCTTCCGCACCGGCTTCGCCGCTGTCGAAGCCGCGCGACAAGAGTGGCAGCGTCGCGCCCATCGCCGTGGTCGGCACGATCACGACCAGGAGCGCAACGAGCCAGCGCAGCGCACTCAACGCGAGCAGCGAGCCCGGCAGTTTGCGCGCGAGCTCGGCGTAAACCGGCGTGAGCGCGTGGAACGCGAACGGCGTCGCGGCGACCGCGAGCGCGACGACCAACTCGAGCAAGCCGTATGCGCGAAGCGGGCGCGTCACGCGCGGCGAGAACTTGCCGCCGAAATGCGCGCCGATCGCGAGCCCGGTCATGAACGCGGCGAGCACTGCGCTCACGGCATATGCCGTCGAACCGACGATGTAACTCAGGTACTTCGAGAAGCAGAGTTGGTCGATCAGCCCGGTCGCGCCGGAAAGGACGAACAGCGCGAGCGTGAGCGCAAAGGGCAGCGCGGACGAGCCGGTGGGAGCGCGCGCGCGGCTGTTTTCGAGGCCGGAATCAGCGATTCTGTCCAAGCCGCGGACCATATGGCGAGCGGGTTGAGTTGGCGAGGTGAGCGCGCGAACCGGCCAAAACGCCGGGATTTCGCCAATTCATCGAGCAGAGTCGCGTGGCCGAAATGAGCAGCGCGGAAAGCTCGAGTCCGAGCGATCCGTCTGCCAAGGTTTCGGTATCCTCGATCGCGCGGAGGTCGCCCCGTGAGCATCGTGAATCTCTCTGTCCAGCGTTCTCTCGACAATCCAATCATTGTGCCGGCGAAGCTCAGCGCGAGTTTGCCGGACTTCGAAGTCGTGGGCGTGTTCAATCCGGCAGCGATTCGCGTCGGCGAAGACACGATGCTCTTGCTGCGCGTCGCGGAAGCGCCGCGCAACGTGCCCGCGGATCACGTCGCTTCGCCGATTTACGATCCCGAACTTCGCCGCGTGATCGTGCGCGCGTGGCCAAAAAACACGCCCGGGCTCGATACGAGCGACAGTCGCTTGGTCGTGATCGGAAAAGATACGTTTCTCACGTCGCTCTCTCATTTTCGGCGCGCGCGGTCGCGCGATGGGGTGCATTTCGAAGTCGAAGCAAAGCCCGCATTTTCGCCGGGCCACGCGCTCGAAGCCTTCGGCGTCGAAGATCCTCGCATCACGCGCATCGACGACACGTATTGGATCAATTACACTGCCGTGTCTTCGGCGGGCATCACGACCGCGCTGGCTTCGAGCCGGGATTTGCTGTCGTTCGAGCGGCACGGCGTGATCTTTTCTCCGCCAAACCGGGACGTGACGATCTTCCCCGAGCAGATCAAAGGCCGCTACTTCGCGCTGCATCGGCCGATGCCAGAGGACATCGGGCGCCCCGCGATTTGGCTCGCTTCGTCGCCGGATCTGCTGGCGTGGGGCGAGCATCGCTTGGTCGCGTCCGCGCGCGCCGGCATGTGGGACGACCTCAAAATCGGCGGCGGCGCGGTGCCCTTTCGCGTGGACGCGGGCGGGCGCTCGGCGTGGCTCGCCGTGTATCATGGCGTGACCGCTTCGCCGCTCACGTATTCACTCGGCGCGCTTTTGCTCGACGCTGATGATCCCGGCAAAGTACTCGGCCGTTCGCAGGAGCCGATTCTTTTCCCCGAGGCACCGTACGAGCTCAAAGGGTTCTTCGCGAACGTCGTGTTCACGTGTGGGCTGACGGTCGATGGCGACCGCGTGCGCGTCTACTACGGGGCTTCGGATGGCGTGACATGCACGGCGGATCTCTCGCTACGTGGGATTTTGGCCGGGCTAGCCTGAGGAGCATGTGGGTCTGAAAGCAAAACGATGAAGTTTGAGCGCCTCGGCTATATTGCCGAGGATGCGCAGACTCTGGAGCGTGATCTTTTTTGCCGCGGGCGCGCTCGTTGCGCAGAGTTGTTCCGGCAGTTCCGATCACGGTTCGAACGGCGCGGCCTCGAGTGGCGCGGGCGGTAAGCAAGCAGACGGCGGCCCGGATTCGTCGGGCGGCAGCGCGGGCGGGGCGAGTCGCGCTGGCAGCGGCGGCACTGCTGTCGCGGGCGAAGCCGGCACGAGTGCCGAAGGCGGAGCTTCGGGCGCCGTGGGATCGGGCGCGCCGCTTTCGCTTGCTTGGCAGCTCTCTTACGGCCAATCTTACGCGGCACACGTCGCGGTCGACTCAGCCGGCGCCGCGATCGTGAGCGACTCGATGTTCGACAGCGCGGACGTCGCGCTCGGCAAGCTCACGGTGAAGAGCCACGGTGGCGCGGACATGATGCTCTCGCGCGTGCTCGCCGACGGCACGCCGGATTGGGCGCGCGCCTACGGCGGCACGAGCGACGACTACCCCGTGAGCTTCGTGCTCGACGGCGCGGGCGACATTTTCATGAGCGGGCTCTACAACGGCACGGGCACGCTCGGCGGCGCGAGCTTCCCGCCATTCATGGGCAGCGCCGGCCGCTTCGACTCATCCGTCGCGGAATTCGACGCAAACGGCGGTTTGATCTGGGCGACCACGATCAACTCGAACCAAGAAGATTTCGCCGGTCCGGGCTTGGCGGTGAGCTCCGCGGGCGATTTGTTCGTACCGGGGAGTTTCCTCGGGACGACTAGCATCGGCGGGCTAGGGCACACCGCGGTCGGATCGTGGGACGGGTTCATCGCGCGCTACAATCACCCGAACGGCAGTTTGCAAGGCGCGCTGACCTTCGGAGGTAGCGCCGAGGATCGGGCAAGTTTTGCATTGCTCACGAGCACGGATTTGATCGTGATCGGCAAATTCTCGGGCTCGGTTTCATTTCCGACCACGCCCCCGACAGTGCTCACGAGCGCGGGAGGCTCGGACGTGTTCATTGCGCGCCTGTCACTCGCGGGAGTGATGAGCGGCGTCGTCAGCTTCGGCGGCACGAGCGACGAAGAGATCGAAGGCGCCGCGCTGGATTCGCAGGGAAACCTAGTGCTGGCGGGTGATTTCTCGAGCCCGATTCTGTCGATCCTCGGCGGCGAGACACTGCACGGGGCCGGAGGGATGGATTTTTTCCTGGCTCGGCTCTCTCCGACACTGGACCATCAATGGTCGGTCAGCTTCGGCAGCGACGCGGACGACGCCGTGCGCGATCTCAGCCTCTTCCCGAACGGAGCTTTGGCGATCACGGGCGAATTCCGCGATCATCTCGCGCTCGGCGACAAAGTCTGGGACGCAACAGCGGGCAGCGACGCCGGCCCCACCGATATCGACTATTTCGTCGCAACACTCGATTCATCAGGGCATCCGCTGTGGTCGTACGCGGCGGGCGGCCCAGGGCAAGAGCGCGGGCTCGGCGTGGCGGCCGATGCGAGCGGCGCACTGTACGTCACTGCGACGTTCACGAGTGAAATCGATTTTGGGTCGGGTCAGCCGCTCTCGGCGCCGGCCGGGCAATTCGCGAGCGCGCTGGTCCGTTATGCGCCGTAGTTCAATCGCGCTTGAGCACTTCGACGATGAATTGAAATAGATCGGCGGCAAAGCTCGAGTGCGGCGCGGAGTGCGCGGGCAACGACAACGTATCGAGCGAGTGTGGCGCGCCGTCGGTTTCCATCCGTTCGCGATCGTGAGCTAGTGCCTGGCGCTTGCGCTCGGCTTCGCGT
>DATATR010000314.1:0-5653 GCA_036268695.1 Polyangiaceae bacterium | reverse complement strand
TTCGAGCGCTTCGCGCGCTTGCGCTTGCTGGCCATGGTCGCGCCAAACCAAGCCGATGTTGTTCAAGCTGAGCGCGATGGAGCGACCGTCCCCGTGTTCTTTGCGCATATCGAGGGCTTTTTTCAGCTCTTCCAGCGCTTGTTCGTATTCGCCGCGCATCCACAAGAGTTTGCCGATGTCGTCGTGGCTGGCCGCCACGCCGCGTGTGTCGCCCGCGCTTTCGAACAGCGCGAGCGCCGTCTCGAGGTGATCGCGCGCGAGCTCGAGCGAACCCGTATCGCGATACACCCGACCGATGCGATTGTGCGCCGCGCCGCCCTTGGCTTTCAAACCCAAGCGAAACGCGATCGCGTGCATTTCGCGAAACGCGACCAGCGCTTCGTCCGTCTTGCCGAGCAAGAGCAAAACATCGCCGTAGTTGTGGAGTGCGTCGATGCGCCGGCGCGCGTCGTCATCGCCGAGCAAGCCGAGGCCTTTTTGGTAGTAATCGTGGGCTTTCTTCGCGGCATATTGCTGACGCGCGATGTTGCCTGCATCGAGATAAGTGAAGGCCGCGCGCGTCAGCGAACCGCCGTGCTCGAGGTGTCGCGCGAGCACCGCCACGTACTCTTCTTGGCTGCGCAGCGTTTCTTTTTGCGCCAGCCAATCGGCGATCGCGCGATGGTAGCGCCGCGTCACCGCCGGCGCGCCGAGTTGCGCGATGCGCTCGCGCTCGAGGTTGTGCTTGAAGATGTATTCTTTTTCGCCGCTGAACGCCGAGTCCGGCACGCCGAGCACGTAGTCGCGCTGAATCAAGTCGTTCAGTTTGCTCTCGATCGCGCGCACGTCGTCCGCTTCGCCGGCCTCCCAATAATCCGGCGCTTTTTGATCCAAGCGACCGAGCGCGATCAAGCCGCCGAGCCAAAACACGCTGCCCATGGCCGAGGCTTGTTCGAGCAAGCGACGATCTTGCGCCGAGAGCGCGGCGATGCGCGCGGCGACCGCGTCCGCGACGGTGAGCGGCAATTTCGCGCTCGCGAGCCGATCGAGATCGACGGCCCAGACGTCGCCGTTTTCACGCAGGACGCCGGAGTCGAAGAAGATGCGCACCATGCTCTCGAGCAAACCGGGCGTGCCGCCGGCCATGCCGACCGCGGCGTCGATCAAACGCGGCGGTGCCGCGCCGCCCTGACACTTGCTGAGCAAAGCCCCCATGATCTCGATCGACTCGTGCGCGCTGACGGCGCCAATTTCGAGCACTTCGTGGCGCGCGCCGCCGATCTCGCGCCAGCCCTCGTGGCGCGCCAAGAATTCCGGCCGCGCCAAGCACGCGATCACGATCGGTCCTTTCAAATTTTCGATCAGATAACGAAGCAGCTCGAGCGAATCCTCGTCGGCGACGTGCGCGTCTTCGCAGACCAGGCAGAGCGGACCGCGTTCGGCGTCGCTTTCGACGAAGCTGCGCAAAATCGCGCGGCGCATCAGCCGGGCTTGTGACGGATCGTCGGCGACCGCGCGCGTGAGCGGGCTTTCCGCGAACGGCAAGCCCATCAACTCGCCCAAGAAGTAACTCACGTCACCGACGCGGCGATCCTCGAGCACGAGCGCGAGCTCGTCGCGGATTTGCGCGCTCGCCGCCGCGCGATCCGCGCCGTCCGCGACCCCGAAGCGGGCGCGCAAGAGCCGCTCGAACAAGCCATAGGCCAGTCGCTCCGAGCGCGGCACGCCCCAAAACGCGCGCAGCGGTGGTTCGCTCGGTGCGCGCGTGCGAAGGTACTCGTTCATCAAACGCGTCTTGCCGATTCCGGCAGGCCCGACGACGGTGACAGCGCGCGCCTCGCCTTCGCTCAACGCGCGCGCGAAAATCACGTCGAGGCGTCGTAGGTCGGCGTCGCGGCCAATCAAAGGCGCTCTCAGGTCGAGTACGGCCGGGGGCAACCCTTGCGTCATGGGGCCGCGATTTCGCCTGATTTCAGCGGCAAGCTCAAGACCTGCTGCATGCTGCGCCGCAGCGAACGCTGAATCGCGAGGCAAATAGCAGCGGCGCGTGGAAAAAAAGCGGTACGACCGAGTTGCGCGCCGGCTCGGCTTGTTAGAGGCTCGCCCCCCACCCGTCTGCTAGCTTTCGAAATTACCGTGGCACTGCCCGAACGTACCCCCGCACAATCGACCAGCACCGAGAAGCGCTCAGTCGGTCAGGGACTCTTCCGAAAGTGTACCGGCTGCGGCGCCGTGAACACGGTCGAAGATCTCGCGTCACGTTACCAAGTCTGTCCGTCGTGTGGTTATCACCATCCGATGAGCAGCGCTGAATGGCGCAAGCTCATTTTGGACGACGGCCAGCTCGAGCGTTGGGACGAGCACATTCTGCCGAGTGATCCGCTCGAATTCGAAGACGGCAAGCGCTACGTCGACCGCGTGAGCCGCGCGCAAGCGACGACCGGCGCGACCGAGGCGATCGAGATTGGGCGCGCGCGCCTCGGTGGGATCGCGATCGGCTTTGGCGCGTACAACTTCGCGTTCATGGGCGGCAGCATGGGCTCGGTCGTGGGCGAGCGGATCACGCGCTTGTTCGAGCGCGCCACTTCCGAGAAATTGCCGGTCGTTCTGCTCCACGCCTCGGGCGGCGCGCGCATGCAAGAAGGCATTTTGAGCCTGATGCAGATGGCCAAGACGATGAGCGCGCTGAGCCGTTTTCGCAGCGTCAAAAAACCGTACATCAGTCTGCTCGTGCACCCGACCACCGGCGGTGTCGCCGCGAGCACGGCGTTTTTGGGCGACGTGAACGTGGTCGAGCCGAACGCGACGATCGGCTTCGCGGGCGCGCGGGTGATCGAAAGCACGATCAACGCGAAGCTGCCGCAAGGCTTCCAGCGTTCCGAGTTTTTGTTGGAACACGGCATGGTCGACACGATCGCGCCGCGCAGCGAAATGAAGCAGCGCTTGCATTCGCTCCTTTCCCATCTCGGCGGTGAAGCGAAGTGACGGATTTGAAGTCGACCCTCGAACGGCTCTATCGGCTGATCCCGCTCGGAAAAAAGCTCGGTCTCGAGCGCATGCAGGCGGCATGTGCGGCGTTCGGCAATCCGGAACGCTCGTTCCCGGCCGTGCACGTCGCGGGCACGAACGGTAAAGGCACCGTCACCGCGTTCGTGTCGTCCATGGCGCGCGCCGGTGGACTCAACGTCGGCGTGTACACCTCGCCGCATTTGATGCGCTTCGCGGAGCGGATCAACCTCGGTGGTCAGCCGATCTCCGACGAGCATTTGGTCGACCTCTTGAACCGGGTGCTGGATCGCGCGCCGGATTTGACCTTCTTCGAGGTCGCGACGCTGGCCGCGTTTTTGGCCTTCAAAGAAGCCAAGGTCGATCTCGCCGTGCTCGAAGTCGGCCTCGGCGGCCGGCTCGACGCAACGAACGTGATCCCGCCACCGCGAGTGGCCGCGATCACTCGCGTCGCGTACGATCACATGGTCGAGCTCGGCGACACCATCGCCGCGATCGCCGCTGAAAAAGCCGGCATCATCAAAGCAGGCTCGACGGTCGTGCTCGGCAAGTTGCACCCCGACGCGCGCGCCGTAGCCGAAGCCAAGGCGGCGGAAGTCGGCGCGCGCATCGTCGAGCTCGGCAGCCCCGAGCCCATTGCCGGCGCGCCGCTCGCCTACCCGCGCGTCGCGTTGGTCGGCTCGAACTTGGCGGTCGCGGTGACGGTCGCGCGCGAGCTCGGGATTCCGCCCGAGACGATGGCGCAAGGCATCGAGCAGACCACCTGGCCCGGCCGGAACGAACTCTTGCATCGAAATGGTCAAGAGCTCACCTTGCTCGATTGCGCGCACAACCCAGACGGCGCGGTCGCGCTTTCGCACGCACTCGACCCGAGCGTGCTCGGCGACATCGAATCGCGCAAAGAGATCGCCTTGGTTTTTGGGGCGATCAACACGAAAAATTGGAAAGCAATGCTACGCCGCTTGGAGCAAGTGGCAGGGCATCGCGTGTTCGTCGCGCCGCCGATCAGTCGAGCGATCGATCCGCGAGAGATGGCGCAGTTTTTACCCGGTGAAGTCGCGGGCTCGGTCGGGGAAGCACTTTCGCGAGCGCGCGCCTTGGTCGGGCCGCGCGGCGTCGTGGTCGTGACCGGTTCGATCTTTTTGGTGGGTGCGGCACGCGCGTTGCTTTTGAACCTACCGACGGATCCTCCCGTCGCTTTGTAGAATAAACAAAATGAGCGAACGACAGCTGTTCGGAACCGACGGCATTCGTGGCCGCGCGAATGCGGAACCCATGACTCCCGAGCTTGCGCTGCGGCTCGGGCGCGCCATTACACTCGTGTCACGGCGTGGCAAATCGCGCGCCCCACGGATCGTGATTGGCAAAGACACGCGGCTCAGCGGCTACATGCTCGAGACCGCCCTCTCCGCCGGCATCTGCGCGATGGGCGGGCGCGTGATGCTGTCTGGCCCAATCCCGACACCGGCCGTGGCCAACTTGACGCAGAGCATGCGCGCGGATGCCGGCGTCGTGATCAGCGCCAGCCACAATCCATTCGCGGACAACGGCATCAAGATCTTCGGCCCGGATGGCTTCAAGCTGCCGGACAAAGAAGAAGTCGAAATCGAAGCGCTGCTCGCCAATTCGAAGCTCGACACGCAAGGCAAAACCGGTGCAGGCATCGGTCGCGCCGAACGGCTCGACAACGCGATGGGCCGCTACATCGTCTACGCGAAGAGCACGTTTCCGAAAGAGCTCGCGCTCGATGGCTTGAAGATCGTGGTCGACGCGGCGCACGGCGCCGCCTATCGCGTCGCGCCGCTCGTCTTCGCCGAGCTGGGTGCGGACGTCGTGCAGCTCGGATGCCGCCCCAATGGCACGAACATCAACCGCAACTGTGGCGCGCTTCACCCCGAGCACGTGGCCCACGAAGTGAAACGCCAAGGCGCGGATCTCGGCGTCGCGCTCGACGGCGACGCGGACCGCGTGATCTTCGTCGACGAAAAGGGCGAAATCGTCGATGGCGACGCGATCATGGCCCTATGCGGCACGCGCATGCTCAAGCAAAAGCGCCTGCACAAGAAGACGCTCGTGACCACGATTATGAGCAACATGGGTCTCGATCGCGCGCTCGAAAGCGCGGGCGGCAAGACCAAGCGCACCGCCGTCGGTGATCGCTACGTGGTCGAAGAGATGCGGAAGAGCGGCTACAACTTCGGCGGCGAGCAATCCGGCCATCTGATTTTCTTGGATCACGCGACGACCGGCGACGGCACGGTTGCCGCGCTGCAAGTGATCGCCAGCATGCTGCAAGAATCCCGACCGCTCAGCGAGCTATCCACCGTGATGCAGCGCGTGCCACAAGTTCTGGAGAGCGTGAAATTGCCGGCGCGCCGCCCGCTCGAGCAGATGGCGGAGCTCGGCAAACGCATTCAGCATGCCGAGAAAAAGCTCGGCAAAAATGGGCGTGTCGTGGTGCGCTGGAGCGGCACCGAAGCAAAGCTCAGGTTGATGGTAGAAGGCCCGGATCCCGCGGTGCTGAAGACGCTGGTCGAAGAGATGAGCGCGGCGGCGCACAAGGATCTCGCGAACGTCGGCTGAGCGCCAGACGCGCGACGCGGGCGTCGCGGACTAGCCCGACACACGAATGCACTGCTCGGCACCGGTCGCGAAATGCGCAAAGCTC
>DATATR010000313.1:0-1640 GCA_036268695.1 Polyangiaceae bacterium | reverse complement strand
GTCGCGAGGCGACGACGCGCCCGACCGTCGCTTCGACGGCTGCGCCGTAATACTCCGCGGTGTCGATGTGCAGCATGCCGAGCTCGAGCCCGGCGTGCAGCGCGGCTTCGGCCGCCTTCGGTTCGACATCGTCGAGGTGCCAAGTGCCGAGCCCGATCACCGGCACTTTTCGGCCCGTCGAACCAAACGCGCGCTGCTTCATGCCGAGCACGATAAGACGCCGCCGCGCGTTCCGGCAGCCCGCGAAATGCGTTCAGCGCCGAACACGCCGGCGGCGCACGCGCGCCACGGCTAAGCCCGAAAATGCGCCGGCGAGCGCGAGCCAGCCGAAGCCGCTCCGAGCGCGTGATTCGGAGATCGAACAACCGCCGGAGTCGTTCGACCCGCTGTTGTCCACTGGTTCGCTGGTTGCGGTGCCGGCTGCGCTCGTGCTCCCGCCGCTCGTTATTGCCGGGGAACCGCCCGCACCGGTGCTCGCGCCTGCGCTGCCGCCGCTCGCTCCGCCGGCTCCTGCGCCGCCCATTGCGACGCTCGCGCCCGCGCTGCCGCCGTTGCCCGCCCCCGCGCTTCCGCCGGCGCCGCCCGCGCCGCCACTGCCGCCCGCGCCACCGCCGCCGTTTTGCGGCATCTGCATCGCTGCGTACACGAGTTGCTCGATCTCGACCTCGCCCACGGCGTTGGTTTGGCCGTCGCCCATGCCCATGAAAAATTCGTTGTGATTCAAGAACGCGCTGTACAAATCGACGAGCTTCACGTCGCTGTGTTTCATCGCCACGGCTTGCACCGCCGGCAAGACCACGCTCGTGACGTACGTCTGCGTCGCTTGATCGAAGGTCGGCACTTGAATCGGCGTGGTGATGTACACCGTCGGTTTGCTCGGCAGCGAGAGATAGGATTGGACTAGCGCGTCGTAGTCCTGCTCGAAGATCATTTCGGTGCCCATGGCGGGGAATGCTTTGACCACGCGTTCGTCGTGCTCGCCGAACGGGCCGATGATCACGATGTTGGCGGTCAGGCTGTCTTGATAAGCCGTGTTTGTCTGCGACATCACGGGATCGGCGCCGACGCCGTTCGTGTCGTAACCCGTCAGGATTGAGCCGCTCGTGTCGCCGCCGTCGTTGACGACGTTGTAGTTCGCGCCGAGCGCGGTGCCGAGCAAGGCGGGCCACATCGGGCCGGGCGCTTCATTGCTCTTCGTGGTCTGTTCGCCCAAACACGCTACTTTGGTCGTCGCGGCGCGCGCGGGTAGGGCGAGCATGAGCGCGAGTGCCGAGAGCGCGGCGGCGGGGAGATACGAACCGAGCCGAAGAGTATTCATCGTGAATCTGATCCTTTTGCCGAAACACGCGAGCAGCGTCGCGCCGGCCCCGAAGTTGAACAGGCGGAGTTCCTCGCGCGCCATGTCTCCAAACTCGACCTCTGATCGCAATTCGAACCAACGAGTCGCGACTTGCCGTCGATCGTTTGCGAAGCGCGACTTGTCAGCGCCGTCCGCGAACTATTTCGCGCCCCCAACCAAATAAATTGACCCGCGCTCGGCGCGACTTTTCAAGGCTCGCGGCCTCACTCGGTCAAGGTGAGTGTAAGCGTATGGCGCGTGTCTCGGGCCGACCGCGCAACGATGAGCTCGATTTCTCCGG
>DATATR010000312.1:0-2073 GCA_036268695.1 Polyangiaceae bacterium | reverse complement strand
GTGAAGCGGAACTCCTGTCGGCGTGCCGCGGCCTTGGTTACGAGTTGAATCGCGACGCGGCGACCAAGAAGCCAGCGTGATTCGTCTGTTCGCGGCGCCGCCTTCGAGCGGGCGCCGCGGACCGCCGGAGCTCAACGCTCGGTGCTGATTTGGCCCGGATTTCCTGGCCGATGGCGATTGAGGCCTCGCGACTCGAGCACGCTCAGCATTTCCGCGACCATCGGCGGATTTCCGCAGAGCATGACGTGCGAGCTCGTCGCGTCGAGACGCGCTTCGGCTCGTTGCTCCAAGCTGCCGTCTTCGATCGCGCTCGTGACGCGGCCGGATAGCGCGCCGGCCACGTTTTCGCGGCTCACGATCGGCACGCGCGTGAAGCGACGTTCGCGGGTCTGCTGCAGGAGCTCGAGCTCCTCGGCGTAGCTCTGTTGCGCGGCATCGCGCGTGCCGTGCACGAGCACGATGCGTTCGGCGCGCTGCCAGGGCAGCGGCGTGCGCAGCATCGCGATGAATGGACCGAGCCCCGTGCCGGTGGCGATCATCCACAGCGTTCGACAATTGGGCACGTGCTCCAGCGTGAACGCTCCGCGTGCTCGTTCCTCGACGTGCAGCGCCTCGCCGACGCCGAGCTCGAACAGCGCGGGCGTGAGCGCGGCGTGGCGCGCGGCCGTCAAATAGAACTCGAGTGGCGTACCGGGCGCCGAGGCGAGCGAGTACGGCCGCTGCAAGAACTGGCCATTCACCGTCAAGCCGAGATGCACGAATTGACCCGCGAAAAATGGCGCGATCTCCGCCGAGACCGTCAGCGTGATCAAGCTAGAGGACCACTCGCGGCGCGCGATCACGCGGCCTTCGCGAAAGCCGAGTAGGGGCGAACGCGCCGCTTCGGTCACTCCGGTTGCTCTAGCCCGATGTACGAGTGGTAATCGAAATTTGCCGGGTTTTGATTGAGGATGATGCGTTCGTAGGCCTTGTGAAAGTCGGTGCCGTCGCGCCGCGAAGTGCGGTAGCGCTCGAGCTGCCGCGCGAGCTTCTCACCGAGATACGCAAACCACTTTTCCGCGTTCTCGAAGCGCACGCCCGGCTGATGCGTCGAATAATCGGCGACCAGCTTGTGCATCCACTCGACCACCGGCGCGGAGTCCGTCGCGCCGAGTACGGCGCAGGATTGCGCGGATTCGACCGAGAAATCTCCGCTCGTGGTTAGCACCGGGCGGCACACCCGATCGAACCAGTAGTCGATCATGGGTTCGAGCTCACGCGCGAGAGCCTTGTCGTCGCCGCCCTTTTTGCACACCATCTCGTGCATGCGCTCGAGCGCTTCTGGGAAGCCTTCTAGACCGGAGCCGTAGAGCATCGGTCGAGTTTGCGTCGCACCGTCGACCAGGATGCTGGTGCCAAATTGCGCGAGCGTGCCGACGACCCAATTGCGCCAATACTGCTTGAACAGATCGTAGTCGCGAAACGACTGGATCACGCCGTTCACGAGCAAATCGATTTGGCGGATCTCGGCGAAGAACGCGCGCTCCATATCTAGGAAGCGCTCTTTGCTGAAGTCGTTGGCAGCAGCCGCGGCTTTCAGCGCGGGCGCGAGCCGCGCGACGAACGCCAGCGTGAGCACGATTCCGGTCGAGAACAACGGCTCGATGAAGGCGGCGGCATGTGGCGCCAGAATGAAGCCATCCCCGACGATCTGCTTCGAGGTGAATTGAATGCGATCCGCGCGAATCAGCGGCCGCACTGGCTGCATGTTGCCGAGATGCGCCTGAATCGAGGGGAAGCGCGCGAGAAATCGCTTGAGCTCTTCTTCGGCAGAGATCGACTCGTCCAGTGGATACATGTCGCGATCGAACTCGAAGCCGACGCTCGTCACGTCGTTGTCGAATGGGATCACCCAAACCCAGCCGCCCGGAAAACAGTGATGCATCGTGCCGGCGTTGCGCCGAAAGCGGAACATCGGACCGAGTCCACCGAGCACGTCGTCGAGCGGCGGCACGTTGGTGAAGTGCCCGAAGATCGAGCGGGTGTTGGTCTTGAGTGGTGGCGGCTCTTCGCGCAGATTGAAGCGCTTCGCGA
>DATATR010000311.1:0-13179 GCA_036268695.1 Polyangiaceae bacterium | reverse complement strand
CGCTGATTCAAAAAAGCTTCGAGCTCGGCGTTCGACGGCTCTTCCGGCAAGTGCCCGCCGAGCGACTCCGCCAGCGCGACGATTTGCGCCCAACGCTCTGGCGAGCGGAGCACGCGTCGCAAGGTCGGAAAACCTTTGCGCTCGAGGAAGCGCGCGGTCACGCCGTTGGCTGCGATCATGAAATCTTCGATCAACTGCTTGGCGCGATTGGTTCCCTCCGGCACGAGATCGGCGATCGTGCCTGCATCGAAGACCGGCCGCGCTTCGAGCGTTTCGAGCGAGAGCGCGCCATGCTCGAAGCGCTGCTTCCGAAGCGCCTGCGCCACGCGATCCTGGATTTTCAGCTGTTCGGCGATATCCGAGTCGGCCTTCACGCGCTCGGGCGCGGGCCCCGCGGCGTCGAGCCAGGCGGCGACGCTGTTGTAGGCGAGCTTCGCCTGATTTTGCACGCTCGCGCGATACACGTCCGAGCTTGCGATCGTGCCGTCGTCGCGCACATCGACTTCGACGACCAGGGCGAGCCGCGTGACGGCCTCACCGAGCGAAGTCAAATCCGTCGAAAGCCTCTCGGGTAGCATCGGGAAGATCTGCGCGGCGGTGTAGACCGAAGTCGTATTGGCGCGCGCGTGGTCGTCGAGCGCGGAGCCTTGGTGCACCAAGCTGTCGACATCGGCGACGGCGACGAAGATTTTCGTCGCGCCGCCTTGGGGCCGTTCGGCGAACGATAGCTGATCGAGATCGCGCGAATCGTCGTTGTCGATCGAGAGCCAAGGGCGATCGCTCAAATCCCGAATCGAAGCATCCTTCGGGTCGCGCTCGGCCGCGTGCTCGATCGCGCCGAGCTCGCTCAGTGCGGCGCGCGGGAAATCGGGTTCGAGCGAGCGCTCGAGCATCGCCAAGCGCGCAATCCCTTTCAGATCGATGGGTCCCGAGTCGTGATGCGAGTGGGGCGGGTGTTTGTCGCTCATCGATGGTCAGCTACTACCACGCTCGCGAGCCCGCGTTTCGGGCGCTCAATCGCGCTTCTGGCAAACGAAGTTGAACACGCTGTCGTAGCGCTGTGTGACGTACAGCACGCCGAAGATCGCGCCGAGCTCGGCGTAAATATTCGCCTTGGGGATGGCCGTGAATTGGCCGTAGTGGTCACACCAGGCGTTGCCCGCGGCGTCGCGCAGGTAGGTCGCTTTGCCGGTATCGACGCACAGGTTGAAGATGAAGAGCCCGCCGCGCACGAGCAAGCGGCGGGCATGCTCGTAGTAGCGCTCGCGCTGCTTGGCCGAAAAATGCTGGAACACATTGCTCGACACGACGTAGCTGTAGGAATCCGCTTGGCTCTGCAAGAGCTCGTCCGGGATCAAGCCTTCCGCGGTGGTTTGGATCACGCCGCTCACGCGCGGCACGGCGTCGACGCCGGTGTATTGGAAATTGGTGTGCGTCTCGACGAAGTTCATCAGCGAGCCGTAGCCCGGCCCGATTTCGAGCATCTTGAGCCGCTCGTGCGCATTTTCTTGGAGCAGATCGGTGATGCCGAAGCTCTTGGCGAAGCGCAAATTCAGCCGGTTCGCGTCCATCCGCGTTTCGACTGAAAATGGCAATTTTCCGACGCTCGGCCGCACCGCCAAGTTGCACACGGGATCGAGCGCGAAGAGCTCGTCGCACACGCTCCAGAAATCGCGGCAATCGACTTCGTCCGGAGAGAGGCGCTCGATCAGCTTTTGATCGACGACGAGCTTCGGGCGCTGCTCGTCGATCCATTTCTTGTACGCGTCGAGATCGCGGAAGCCGAACTCTTCGACCAAGATCCGCCGAATCTCGTCTCTCTTTTTCATCTCAAGATCAATCCGGAGCTGGACTCGAAAGCGAGCCCGAGCCGCGCCGGCCAGCTACGCAGCGTTCGTGCCAACGAGCGCTCGGCCGCAATCTCCCCTATTTGGCGCGCGTGCGCGAGCAGAAACGCGGAAAAGCTCTACACGTAGCGAATCGCCTCGAGGACAATTCGGGCTATCGAGTTCGTGATTCGATATCGAACTCGGCGATTGACAACTGCTTCCGAGCTTTCCCGCGCGGCTCGGCGCCACGCGCCGCCGAAGGCTGTGCCGGCCTTTGCCGTGGCGCGTGACCATCAATCAATCCCTGTCACCCAAAAATCACATCGCGAAATCAGCGCCTGAAGCGCGCCTCTGCGCGGGTGAACGCGCGCGGGGTTGCGGATTCGAGTCGCTTGTGCTGCTTACGCGAGCGATGACCTTTTTGGTCCACCTTTCGGACCTGCACATGACGGAGGACAACGTCGCGCAGACGTTGCTGTTCGAAAGGCTGTTCGACACGCTGACGCTCGAACGCGACAAGGCGCGACCCGAGCGGAGCACGATCGTGATCACGGGCGACGTGTTCGACTCGGGCACGGATCCGCCGGAGCGGCTCGTGGCCGCGTTCCTGAAATTGCATGCGCGCATGCTCGAGATTTTGGGCGACGCGTTCACAGTCGTTTTGCCGGGCAACCACGATCGGCGGCGCTTCGGCTTGCTCGGCCCGAACAAGAGCGAATTGTTCAGCGCGCTGCACCGCGCGGCCGATCCGGCGCGGATGCACGTGCTCGGGCAGCGCACGCCGTTTTTGGCCGAGGTCGTGCCCGCGGCGTTGCACCGCTTGCCGGCGCACGTCGTGGCCTACGATTCGTCGTATTTGCCGAGCGGCCTGATCGGCGCGGGCGGCACATTTCGACTCGAAGATCTGCTGCAAGTGCACGCACAATTGCCAGACGACGGTTTGCCGCTCTTGCTGCTCGTGCATCATCATTTGATTCCGACGCCAGTGACGGACATCAGTCACATCGACATGGTCGGCACGCCGCGGCCGATTCGCTGGCTCGTGCGCAGCGCGCTGCCGGTTTTGTTTTCGCACGCCGATCGCGAGGAATTGACGATGACAGCGCTCGGCGCGGGTACGGCGCTTTCCGCGCTGCACACGTTCGGGCGCGCGGTGTTGCTCTTGCACGGCCACAAACACGTGCCGACCGCGCGCATCCTGCGCGGCCCGGATCACGACTCGGGCGATTTGATTTTGGTTTCAGCGGGCAGCGCTGGCCGCTCGGAAGGCGTCTCTTCGACGCAGTCGAATCCCGCGCGGCTCTGGCCATCGTTCAATTTGGTCGATTTGTCGGCCGAGAGCTTGCACGTCGAGGCGCTCTCTTTTTCGCCGAAGCGCAGCGGTCGCCCGCCGGTGCGGCGCGATTTGGTGCGCGCTCGACGCGACGGCGCGAAGTGGACGAGCTTGCCCTGTGCCTCCGGCGTGAGTGATGCCCCACTGCGCGTCGCGAGCGACGAATCGGACTACGCGCTCGCGCCGTCTTACGCCTCGAGCGAGCGCTGGGATCTGAGCTGCGATCGCCGCGTCGTGCTCAAGGCGGGCGCGAAGCTACGGCGTTACAAGGATTTCGTGCACGCGCTGCCGCATTTGATTCCGGGCACGCGCGCCGGAAGGCAAGCCTATCGCCGTGTCGATCTCGCGCTCGATGAACCGACGTCGCATCGGGCGCACGCGGCCTTGTGCCGCACGATCGCGGAAGCGGCGCGTTGTTACGGCCCGGGCACCGCGTTCGAGTGGGTCGGCCTGCTCTGCCGTTACGGCGCGGAAGCGGCGACTTTGCGGCTCTCCGTGCCCGCCGGCGAACATTTTCGCCCGTTCGCGAGCGTCACCGATCTCACGACCGGCCGCGAGCGCCCGGCGCCAATTGCGTTCCGCGAAGGGCGTTGGGCGCTGACGCTGAAGAACTGCGCGCCCCGCACGCTGCTCAGGATTTATTGGCCGCTCGTGCCGTGATCACTCACATCGGCGAAGTCGGCCGCGTGTCGGTGAGCGCGATCTGCTTTCTCAGCATTTTGCCGCCGTCCGCGGTCAAGCGTAGATAATAGTCGGACGAGCAAGCCGTGCCGTCTTCGTCGAGCGTGACGAAGTTCGAGCCCGCGGGAATGCTGGCCGAGGTCGCCGCTGTCTTCGCGATTTGATTGCCTTCGTTGTACTCGTCGTACATCGAGATGTAGATGCCGTCCGAGCCGATCTGAATCATGTTGTAGAATTGGTGCCACATGAAGTCGCCATGATGGCGCTGATGACCCGACAAATCGCCGGGCAAAACGCAGGGCTGATAGTGCTTGCCCTTGCCGTGCAAGTAAGTGACGTCGCCCTGGTTGTAGGTCGTGCGATTGTTGTCGGAATCGGCGTTGTTGCCAATCACGCCGACCATCCAGGGCGAAATCGCATCCAGCGTATCGAAGACCGCGCTGAAGCCAGCTTGCGACCAGCGTGTGCCCGTGGCGGTGCGCCAATCGTTGCCCAGGCCGCCGATCACGTACAGGCCCTGCTGATGGAAGTAATCGATGATGTCTTGCGTCGTTTGCGGCGTGCCTGGGTGGTCGAGGTAGCCAAGCCCCCAAATGCAAACTACTGGTTTGCCGTCTTGCTTGGCGTAAGCGGCCGAATCGAGCAAATGCAATTCACCGATGATGTGATCGGTCCAGTCCGACTTGAGATCGGTGTCGAACGTGTCCCAGCCGCTGATGTCGTACATGATGTAGAATTTGCGGCCGTGCGCCTCGGCCGCCGCGCGCACGTTCGCTGCCGCGACGTTGCGCGCCTCACCCGTGTCGCGAAAATCCCCGAAGCGCTGCAGCGCGATCGTGTCGATGCCCGTGTCTTGCATCCACTTGATTTGCGTGTCCACGGTCGAGGCGTCCCAGGCCGAGTAGAGCGTCGCCGCGCCGCCGCCGTTGAGATTCGCGAAGCCCGTCGCGTACGTCTTCGAAAACTCGCTCACGACCGGCCAAGATTTGATTGCGATGTTGCTCGTCGTCGGCGTGTTGCGATCCGCGGTCCAGTGCCACCACGGCGGGTTGATGCCGGAGCCGTCGCCCGCGGCGGTAAACCAACCCTGATAACCGACCGTCACTTTGCCGACGATGTCGCTACTCGAAGTGGAACCGGCCGCGCCGCTCGTGCCCGAGCTGCCACCGTTTGCTGAGCCACCATTGCTCGCGCCGGATGAGCCCGAGCCGCTCGCTCCGCCGCTTCCCGCCACCGAGTTGCCCGCGCTGCCGCCGTTCGCCGCGCCTGCATTGCCCGTCCCAGCCGCACTCGTGCCACCGGCGTTCGTGCCCGCGCTCGACGCCATGCCCGAGCTGCCTCCGTTCATCGTTGCGCTGCCGCCGCTGCCCGCCGTCATCGCGCCGGAACCCGCATTGCCAGTGCCACCGCGGCTCCCGATCGCTGCGTCGTCTGAAGAGCCGCAGGCGCTCAGGAGCGAGAAGGTGAGGGCGAGACCCAAGGCATTGACGACGCGGAGCATGCCCGTAAGTGGATGCTCGACGCGCGCGCGATCACAAAAGCTCCGCCGCGACCAATTGGTCAAATATAATTTTTTACTGTTCGAGCTGACTCGCACACGTATCGAAGTCGCGCTGCGTGCATTGCCACGCGCCCGAGGCAATCACTTCGGCTACTGATGTACCACGCTGACCGAGTACACCTCGACGACCGTGTACGGATCGGTGCTGATCGCGCCCATGCTCGCGGTTTGGTCGTAGTTTCCGACCTTGAAATAGAATTTCTTCGACAAGGCGCTCGCGCTCGGAGTTTGCGTGTGCACGACTTTGCCGTTGATGCTCACCGTCACCACGCCTTGGTTCAGCGCGAGCGTGTAGCTATACTTCGTATTCAGCGCGACCGCCGTATTCAGATTCGTGGTCGTGCCGCCGCCCTTGGCTTCTTCGTAGAGCATCTTGAAGCCACCGGCGCTGCTCGAATATTGCAGCTCGACCAGCGGGATCGAGTCCGTGCCATTGAAGAGTTGGCCGACCGTGGTGGTGCCGCTCGAGCCGCCGCCGACTTGCAGCACTTCGCCGCTCACCGTCAGCGTGTTCGTGCCCGACGAAGACCACGCGGCTTGCCCGCCGCCCGGCGCGGACTCGCGCATCTCCGTCCGGCAGTGCTGCGAGCCCGATGTGGTGATGCCGGTTTTCGGATCCATGAAGATCTGTCCGCCGTCTTTTGCGGCGTAGAAATAGGCGCTCGAGTAACCCTTCAAGAGGTCGGCCGACGAAATCGTGTCGACCGAATTGCCGCTGCCCGTCGGCAATTGCAGCACCCAAATCGAATAGTCGATCGCGGAGGTGCTTCCGCCCGCGCCGCCGCTCCCACCCATCGGGGTTGCGCCGCCGCTGCCCGCGTTCGAGCCGCCGCTGCCCGCGGTCATGCTCGCGCTGCCGGCTTGCGTTCCGCCGTTGCCCTCGCCGCCGCTCGGGTTGCCGCCCGAAGATTGACCGGCAAAACTGCTGCTGCTGCCCGCTTGGCCCGAGCCGCCGTTCGAGTTGCCGCCGAATGCGGCCGAGCCGGCTTCGCCGAGCGAGCCCGCGCTCGGCAACATGTTCATCTCGCCGTCGTTCGCGTCGCTGCTGCCGGAACAGGCACTGAGCAAGAGGGAAAGGCCGGTGAAGAGCGGTGCGAGCTGGTTCATGTTTTCGCGCTCCCGAGCTAAGCAACTAAGATGCCGTCGATCGTCGCGGGCCCGTGCGCTCGCGATTCGCTCGACATCATGCGTAAAGCTTAGCTGATGTCGGAGCGCGCGGTTCGGCACTTCGCGACTTCGTCTCACGAGTTCGTCGTACGATGCTAGCGCGGTGTCACCCAGAGGAGTTGTTGCGGCGTCCGCGCGGTTTCGGCGTTTGTCGCCGAAATCGGCAGGGATTTCCGCGCTCGGCGCCGGCATTACCGAAGCAACGAGGTGAGCGGTTCGCCTACACCTTCTTGTTCAGCATCCACCGTCGCCCAAATCCTTCAGCAATGCCTCGAGTTGCTCCAGCGTATTGCGCATGCCGCGCTCCATGCCCGAAGCGATCGCGCCGTCCAGCACTTCCTTCGAGGGGTAAAGCTCGCGCTGGACGAGCAGCGTGCCCTCGGGGTGCTTTTCGAAGCTGGCGCTGACCAGCCCTTCGCCGGCCTCACGCATCGGCTCGAAGATCTGCGTGTAGACCAAGCGCTGTCCCGGGACGACCTCGCGATAAATTCCGCTGAACGCCATCGAACGTTCGCCCCGGCGTCCGAAAACGAAGCGATAACTGCCGCCGACACGCGCGTCCGCCTGGCACTCGAACAGCTCGACGCCGAGCGCGCGCGGCGCCCACCAGCGCCGGAGCAACTCGGGCTCGGTCATCGCCGCGAACACGCTCTCTGGCCGCGCGCGGAACACGCGTCGGAGCACGAGCTCGCGCTCGGAGGCGCGTTCGACTTGTGTGCTCGCTCCGCTCGATTGTTCGTGGGGCTTACTTTCGCTTCCTGCGTTCATGGGTTTGCTCCTTGTTCTTCTCGAGCTCGATCAAAAGCTCGTCCAAAGCTTCGAAACGCGCGTCCCACAACTTGCGGTAGCGCTCGAGCCAGTCGTGTAATTGCCGAAGTGGTTTGGCGCGAAGCTCGTACACGCGCTGTTGCGCGCGCGCTTCCACGCCGACCAACCCGGCGTTCTTGAGCACGCGCAGATGCTTCGACACCTGCGGTTGGTTCAGCGCCAAGCGCTCGCCGATCTCGTTCACGCTGCGCGAACCAGAGCGCAGTAACTCGACGATGCGAAAACGATTGGGTTCCGAAAGCGCGGCCAAGGTCTCGATCACGAATTCGAATATGCTTCGATAGGTATATTCCTGTCAAGGAATATTGGTTTTTCTGGGCACGCGGCGCGCACATTGCGGCACAAGGAAAAATCCACGAAGTAGCGCCCGCACGCCGCGCTTCGTGACCCAAGGCAAACCAACCAAAAAATCAGGGCACGCGGATCGGTTTCACGTCGACGAGCTTCGCCGCGCCCGAGACCGCGCCGCGATTTTGCCCGACGTAGCGCTCGGCCGGCCCGCAATTTCAGGCGAAGTTGCGGTACTTCCGCAAGGGGTGTTGCAATTGGTCTCGCTCGCCGTATCTAACGAGCATGACCGCGCGCCTCTTGTTAACCTGAGCCCGTTCAATGCGTTTCGCAATCGCTGGTACCGATCGTTATCTCGGCGTCGCGCGTGCCTTCTGCGAAGCCGGCTGGACGCCCATCAAGCTCTTCGCCTCCGACGTCGATGGGCGGCTCGACAAGAACAAAGCCATCGTCGAGTGGGCGCAGGCCGCGAAGCTTTCCGTGCAATTGTCGCGCGTGCAAAAAGAGGATTTGCGGCAACTGCAGGACGAAGGTTGCGAAGCGCTCGTGGTCGCGAGCTACGCCTGGCGCATTCCGGAGTGGCGCGACAACCTGCGCTACGCCGTCAATTTTCACCCTTCGCCGTTGCCGGAGGCGCGCGGCCCGGATCCGACCGTGCGAGCGATTCTCGAGGAGCGCACCTCATGGGCGATCACCTGCCACAAGATCGATCAGGAGTTCGACACGGGCGAGATCCTGAGCGCCGAGAGCTTCGAGTTGGCCTCGGACGACGACGGCGAAGTGCTCGATCTGAAGCTGCAAATGGCCGGAGCGCGTTTGGCGAAACGCGTCGCAGCAGACTTCACTGCGCTCTGGCGCGGAGCGCGCGCGCAGGGGCCGGGCAGTTACTGGCCGCGCTGGACTCGCAACGAACGCGAGCTGAACTTCGGCGAGCCGGTCGAGCGCTTGTTGCGGCAAGTGAAGGCGTTCGGCGAAATCGGCTGCTTCGCGCAGGTCAACAAGGTCGGCTTGTTCGTGAAACGCGCGAGCGGCTGGGTCGAAGCGCACGATTACCCGCCCGGCACGATGGTGCACGAGCACGACTTGCGCTTCGTCGTCGCCGCGCAGGACGGCTACATCGTGATCAACGAGTGGACGCTATTCGAAGGCGGTTCGAAGACCGCGCGCCTCGCTCCGTGATCGGCCCGCGCCGTGCGCGCCTCGCTCCGTGATCGGCCGGCGCCGCGCGCCGGCCGGGCGATGCTTCGATGGGTCAGCGCACGATGAATTCGTTGTTCGGGTTCGCGCTCAGGATCGCGTTTTCGGCGAGGTTCAAGTAGGTGAGCGCATTGTCGAGGTAGGCGGGTCGGTTCGCGTCCGGTTGCGCCTCGGCGATGATCAACGTCTGCCGCACGTTGGCGAGGTCGTTTTGCGCCGCCAAATTCAGGCTTTTTTGCTGCAGATCGTTGATCGCGTCTTCGCTGTCGCGTTGGGCCAAGGTCAAGATCGTGGTGTTGCCGCTCGAGCGGTTGTCGTGCACGAACTGCGTGCGCTTGCGCACTTGGCGCATGTTCTCGAGCGCGTTCAGCTCGCGCAAGAAATTGGCAATGTCTTGCACTTGATCGTTCGTGAGCGAGATCCCGTTCACGAGCGTGGCGCCGGGTGAGTTGTTGAAGAACGAGCTCGTGTAGTGCGCGACGGCATCTTCGATCGTCGCGGCGGAGTTGTTGTGGAAGAACGGCGCGGTGTCCGCCGCTTCGATCACCGGCGCGACGTTGAATAGCTTCGCGCCCGGCGTGCCCGTGTTCGGGATGAATTGATTGATCGGCGTTTGTAGCGGTTGCCGAAAGCCGTCATCGGGCGGCAAATCCGTGACGCGCTCGTCCGTGCCGATGTTGAAATTTTCGTTCAAGTTCGGCACGAGTTGCTGCAATTCGAAGTGGCAAGCAGCGCATTTCCCGCCGCTCGTCTGCGAGGTCGCGAGCGTTTGGCCGCGCGTCGCGGAAGCATCGCGAAAGCCGAGCAAGGTCACGTCCGGAGAGTGCTGGCGACCGGTGAAGAGTTGAAACGCCTCGAGCGCGTCGAGCTCCGCTTGACTGGGGATGCGAAAATCGACGCCGGGCACGCGGTTCAAACGCTTGGTCAAATGTTGCGTGATCGCACCGAGCGCGAACGCGTGCAGCGAACCATCCGCCGGCGCGCCGTCACCACCCCAGCCGAGCCGCGCGCGTGGCGGCGACGAGGGATAACCGAAAAAGGCTTGATTGATGAAGTCGAGCGTGGTGCCGAGCGCGAAAGTGTGATTCGCCGAGCGGTCGCTGAACACGTGCGTCGGGTCGGCAAAGCCGTCCGTATTTTCGAGGAACAGCCCGCGGCTGCGCAAGACGCGCGAATCTTCGAGCTGCGTCAGCGCGGGATTGGTCTCGTTCACGAACAGCGGATCGCTCGCGGGTAGCGTGGCGATGAAGGCGCTGTCGATGGTCAGATTGTCGTTCATGCGGTGGCACGTGCCGCAAGTGCGACCGTTGCCGCCGAAGGTTTCGTTGAAGAAGAGCTGAGCGCCGCGCTGCACCAAAGGGTCGTTGGTCTCGACGACGTTTGCGAGCGTGCCGGTCACCGTGTCCATGGGCAAGCCGGCGGCTTCGCGGAAAAAGCGCTTCTCGAATAGCGTGCGCTCGCCGATCGCGACGCGCGACGCGGTCGGCGTTTGGCCTTTGCGCGTCACCACCACTAAATCCAAGTCGAACACCACGCCGCCCGCCGGCGAGACATCGAGCGATTTGTCTTTGTTCAGCGTGTCGAGCGTGGTGAACGAACCGACTTTGAAGAACGTGTCGGAAGAATCGGGCAAAATCGTGCCGCTGGCCGAGCTTTTGACGAACCAGAGATCGAAATCTTGATCCAGCGGGATGCTGTCGAGCGTCGATTGAATGCGGCTGATGCGCCCAGTTGGCGGGTCGATCGTGAGGATGACTTTGGCGCTCGCGGGCAAACCGTTCGCGCTCACGAGTTCGCTGCTGAGCGCGGGCGAATAACCCGCGCCGAGTCGAAATGTGGAATCGAGCCCGACTTGAGTGAAGAGTTGTTTGAAGAAGGCGTAAGCGTCGGCGAGCCCATCTTCGGTCGTGACCGTTTCGCGTGAGCTCTCCACGTTCGTGGCCTCCGGCGGCGCGTTCGACGACGAACACGCGCCCAGCGCAGAAGCCAAGATCAACACTCCTACCGAGCCGCACAGATTCCGATTCATGATTCCTCCTCGCGCACGACCGACTACTATGGAAGTCGTGTGTGGAGGGCTCGCTGCCATCGATTTGGATCCGCTTTTGATTCGAATGATCCATAGTGAAATTCGTCGCGCGGCTGAATTCGCGTGGCTTCGATGACGCGCGTGACGGCTCTGCAACACGCTCGCGTCCGAAGCGAATTGCGAATCCATTCGTGCTTGGGCCCCCACGACGGCGGAGCTTGGCGGAGCCGGCGTCAGGTGGGCCCGCGGCGCGCGCAGCTTGCGAGCACGCCGCGTCGTGTCGCGACGCGCTGCGCGCGGGGCACCCATTAATAAAGAGCTTTGCATCTCGGATGCACAGTCGAACTGGGCGCAGTCGAGCCGGAATGGCGCCGCAAAAACGCCGCCTGTTCGCGCTGGGCTGGCTCGACTCAGGATCGGACCCGGTGCCCTCGACCGGGTTCGGGCTCGAGAGATCACGATGAAAAAATCCGCTCTGCTCCGTCGAACGCGCGCCGTGGCTTCGACTTTCGGCCTGATTTCGCTCGTTCTCGGCACTCGGTTCGCGCCGAGCGCTGCGGCGGCGACTTTGTCGAACTCGACGTTCGACGTGCAGACGGGTACGAACGGCGAGATTTCGTCGTTTCAAATCACGGGCGACGCGTTCCCCACCAACTACGTGATGAACGCGACCAACGCGCCCGGCCAAAACACCGCCGATCACGAGTGGGTCGGTGAGCTGATGTTTACGTATCGGCTCGGCACCGGCGCGTGGCAAACCGCGCTCACGCAGTCGTCCGCGGACGTGCGCAATGTCCAAAACACGTCGAGCAGCGTGACGGTCACGTACGAGAATTCGGCCAACGCGAAGGGCGTCAAGAACTTCAAGCTGGTCGAGACTTACGCGCTCGTGGACGATTATTTGTCTTGGCAGATCGCGCTCACGAACACGAGCGGCCAAGCCATGGAGTTCGGCGACGTCGGTTTGCCATTGCCGTTCAACGAATATTGGTTCCAACAAAACGACGTGATTTACGAGACGCGCACGGTCTATCACTCGTTCACGGGCAACAACTCGTCGTACATCACGGTGCAGCGCCCGAGCGGTGCCGGCCCGTTCTTGCTGATGGTGCCGGACACGAGCACCGGCGCAGGCTTCGAATACATGGACAACTGGCTGAAGTCCGAGCACGCGGGCAGCGCTTGGGCGGCGGGCGGCGGCACGCCGTCATGGCCGAGCGGGCTCGACGTCTTTTACATTCACTCGAACGTGATCAAGAGCACGAATCGCGGCTACTTGCCGAACACGAGTCTGAATCTCGCGGCCGGCGCGAGCCAAACCTACGGCTTCAAGTTCTTCAAAGTGAATAGCCACGCGGACGTGCAGCAAAAGCTCTACGACGAGGGCATGATCGACGTCACCGCCGTGCCCGGCATGATCTTCGCGACGGACATGACGGCCAAATTCGACTTACACACGTCGAAGCCGATCACGGCCGTGACGCCGCAGTATCCGGCGGAAACCACGCTCACTTCGCTCGGCATGGCGAGCACGGGTCACAACCTCTATCAGCTGAAGCTGAGCCATCTCGGCCCGAACAACGTGACCGTCACTTACGGCAGCGGCGAGACCACGACGTTGCAGTTCTACGCGCTCGAGCCGCTCGATGCGGCGCTGCAGCGGCACGCGACGTTCATGGTCGATCACACCGTCGCCGCGAGTGGCACGCTGAAGGGCGTGTTCGACGATTGGATGATGGACACGAAGAAGGTGCGCGGCGCCGTCGCTGGTGGCGGTTGGGGTGATGATTGGGGTTGGACGCACGCTGAGTTTTTGGCCGAAAAGAACGCGCAATCTCCGGTCCTAGCCGAAGTGACGGCGCTCGACGATTACCTCGACGCGGTTTGGGGCAACGCGATCGATCACACTTCCTACATCGTTCAAGATTGGTGGTGCCCAGCGGGCACGAGCGCGACCAACATCATGAATTGTTATTACGATCGTGCGTTCGCCTATCCGCACGCGTTCAATACCTATTTCTCGATGTACAAGATCGCGTCCTTGTATCCGAATCTCGCGACCTATCACTCGGCTGCGGACGACTATTTGCTCCGCGCGTACAACATCTTGCACACGCTGTATTCGGGCCACGGCGACAGCGGCACGGGCTACATGGGCGAGCAGACTTTGCCCGATATTCAAGCCGCGCTGAGCGCCGGCGGGCACACCACCGAAGCCTCGTTCGTGCAATCGACGATCAACAAGCTGCACACGGCGTTCAAAGGC